>NZ_JBEXNM010000038.1:40142-80800 GCF_040611095.1 Streptomyces sp. NPDC003077 | reverse complement strand
AGCGCGGCGGCGAGCGGTCCGCGGGTGGCGGGGCCCAGGTAGGTGAGCGCGTCCACGCCCCGCGCGATACGGCGCAGCGCCCGCCGCGGCGGGCCGGGGACGCGGGCCCACCACACCTCGTGGCCGTGCGTGGTGGCGACGATCCGCCGGACGTCCGTCTCCCGGCGCAGCCGTCCGGCCATCAGCCCGAGCGGCGCCGCGGCCCCGAACCACACGCTGTCGCAGTCGTACTGCCGCGCCAGCGCCACCGCCCGGCGCGTCACCCGGGGCGTGGGCAGCAGGGTGCGCGACCGATCGCGGGCGACGGGGAACGGCTGCCGGGCGTCGAAGGCGGCGCCGCCCTCCGGGGCGCGGCGCAGTGGGTGGCCCGCCGGTGCTTTGCGAGCCGCCCGGCTGGGTGGGCCGGCCGCCTGGGGAGGGCGGCCGACCCGTCCCGCGCCGTCGCCAGGGGGATAGGACGGCGCGGGAGCTGTGGGTCAGCGGGACTGCTGTCGTCCGACCAGCGCGACGACGTCGCTCAGGTCCGTCTCGTCGAAGGTGGTTGCCGTGTAGCCGCCCGCCAGTGCGATGCGCTGCTGGAAGATGGTGCGGGACGAGCGATCGTTGGCGTAGCGGTCCCAATTGTGGATCAGACACAGCACCTTGCGAGTGGGGGACGCTTTGCCCATGTGGTCGAGGAGGCTGCTGAACCCGGGACGAACGTCGCAGCTGAGGGCGATGGTGCCACGGTCGAGCCAGGTGCCGGCGATGTCCCAGTCGCGCCGTTTGGCGTAGTTGCGGCAGCCGTCGACTCTCATGTCGAGGAGGCGGTGCGCGCGGGTGGCGTCGCGGTCGTAGATGAACGCGAGAGGGCGGAGAGCCGCACTCGATGGTGGGTGGCTCGGTGTGGTGCACATCGGTAGTTCCTCGATCCGACGTCAACGTGCCGCCGTCACCCTAGGTGATCGGCCCTTGTGAGTAGCGTGTCGAGAAGAAGCCTGGGTGCCCAGACGATCAGTGTCCGCCGCTGTCCGCAGCGGAGCGGACGCTGCGGACAGAGGACGCGATGCACCACGAGCGTGAGACTTTCGGACGAGCCCTTCGACGCCTGCGCGGCACTCGCTCGCTGCGCGCGGTCGCGGAGCTCGCCTCCTGTGGGAAGAGCTACATCGCCGACCTGGAGCAGGAACGCCGTACGCCAAGCCCGGAGATGGCTGCCGCGCTCGACGCCGCACTGGACGCGGGCGGGGAATTGCGGCTTCTCGCCGCAGCGCCGGCCGCGGCACCCCTCGCCGACCAAGCAGCGGCCTTGCGGGAGGGCTTGGTCGACTCCTTGGCCGCCGGTCCGCTGACAGACGCTTCTCTGGACGAATGGGAGTACGCGGTCGCCCGCCACGGGCGCGCCACTCGATACCGGCCGGAACCCGATCACCTGTCAGAGCTGATCGCGGACTTCGGCGATTTGCAACGGTTGCTGGCACGTCGGCACTCACCCCGTGCGCGGCGCCGCCTTGTCCGTGCTGCCGCCCACATGTCCGGGCTCATGGCCCTGACGATGCTCAAGCTCGGTGACCCCGCCGCGCGGAGCTGGTGGCGCACCGGACGCGCGGCGGCGACTGCGGCGGAAGACCGCGCCGCGCTGTCGTGGACATACGCGCAGGAGTCCTACCAGCTTTACTACGGCGGCGATATTCACGGCGCCGTCGAACTGGCCACGCGCGCGCAGCACCTTGCCGGCGGACTGCCTTGCGTCGGCCCGGCACTGGCTGCCCCTCTGGAAGCGCGGGCACACGGCGTGTGGCAGCACCGTTCGGACGCCGTGGCCGCCCTTCGCCGCGCGGAGGTGGCGCTGTCCCGGCTCGACCCGGCGGACCGCACGCAGTCCGCCTTCGGCTACAGCGAGGCCCAGCTCAAATTCCACACCGGCAACACCTGGACACACCTGCACGAGTCACGCCGTGCGTGGGACGCGCAGGACGAGGCCCTGGCGCTCTATCCGGATACGGACCACACCGACCGGGCTTTGATCCACCTCGACCGAGCCGCGTGTCTGGCATACGACGGCGACCCGGCCGACGCGGTGTCGCTCGCCGCGCAGACCATCACGTGCGTGCCGAGGGAGCACCGATCGCCCTTGATCATCTACCGCGCGCGCAGCCTGCTCGATACGGTGCCCGATGCACGGATGCCGGAAGTGCGGGTCTTGCGTGAGGTGCTGGCGCTATCCGCTGAGGAGGGGGACAGAGCGCATGGTGATCGACAAGGCCACGGCCGACGACATCGAGGTGATCTCTGAGCTGATCGGGGAAATCGAGGAGCACTACGGCGGGAAACGCGTACCAGGAGATCCTGAGCAGATCAAAAGCGCGCTGTTCGGCGACCGCCCAGCCGCCACGGTTCTCCTCGGCCGCGATGAGACCGACGTGGTGGGCTTGGCCTCGTTCTCCCTGCTCTGGCCGGCAGCGGGGGCCGAGTCGTCGCTGTACCTGAAGGAGTTGTTCGTCAGGGTTCCGCACCGCCGCAAGGGCGTGGCGTCAGCGTTCATGGAGAGGTTGCGTCAGGAGGCCGTGGCGCGGGGCTGTTCACGAGTCGAGTGGACTGCCGACCGCGACAACCTGGCGGCGCTCGCCTTCTATCAGGCGCTGGGGGCGCAGCCGCATCGGGGAAAGGTGCTGTACCGCACCGCACCGTAGACATGGCGAAACGCCCCCTCCTCACCCCAAGATCCCCCGCTCATACGCCACCGCCACCGCCGCGGCGCGGTCCTTCGCGCCGAGCTTGGTGAAGATGTGCGTGAGGTGCGTCTTGACCGTCGCCTCGCTGATGAACAGCTCGGCCGCGATCTCCCGGTTGGACGTGCCCCTGGCCACCAGCCCCAGGACCTCGCGTTCGCGCGCCGACAGGGCCTCGTGCTCCGGGGCCGCCGACGTCCGGACGTGCGAGACCAGGCGGGAGGCGACCGCGGGGGAGAGGACCGTACGGCCCTCGGCCGCGGCGCGCACCGCGGTGAACAACTCCTCGCGCAGGGCGTCCTTGAGGAGGTAGCCGGTCGCGCCCGCCTCGATCGCGGGCAGCGTGTCGGAGTCGGTGTCGTACGTGGTGAGGACCAGGACCTTGCAGCGGGCGCCGCGGCGGGTCAGCTCGGCGATGGCGGCGACCCCGCCGCCGCCCGGCATCCGCAGGTCCATCAGGACGACGTCCGGGTCCAGGCGCAGGGCGAGGGCGACGCCCTCGGGGCCGGTCGCCGCCTCGCCGAGCACCTGGAAGCCGGGCGCGGACGCGAACATGCCGCGCAGGCCGTCCCGGACGACGGGGTGGTCGTCGACGACGATGAGGGTGATGGTGCGGTCAGCCATGGCGGACCAACGGTACGCGAGCGGAGACGGCCGTCCCCTGGCCGGGTTCGGACTCGACGGTGGCGGTGCCCGCCATCCGCTCCGCGCGGGCCCGCATCCCGGCGAGCCCGAAGCCGCCGGAGCCCGAACGCGGCGGCAGGGCCCCGGCGTCGAAGCCGCACCCGTCGTCGCGGACGTCCAGGACGACCTCGTCGCCCATGTACGAGAGCGTGACCCCGACCCGGGAGGCGCCGGCGTGCCGGGCGGTGTTGCCGAGCGCCTCCTCGGCGATCCGCAGCAAGGTCGCCGCGACCTCCCCGTGCAGAGCCTCTTCACCGCCCGTGACGGTGAACCGGGCCGCCACGCCCGAGCGTTCGGACCACGCGGTCACGGTCTTCTCCAGCGCCTCGGGCAGGGTGGCGTGCTCCAGGGCGGCCGGGGCGAGGTTGTGCACGGAACGGCGCGCCTCGTCGAGGCTGTGGCGGGCGAGCGCGAGGGCGCGGTCCAGATGCCGGCCGGCGAGCGCGGGGTCCGGGGCGGCGGTGACGGCCTGGAGCTGGGTGACGATGCCGGCCAGCCCCTGGGAGAGGGTGTCGTGGATCTCGGCGGCGAGCCGCCGGCGCTCGTCCGCGACACCCGCCTCGCGCGCCTGGACGAGCAGTTGCGCGTGCAGCCCGGCGTTCTCCTGCAGGGCTTGTTCCAGGCGTGCGTTGGCGCGCTCCAGCTCCGCGATGGTGGCGATGTGCTGCCGGACGCGCCCCGCGTCCTGCTCGGCCAGATAGGCGAAGAGCATGGACAACGAGGCGTTGACGACGTACAGGATGCCCAAAGCCAGCCACTGCAGGGCTGAGCGGGGAGGCAGCCCCCCGGACTGCGACCCCGCCATGATGACGGCGGTGACCAGCAGCCCGACGCGGGCCCGCCGGCCGGGCAGCAGGGAGGCGGCGTCGAAGTAGCCGAGGGTGGCGTAGATGGCGAAGAAGGGGTTGAGCCAGGTGAGGGCGAAGGCGATGGCGGTCCGCAGGGCGTAGAGCAGTTGCCCGGACACGGGGAAACGGTCCCCCTCCGAACCGGGCGGCAGGTCGCGCCACATCCAGTGCAGCGCGACCGCCACGGCGACCAGCCCGCCGGCGGCGTACATCTCGCCACGGCTCATGTACGTATCGGCGATCCCGGCGGCGAGCAGGGTGGACAGCAGCAGCAAGGCGTAGGGACCGTAGCGGTGGAACCGCGCCCAGTTCTTCTCGTTCGCCGCGGACCCGAGAGACTTCGACACAAGAGGGCTCGATCGCATGAGCCGAGTCTGCCTCCCAAGCCGGGGAGACCTGTACCCGACCGCCGCCAGGGAACCCCGCACGTGATCCGTCGCCATTCCTGCTCCCCTCCCCGAAGCAACCGGCGTCCCGCCCTCACTCCCAGCCACACCGGCGGCCCGCCCCGCCCCACTCCCGACGAGGCCTCACGCCTCACTCCCAACAAGACAGACCGGCCTCACGCCTCACTCCCGTCTCACTCCCAGCGGAACCAGCGGACCGCCGCGGCGCCGAGCAGCACCGCCCACAGACCCGTCACGCCCAGATCCGTCCAGGCAGGCCACGCGCCGCCCGCCGCCCGGTTCAGCGCCTCGGACGCGGCGCCGAACGGCGTCAGATGAACGATGCTCCGCAGCGTCTCGGGCATCGCCTGCACCGGTATCCACACCCCGGCGGTGAACATGGCGGGGAAGAAGACCGCCGAACCGAGCGTGGACGCCATCTTCTGGGTGCGCGCGACGGAGCAGACGAGCGCGCCCAGCGCCAGCGCGCTCGCGGTCGTCACCAGCAGCGCCAGCACGTACCCAGCGGGCTGCTCCGGCAGCGCCACCCCGAACGCGATCCGGCCGATCGCCATGGCCAGCGCGGCCGAGACGAGGGTGGCGGCGCCGTGCAGGGCGAACTGCGCGGTCAGCAGGGTCCGGGGCCGCACCGGCGTGGTGGACATCCGCCGCAGGATGCCCCGCTCGCGGTAGCCGGTGAGCACCGGCGGCATCGCCTGCGGCCCGGCCGTGACCACCGCGAGCAGGACGACCACGGGCACGTACAGGTCGACGACGCGGCGCCCGCCGAGATCGGCGGACACCTCCCGGAAGGACGGGATCAGACCGAGGATCGTCAGCAGCAGGCTCGGGAAGAGCACGATCCAGAACAGCGCGCCCGGTTCCCGCGCGAACAGGCGCGCCTCGGCCCGCAGTACGGCGACGGACGCGGACCGGCGGGCGGGCGCGGACCGGTGCGCGGACGCGGGCGCGGACCCGCGCGGGGGAGCGGTGGAAGCCATCAGAGCCTCTTTTCCGTGAGATCGAGGAACGCGTCGTCCAGCGACGCCTCGCTGACGCGGAGCTGCCGGGCCGTGATCCGGCGCCGGGCGAGCAGGGAGAGCGCGGCGTCCACGGTCTCGTCGGTGCCGTGGACGACGATCCGTCCGTCCCGGTACGCCGCGGACGCGGCGCCCGGCAGCGCGGCCAGCTCCGCCTCGTCGAGCGGGCTGGAGGGGGCGAAGGACATGACGGTGGCCGCCGAGGACTGGCTGACCAGCCCGGACGGGGTGTCGAGCGCGGCCACCCGCCCCTGGTCGATCACGGCGATCCGGTCGCACAACCGCCGCGCCTCTTCCATGAAGTGGGTGACGAGCAGCACGGTCACCCCCGCGTCCCGCACCTCCTCGATCAGCTCCCAGGTGTCGCGCCGCGCCCGCGGGTCCAGACCCGTCGTCAGCTCGTCCAGGACGACGACGCGCGGGTTGCCGACGAGGGCGAGCGCGATGAACAGCCGCTGCTTCTGCCCGCCGGAGAGCTTCGCGAACCGGGTGCCGAGCTTCGGCGTCAGCCCCAGCCGCTCGGCCAGGGGCCGCCAGTCGGCCGGCCGCTCGTAGAACGCGGCGTACAGCTCCAGCGCCTCCCGGACCGTCAGCTTGGACTGCAGCTCGCTCTCCTGGAGCTGGGCCCCGAGCAGCCGGGTGACCTTTTCGTGGTCGGCCACCGGGTCGAGCCCGGCGACGGTGATCCGGCCCCCGTCGGGAACCCGCAGCCCCTCGACGCACTCGACGGTCGTCGTCTTCCCCGCCCCGTTCGGCCCGAGGATCCCGAAGATCTCCCCTTCCTCGATGGCGAAGCTCACCCCGTCGACGACGGGCCGTTCGCCGTACACCTTGCGCAGTCCCTGCACTTCCACTATCGGCATGCCCCCAGCGTCGCCGCCGCCCCCGGTGCCCGGCATCGCCCGACCCGCTCGCGACGGCATCAACCGATCGGTTGATGCGGGGGTACGACCCGGTGCGCCGACGCCGGTGCTGGCGGCCGGGCGGCCCGGCACGGCGACGGACAGGGGCCCGGCACGAGGACGGGCGGAGGCCCGGGACGACGACGGACGGAGGCCCGGCGCCCGGCACGGCGACGGAAACGGAACGGGGCCCGCCCCCGACCGCGAGGTCGGGAGCGGGCCCCTGCCCTGTGCCGCCCGGCGTTACTTCTTGAACGAGTAGTCCAGGATCTTCTTCGCGTCCGCCTCACGGTTGGGACCCGAGGTGGAGGTGAGGACCGTACCCACGAGGGTCTTGCCGTTCCGGGTCACGGCGAAGGTCAGGCAGTACTTGGCCTCCGGACCCGAACCGGTCTTGACGCCGATGGTGCCCGCGTAGCTCTTCAGGAGCGGGTTGGTGTTCGTCCACTCCATGTAGCGGTATCCGCCGTTCTTCGTCGTGACCTTTTCCTTGATGTACTTGGTCTTGACGACGGTGCGGAACGTGCCGTTCTTCAGCGCCTTGCTCGCGAGCTTGGTCAGGTCGCGGGGCGTCGAGTAGTTCGCCCCGTTCCCTATGCCGTCGAACGAGTCGAAGTGGGTGTTCTTCAGCCCGAGGTTCTTGGCGGTGGTGTTCATCTGGCCGATGAACGACTTCACGCGCGCCGCCCGGGTGGAGCCGGTGCCGAACTTGTCGGCGAGCGCGTACGCCGCGTCGCACCCGGACGGGAGCATCAGCCCGTACAGGAGCTGGCGGACGGTGAGCTTGTCACCGACGATCAGGCGCGCCGACGAGGCGGTCTTGGCGACGATGTAGTCGCTGTACGCCTTGTCGACCGTGACCTTGGTGTTCAGGTTGAGGTTCCGCTGCGAGAGCACGACCTGGGCGGTCATGATCTTGGTGGTGGAACCGATGGAACGGCGGGTGTCGGCCGCCTTCTCGAACAGGGCCTTCCCGTTGCCGTCGTTCATCACGAACCCGCCCTTGGCGGCGATCGTGGGCGGCTTGGGCGCGGCGGCCTGGGCCGGGGCGGCAAACGCCCCGGTGATCAGGACTGCGCCGGCAGCCGTGACGGCGGTCGCCGAAACGCGACGAATGCCCTTGATGCCGGTTTTCAAATGAATACTCCAAATAACCCTGCGATGCGGCCACATAAACATGCCGCTTGCTCATGAGACACACGAGAAGGCTTTTTGGATGCACGCTCGGCCGAAATTTCTTCCTTGGTGGTGAGTTTCTTCTGTCGGGGGCGCCGGGAGGCGTCTCGGTGTGCTCGGTCGGGAGCGCCTCGGTGTGCTCGCCCGGGGGCGGCGCCCCAACTAATCAACGTTGACTACCAAGGCCTGGCGCGCCTACGCTCCGTTCCATGGCCGAGTCCGTGATCCCCATCCTCCCGTGCCGCTCGATCGACGAACTCCTCGACTTCTACCGGGCCCTGGGATTCGAGGTCACCCATCAGCAGAAGAGGCCCAATCCGTTCGCGGCCGTCCGCTACCGCGCGATCGAACTCCAGTTCTTCGGCATGAAGGGGTACGACCCCGCCGCGTCGTACAGCACCTGCTACATCCTCACCGACGACGTGGACGGCCTGTACGCGTCCTTCCGTACCGCCCTCAAGGAAGCGCTGGGCAAGGTCCCGACCCGCGGCCTGCCCCGGCTCGGCCCGCTCAAGGACATGTCCTATGGGGTGCGCCAGTTCCTGATGACCGACCCCGGCGGCAACTGCCTGCGGGTCGGTCAGCCCATCGCCGACGACTTCGAGTGGGAACCCGTTCCGTCCGAGCGTTACGCCCGCGCGCTGTACCAGGCGACCGGGCTCGGCGACTCCAAGGGCGACTACGCCGCTGCGGCCCGCGTCCTCGATCGCGCCCTCGCCTCCGACGGCACGCCCACCCCGGTCCAGCGCGTCCAGCTCCTCGTCCTGCGCGCCGACATGGCTCACCAGCTCGGCTCCCCGGGAGAAGCCGAGCGGTGGCTCGCCCAGGCGGAGGCCGTGGAGCTGGACGCGGCGGAACGCGAGACGGCCCGCGACGCCCTGCGCCGCGCGGCCGAACTCCGCGACGAGATGTCCTGAACGCCCCTCCCGCCGCGTGCGGCACCCGCCTGCGGGGCGGGGCCCGTCAACGGTCGCGCGGGAACGGCGGCCGGCCGGCGCCGCCCGGCGAGCGGTCCCCCGTGAGGACCCGTCAGCCCCGCGGGCCGGGGACGGTGAACCAGTACCCGGCGGCCATGAGGCGGGGCAGGTAGATCCGCAGGGCGGCGACGGTCTGCGACCGGTCGCCGCCACCGTCGTGGTTGAGGATGATCGAGCCGCTCCGGGTCTGCGCGAGAACCCGCTCGACGATCCGGTCGGTGCCGGGCCGCGCCCAGTCCTGCGGATCGACGGACCAGGACACCGGCCACAGCCCGAGCTCGTCGCACACCGCCAGCGCCTCGTGGGTGAAGTTCCCGCCGGGTGCGCGGAACAGCTCCGGGGGCTGCTCGCCGGTCGTCCGGGCGATGACCTCACCGGTGCGTTCCATCTCCTCGCGCACGCGCGCCGCGGGCAGTTCACCCAGGTCCGGGTGCGACCAGGTGTGGTTGCCCAGCAGGTGGCCGCCCGCCACGATCCGCCGCACCACGTCGGGGTGCGCCTCGGCGCGCGAGCCGATCAGGAAGAAGGTGGCGGGCACGCCGTAGCGGCTCAGGAGGGACAGGACCTGCGGAGTCCACACGGGATCGGGCCCGTCGTCGATCGTCAGGGCGAGCGCCTTCGGCCCGGCGTGCACGTAACGCTGGGGTTCCCGCGCCCGTCCGGCCGTGCGCCTTCCCGCCGCGGCGGCCACGCCCCCCATCGGCGCGCCAGCAGTGAACAGCGACAGCCCGCACACCCCGAGCAACCGCCGCCGCGACAAGAAAGACCGGTTCTCCGACACACCACACCCCTGCCCACGCATGTCCATGAACACGGCTCAACTTACCTATAAAACAAGCGCGTTGGGGCGCCGGAAGCGCATGCGTACCACGTCCGTGCTCCCGCGTACGACGTCGGCGCCGCCGTGCACGGGCGGCAGCCCGCCGGACTCCGGAAGCACGGCCCACTACGGGCGCCGGAGCCCTACGGCGGGGAGCCGGGCTCCCGAAACCGCGCGCGGCGCCCGCCGCCCGCTCACTCGGCGGCGGTGAGCTCCTCCGGCACGGCCGCACGGAGCGCCTCGGTGGCGGCGGCGACCGCCGGGTGCCGGGCGGCACCGCCGCGGAAGGCGACCTTCGTACGCCGGTGCACCGGCAGCCGGGTGAGGGCCACGGCGGGCCCCGGGTCCGCGACCCCGAGCTGCGGCACGAGGGCGACCCCGTGTCCGGCCGCGACGAGGGCCAGCACGGTGCCGAAGTCGTCGACCTGGTGCCGGACGCGGGGGGTGAAGCCGGCGGCCTGACAGGCGCGGACCGTCATCGTGTGGCAGAGCGTCCCCGGGGTCGCCGTGATCCACGGCGCGTCCTTCCAGCGCGCGAGCTCCGAGCCGTCGGCCGCCCGGCCCGTCTCCTGCTCGGACGCCGGTGAGGACGTGGACGTGGACGAAGGCGCGAACGTGGGCGTGGGCGTGGACGAGGACGAGGACGTGGACGCGAACGAGGACGTGGACGTGGACGACGCAAGGTACATGGCCTCGGTGCACAGCGGTGCGGTCGTCAGGCCCGGTTCGGTCGGGAACGGCACGAAGTCGTATTCGTGGATCAGGGCGACGTCCAGATCGCCCGCGCGCAGGGCATGGGCGACATGCGCCGGATCGATCTCCGACACCATCGGCTCCAAGCCCGGGTGGTCACGGGCCAAGGAGGCCAGCGCGGCGGGCACCATCGCGCGGGTGGCGGTGGGGAAGGTGCCGATCCGCAGGGGGCCCGCCAAGCCGTCGCGGGCGTCGACGAGTTCGGCGGCGGCCCGCTCCAGGCGTTCGAGCACCGCCTCCGCGTGCCCGACCAGGTTCCGTCCCGCCGGGGTGAGGGCGACCCGGCGCCCCGTTCGCTCCAAGAGCGGGACGCCCGCCTCGCGTTCGAGCGCGCTGAGCTGCTGGGAGACCGCCGAGGGAGTGAACGCCAGCGCCTCGGCGACCGCGGCGATGGTGCCGCGCAGGGACAGTTCCCGCAGCAGGCGGAGTCGGCGCACGTCGAGCATCAGCTCAGCTTACGCTCTGGCTCAGCAAAGCGAACTGGACCTACGCGATCGTCCGGGGCCACCCTCGTCCCATGCCTCAGCACCCCTCCCCGCACGGGACGTACGTCCCCCTCATCACCCCGTTCACCGCCGAGGACCGCATCGCGGAGGACGCCCTCGAAGGCCTGGCACACGCCGTGCTGGACGCGGGCGCCACGGGACTCGTCGCCCTCGGCACCACCGCGGAAGCCGCCACCCTGGACACCGCGGAGAAGGCCGCGGTCGTCGACGTGTGCGCCCGCGTCTGCCGGGAACGGGGCGCGCCCCTGGTCATCGGCACCGGAACCAACGACACGCGCACCACACGCGAAGCGCTCGCGGAGCTCGCCCGATGGCCGGAGGCGACCGCCGCGCTGGTACCCGTGCCGTACTTCACCCGGCCCGCACCGTCCGGCGTCCTCGCGCACTTCGCCCACCTGTCGGACACCAGCCCCCTGCCGCTGATCATCTACCACATCCCCTACCGCACCGGGCAGGCCCTGGACGCGGCCACCCTGCGGGCGCTGGCCCGGCTCCCCAAGGTGACGGCGGTCAAGCTGGCCCAGGGCGGCATCGACGCCGAGACCATCGACCTGCTCGCCGACCTCCCACCCGACTTCACCGTCCTGGCCGGAGACGACCTGTTCCTGTCCCCTCTCCTGGCCCTCGGCGCCGCGGGCGGCATCCTCGCCACGGCGCACCTGGCCACCCACCGGTTCGCCGAACTGACCACCGCCTGGCGAGCCGGCGACCTCCCCCGCGCCCGCGAACTCGGCCCCGCCCTCGCCCGCCTGTCCTCCGCCCTCTTCCGCGAGCCCAACCCCACCGTCCTCAAGGGCGTCCTGCACGCCCAGGGCCGCATCCCCACCCCGGACGTACGGCTGCCCCTGCTGCCCGCCGGGCGCGACTCGGTGGACGAGGCGCTGAAGCGACTGGCGGACCTGGGGACGTAGGCGCGCGTCCGGCGCTCCCGTGCCGGACACGGGGGCGGCGGCTGCGTGCACGCCACTCCGTCGCCAGTAACCCGGTTGTCTCCGCCCGGAACCACCTGATCGACTGGACCGGTGATCGGGGAAACGCTCTGGGAGCGGCCACTGCACCAACGAGGCTCCGCCTCGGCGTTCGCCGTGGCGGAAGGGAGCGTCGTGGTGCACGAACGCCGAAGCCGTCTGGTCTGCCTGGACGCCGCTGACGGCGCCGTGCGATGGGACGTTCCCCTGGGCACCTGGCCCCGCGACCTCGTCGTGGCCGGTGACCGGTGCCTGGCCCTGCCGCAGCGGCCCGCCCACCTGTCCTGCCTCGATCCGCGGACGGGGGCGGTCGTCTGGCAGGTGGCGCTACCCCACCACTCCGGGCACGTCGTGCCCGTCGCGGACACCGTGCTCGTCGGTGGCTGGCGCGGCTACACCCCGCTGGCCGCCTTCGACCTCCGGGACGGAAGCCGTGTGTGGCGGACACCGACGCCCGTGCGTACGGCGCTACCGCTGCCCTGGGGCGGCGGCGTCCTGCTGGGCTACGACCGGGAAGCCTGGCTGATCGACCCGCGGGACGGAGGCGAGCGGGCCCGATGGCGGCTGCCCGAGCCGCTGGCCGACGGCGAGCCCGGTCCGGTGTTCACCGCCCTCGGCCCCGACCGCTGCCTGGCGCGGTGCGGACGGCGTTCCGTCGTGGCGCTTCACCTGCCCTCGGGCCGGGTGGAGGAACTCCTGCGGCACGACGCCGATCTCCTCCCCGAGGCGCCTCGGCTCGTCGGCGGTGCCCTGTGGCTGCGGGAGTCGCGCGCCGGATACCTCGTCGCCGATCCCGCCGACGGGTCCCCGCTGTGGCGGGTGGACACCGAGCACGCCTCGGCGCCCGGTGTGGTGCGTACCGAGGACGGGTTCGTGGTGGCCGGCGAGCACGGTGTGCTCTTCCGTGTGGGGCGGGACGGGCGGGTCCGGGAGCGGTCCTGGGTGGCTCGGAGGATCGGCGGCCTGCGGGACATGGGTGACGGAAAGGCGGTCGTCACGACCAAGGGAACCTTGCGGGCAGTGGCCTGCGCGCCCCGTCCGTCGGCTGGATAGCCACAGGGGCGCCCGGTGCGGACAGCCACCGAGTCCCCGGCGCGCCGCACGAGCGAGAGGTGCGACACCGGATCGGAACGGCCACGCGACGCCGGTGACTTGCTTCCCGGCGCCGCACCGTCCGCATCCCGGCCCGGTGTCGGCCCGGGCACCAACGCTCCCGCACGCCAACGGACACCCTCGCCCACCCATAGCCCCACAAGTCCCCTCACCCGGACTTTCCGGCCACAGCACTGTTTTACCGTCAATTGTCGGCATCATTGGCACGGCCTTTTCAGGCACGCGGTAGACAGGAAGACCGGCGTGGACGTCCGCTGCTTTCGGAGCACGACCCATTGCGGTTCGGCGGGAGGTCTGGACGGATGCTGACCATCAACCTGGCGTTGTTCCTCGCCATCATCGTCATCGTGCTGCTGCGCCGCCGCGTCCAGGCCAGAAGCCGGTTCGACCAGACGGTGACCGCGATCATCGTCCTGGTGCTGGGAATCCTCATCGCCCCGACCCCGCTCGGACAAGGAATCACCAACGCCCTCTCCCAACTCGTGGAGGGCGTCTCGCGGGCCGCCCAGTGAACCGGACACGGCTGTGCCGGATCGGCGCCCGGAAGGGAAGCGCATACGACGGCCGCCGGTGTCCCCTCCGGACACCGGTGCCGACGAGCAGGTCCGCCGCACCACACGGGATCGCGAGGTCAGCGCGGCGCGGCGAAAGCGGCGCGCGGCCCCGGCCCGTTGACGAGGAAAGCGATTGCCACGACGGGAAGGGCGCATATGGCCTGCGCCACGGCGAACCACGGCGGGCAGATCCCGGGGATCAGGTCGATGCCGACGATCGCGATCGGCATGACGATCGCGATGACGCGCACGCGGACATAGGCCCACCGCGCCCCCCGAGACGCGCGGACGGTCAGCCAGTACACCACCGCGGCGCTCGCCAGTACGGCGGCCGACCGGCCCCACAGGAACGAGGTCACCGGGTGGCCGGTGAGCGCCAGGACGACGACCGTGGCGAGGACCACGCCGCCGAGGGCCCCATAGACGGTGATGAGGGTCTTCATCGTGGCGAAGGCCCGTCGGACGTGCGGACGGTCGAGGTGGGCGGTCTCGGGCGCGAGAGGGCTTGCGGTTTCCATGTCTCTTTCTTCCTTCAGTGATTCCGGCCGGTCGGTGATTCCGGCCGGTCGGTGATTCCGGCCGGTCGGTGATTCCGGTGTGGTCTCGACGCTAGGGAGCGCGCGGGTGGGGCGGTATGCGCCTGGACACACGGGTGGGTGGGGCTGGACCCACTCCTGTGCCCACCTGGTGGGATGCCGGGCCGGGCGCGGTGCACAGTGGCTGCACCGGGCCGTACCGGCCGGGACCGGCGCATCGCGGGAACCGCGGATGCCACAGCCGTGGGCGCGCCGGGGAGAGGGAAAGGAAGAAGAGACATGCGACAGGTGGTGTCGTGGGGGATCGGCGCCTGCGTGGGGTTCGTGCGGGCGTGCGCGGTGGTGATCGTCAGCATGCTGGTCCCGGCCGTGTGGGCCGCCGCCGTGGCGCTGGGGATCCGGTGGGGGGCGGGGAACCCGTGGTCGTGGGTGGCGCCGCTGGTGCTGGTGGGCGTGGGCACGCTCGGCCTGTCCCGCCCGGTCTGCCGGACGGTCCGCTTCCTCGTCGCGAGGTGGACCGGCACCGTCGTCCCCGCCGGGTACCGGAAGGCCGGGCCGGTGACGCGGATGTCCACCGGGTACTGGTGGAACGGCTTCGGCTACGAGCGCACCAGCCGTGACGCCCTCCTGGACCAGAAGCGGCGGATCCGGTGGCAGGACCCCGCCAACCGGCGCGACCTGCGCTTCACGGGGATCGTGCCGTTCACCGCGGGCGTGGTCGCCGCCGTCCCCCTCGCCGGGGTGGCCGCGGCGGTCCTCGGACTCGGCCGGCCGGGGGTCGCCCCGCGCCTGGTCGGGATACTCGGCCTGGTCGTGGCCATCGCCGCCGCCCCCTACGCGTGGCGGGCCATCGAGCCGGTGGCCGTCCGCTTCCTGCGCCCGTCGCCCGCGATGGTGCTGGCGGACCGGGTGGACGAGCTGACGGCGCAGCGCGCGGACACGACGGTCGCCCAGGCCGCCGAGATCCGCCGGATCGAACGGGACCTGCACGACGGAGCGCAGGCCCGCCTGGTCTCGCTCGGGCTCTCCCTGGCGACCGCGGAAAAGCTGATGGACTCCCACCCCGACCAGGCCAAGGCGCTGATGCGCGAAGCGCGGGCCGGTGCCGCCACGTCACTGACCGAGCTCCGCGAACTGGTCCGGGGCATCAGCCCACCGGTGCTCAGCGAACGGGGGCTCGTCGACGCCGTACGCGCGCTCGCCCTGGACAATCCGCTCGACGTGACGGTCGACGCCGACGTGCCCCCGCGCCTGGACGCGCCGATCGAGTCCGCCGTGTACTTCGGCATCGCCGAACTCCTGACCAACGCGGTCAAGCACGCCCACGCGACCCGGGCGCGGATCTCCCTCACCCGGGACGACACCGGCCTCGTCGTCGAAGTCCAGGACGACGGCCGGGGCGGCGCCGGGGAGCGGGCCGGCGGCGGGCTGGCGGGGCTGCGCCGCCGCCTCGCGGTCTTCGACGGCCGCTTGGAGATCACCAGCCCGGCAGGCGGTCCGACCCACGTGACGATGATGGTGCCATGCGCATTCTCGTAGCCGAAGACCTCTACCTACTGCGTGACGGGATGGTCCGCCTCATCGAGGCGTACGGACACCAGGTGGTGGCGACGGCGACCACCGGCCCCGAGACGCTCGACGCACTGCTGACGTGGCGGCCGGACGTCTCCGTCATCGACGTCCGCATGCCGCCGTCCCAGTCGGACGAGGGCCTGCGCGCGGCGCTCGCCGCCCGTGCGAAAGTGCCCGGACTGCCGGTCCTGATCCTTTCCCAGCACGTCGAGCAGCTCTATGCCCGCGAACTCCTGGCCGACGGTGCCGGCGGCATCGGCTATCTCCTCAAGGAGAGCGTGTTCGACGCCGATCAGTTCATCGACGCGCTGGAACGCGTCGCCGGGGGCGGAACCGCCATGGACCCGGCCGTCATCGCCAAACTGCTCTCCGGCGGCTCCTCGGACCGGCGCCTGGGGCGGCTCACCGAACGCGAGCACTCCGTGCTCGGCCTCATGGCCGAAGGACTGTCCAACCAGGCCATCGGCCGGCGCCTCTTCCTCAGCGAAAGCGCCATCGGCAAATACACCACCTCCCTGTTCGGCAAGCTCGGCATCACTGACGACGAGAACAGCAACCGCCGCGTCCTCGCCGTTCTCGCGTACCTGAACGAGCCCTGAGGGGTGTGGGGTGGGGTGGGGATGGCCGGGCCTGGTGGCGGGGTGCAGCGCGGTGGTGGCCGGCCCGGCCGCGAGCCCTGCGTCGGCGCTGTGGCCTCCGACCGCGATCCGCGCCGGGTCGATGCCGAGTCCTGACGCGTGTTCGGCCGTCCAGTCCAGCACGGTCGTAGGCGTCGTCCAGGGCGGCCGGGAACGGGTCTTCGGGGGCTCGTCGGTAGCCCACCGAGATCACCACCGCGCCGCAGAGATGCGCTATCCGCGCGGCCCACGGGTGCTCGGTGTCCAGGTCGCCCATGACGAATCCGCCACCGTGCAGCCAGACGACGGCGCCCTGGGCCTGGTGCGGACGGTAGATCCGCACCGCCGACGTCCGGGTCGGCGGGCACCGTGCGGTCCTCGATCTCCAGACCCGTGGTGTCCGGTGGCGGCAGCTTGGCCCGCCAGGTCGGGGAGGTTCTCGCGCTCGGCGACCGGGTCGGTCAGGACGGCTCGGGGAACAACGGGATGAACGCTTCGAGTTCGGGGTCCAGGCGACCATCCTGACGATCGCCCCGCACGGGAGCATCCGCCAACCGTCGCGCTTCGCGCCCGGGGCACGCACCGATCGGCGCCCCGCTCTCTGCCGGGGATGCTGCCGTGGAGGCTCTGGCCGCGGAGCCGACGACGTCTCAGTCCTCAGGCTGCGAACGCGGCCGATACGCGGGCTTGGTCCGCCGCGGTGAGAGCGAAGGCGTTGGACGGATTCCGGTAGGAGTACGTGCCGTGGTTGACGGCGAATCCGTTGTCGGCGGACCAGAAGACGGGGCCGGTCGGGCCTTGGTCTTCGGCGAGTGCGACCGCGAGGTCGTGCGGCTCCTCGGCGGACGTGAGGGCGTCTGCCAGGTGCGGTACCGCGTCGTCGGGGAGGCCGTCGTCTCCCATCGCGGGCAGCAGGAGCAGGAGACGGGCGCGGGGATCCGTGGTGCTGCCCCCGGGCAGGCCGTTGCCGGAAGCGGCGGACAGTTCGGGCCAGGACAGCGCGGGTCCCATGAAATGCCCGTCGTTCCGGGCGAGGAGCAGGGCCCGTTCCCAGGCAGGGTGGTACAGGAGGTAGTCGACACCGGGGTCGTCGCGGAGGTTGCGGTAGACGACGTGGAGGCGGTGCCCCGCGGCGAGCGGAACGGTGAAGACCGGCCAGTCCTCCCGTTCCGTCAACCGCCGGTGGAACTCCTCGGCCGCGTCGTCATCGGCGCCGAAAAGCAGCTCCTCCGTCTCCTCGCTCCCAGCGACGGGGTACAGGTGGCCGAGCCAGAAGAGGGGCGAGGTGAGCAGCTCCGGCTCGTGGGTGAGCGGGCCGCTCGCGTATCCGGGTATCTCGATCATGGTGATCATCATGCCGTGGGATCGGCGTGGTCTTGAGCCGGTGCTTTGCCGATTCGGGAGGGAGCCGGTGATCGGCTGTCGCGGGTCGTGGGCGTCGCCGTATCGGGGGAGGGGGGCGGGGGAACTGGCGGTGCCGTTTCAGGGTCGGCATTACCTGTGACGTAATTGCCCACCATCCGATCTGTTCATAGCCTGCGGGCAGGACGCATCGGAGAGTTGGAGTGCCTTTCTCGTGTTTCGTCCGGCGGGTATTGTCCCGACGGCTGGCCGGGTTTTCGGGGTCGGGGGAGGGGCGCGTGGGCACACAACGCCGTTGCGAAGCAAGCCTGTTGGGGTCAGGTGCAGGGTGCCCTTGCCTCTTTGATCCGACGAATTCGTGTGTACTTCGCGGCCGGTGAATTCCTCTGGTCATGTCGTTCGATACCCCGGGATGAGAACCGGGGAAGGGCCGGAGGCGGGGCGTCAGCGTAACGGCCGACCGGCGGCAGGCAGTGCCATTTCCCTCCAGATCCATGAAAGGAAGAATTCGATGGCTTCGACCGATCACGCCCGGCAGCGGCAGACCGGGACGGCGCTCGCGGCGCGCCCCGGCGGATTTCTGCGACGGGCGCTCTTCTTGGACGTCATCCTCACCGGCGCCAACGGAATCGGGTATGTATCCCTGGCCACTGTGCTGGACGACGTCTTCGGCTTCTCGCGATCCGTGCAGTACCCGGTGGGTGTGTTTCTCATCGTTTTCGCGCTGTTCGTGCTGCGCACGGCCACGCGTCGGGAAATCGATCGCTCCGCCGTGACGGTGATCATCGCGCTGAACGGGCTGTGGGCCGTCGCGAGTGTGGTCGTCGCGTGGTCCGGGGTGCTCGGCGCCACGGGGCTCGGCACGGGCTGGACGGTGCTGCAGGGCCTGGTGGTGGGCGGGTTCGCGGTGCTGCAGTACGTCGGGTTGCGCCGTGCGTAGGGGGAGTGGGCTGGGCCTCATAGCGGTTGCCGGGCGGGTGGTGGCCGAGCGGGGCGCGCGGTAGCCGACGGGCTGCGTGACGGGGGAGGCGTCGGTGGTCCCGGCGGTGCCGGGGCCGTCGGCGCATCACCCTTGACGGTGGGTCAGCGGGCTCACATACTGGCGGCCAAATCGATTTGGCCAAATCGATTTGGCTCTCCGTCCAGGGCCGGATCGCGGCTGAAATCCGAGCTGCCGTACGCCCGAACGGAGCCCGCACGTGTCCAGTCCTCACCAGAGCCGGCCAGGCGCCGGCCACCCACCCGCCCCCGGCCGCGGAGCGGCCACCCACCCGGCCGACCGACCCACCGATACCGCCGATCCGCCCACGGCCGACGCCCGCACCGACGTCGACGGCGCTGCTCTGCCCACGGTCGGCACCGGCACCGGCACCAACGAGGCTGTTCCGCCCACGGCCCGTACCGGCACCGGCGTCAACGACGCTGTTCCACCCACGTCCGACACCGGCGGCGCCCACCAGCACGAGCCGCCCCCTCCCCACCCCGTGGACGCCAAGCGCCCCCTCGGCCGGATCCTGCTCTTCGGGATTCAGCACGTCCTCGTCATGGCCGCCACGCCCATCTCGGCGATCTTCCTGATGAGCGCCACCCTCCGGCTCGACGCGGGGCTCACCGTCGATCTGCTCTCCGCGGCCTTCGTGCTCTCCGGGGTGGGATCGCTGATCCAGTCGCTCGGGCCCTGGAAGTTCGGGCCGCGGCTGCCGCTCGTGATGCTGCCGGGCGGGGCGCCGCTCGTCCTGTTCCTCGCCATCGCGGAGCAGCACGGGCTGCCCACGGCCGCCGGAGCGGTCGTCCTGACGGCGGTGTTCTCGTTCGTCGTGCTGCCGGTCTTCTCCCGGCTGCTCGCGTTCTTCCCCACCCTGGTCATCGGCACGATGATCGTCATCGTCGGCGTCAATCTGGTGAAGGTCGGCGCGGTCCTCGTCACCGGGACGCCCGGCTCGCCGGGCTTCGCCGATCCCGTCAACCTCGGTCTGGGCATGGCGACGATCGGGTTCACCGTCGCGTTCTACCTGTTCTTCTCCGGCATCCTGCGCCAGCTCGCCGTGATGCTCGGCCTGCTCGCCGGCACCGCGCTCGCCGCCGTGACCGGCGCGATCGACTTCGGCGGCGCCGCCGGAGGCGCACTGGTGAACGTGCCGCAGCCGATGCCCTTCGGCTCGCCCGAGTTCAACGTCCTGGCCGCGCTGCCGCTGATGCTCTACAGCCTGGCGTCGATGGCCGAAGCCACCGGCCAGACCGTCATCAACGCCGAGGCCGTCGGCAAGGAGATCGACCGGCGGACCGACGTGCCCAAGACCATCCGGGGTGACGCGCTCACCTCGCTCTTCGGCGGGTTCTTCGGGCTGCCGCTCATGGTCACCAGCGGGGAGAACATCGGCATCGTCCGCGTGACGGGGGTCCGCAGCCGGTTCGTCACCGCCGCGTCCGGCGTGCTGCTCATCGTCATCGGGTTCCTGGCTCCCGTCACCCGGGCGATCAGCGTGATCCCGTCCGCGGTCGTCGGCGGCACCGCCATCGTCGTCTTCGCCGTCATCACCGTGCTCGGCATCCAGTTGCTGGGCCGCTCCGACCTCGACCGGCACACCAACACCTTCGTCTGCGCCGTCGCGCTGGGGATCGGGCTGCTGCCGATCCTCGTCCCCGGGGTGTACGACGGGTTCCCGCCGAACGTCCGCATCCTCCTCGAAAGCGGCGTCGCCGTCGGCGCGTTCGTCGCCGCCGTCCTCAACGTCCTCTTCCACCACGTCCGGCCGGGCATCGTCGCCCGGCTGACCACCGCACGCACGGAAAGCGACCGATGAACCAGCTCAACCGCGAACTCCTCGCCACCCCCGGCCCGCTCCTGCTCATACCGGGCGCGGTGCTGCTGCCCGAAGGCCCCGTCGACGGCTGGGCCGTCGTGGTCGGCGACGGCCGCTTCGAGGACGTCGGACCGGCGGACGAACTGGCGCGCAGCCATCCGCGGCTCCGGGCCGTACGGCTGCCCGGCCACCTGCTGATGCCCGGCTTCGTCGACGCCCACCACCACCTCACCCAGAGCTTCGGCGCCGCGCTCGCCTTCGGGGAGCCTTCGGAGATCTTCCGGCGGGTCTGGGTGCCGCTGGAGGGCGCGCTGGACGAGGAAGCGGCCTACGTGGCGGCCAAGTTGGCGGCCCTCGAAGCGCTGCGCGGCGGTTTCACCACCGTCGCCGACGCCGGCACCCGCGCCGGTGTCGACGTGGACGTGGTCGCGTCGGCCGCGCGCGACGCCGGGATCCGCTGCGTCCTCGGGCTGATCTGCAACGACGCGGACGACGCGGACGACAGGGGCGGCAAGGACGACGGGAGGTCCGGCTCGGCCGCCGTGCTCGACCGCGCCGAGAAGCACCTCGCCCGATATGCAGGCGATCCGCTCGTCCACCCCTCCCTCGCCGTCTCCATCCCCGAGGCCGCCACCGAACGGACCCTGCGCGCCACCGCCCGCCTGGCCGCCGAGGCCGGGGCCGTCGTGCAGATCCACGTCAACGAGCACCTCGCCGGCGTCGAACGCTCCCTGCTCCGGCACGGGCTACGGCCCCTGGAGCACCTGCACGGCATCGGTGCGCTCGGCCCCCAGCTCCTCGCCGCGCACGCCACGCTCCTCACGCCGCGTGAGCTGACGCTGCTGGCCGACACGGGGACCGCCGTCAGCTACAACCCCGTCGCCAGCGCGTGGAAGGGCAACGCGGTCGCGCCCGCCACCGCCATGGTGGAGCGCGGCATCCGCTTCGGGCTCGGTACCGACGGCACCCGCGGGGACGGCTTCCGGCTCGCGGAGGCCGCCGAGTTCGCCCAGCGGCTGGCGTACGGGCTGGTCACCGGCGACTCGTCGTGCGGCGCCGGCTGGACGTGGCTGGAGCACGCCACCCGCGGCGGCGCGGACGCCGTCGGCCTCGGCGCCCGCACCGGCACCGTCGCGCCGGGCCTGGCGGCCGACTTCCTCCTCGTCGACATCGACACGCCCGAGCTCGCGCTCTCCTGGGATCTGCCCTGGGAACTCGTACGGCGTGGCAACCGGGACCAGATCACGGCCGTCTTCGTCGCGGGACGCCTGCGCATGTGGCGCGGCCGGCCGACGCACTGGGACGACGCCGCGCTGGTGCGGCGGGCCGCCGAACTGGCCCGCGCCGCCGTCGGCAAGGCGCGGGTCACCCGGGCGCACCCCACCTCCACGGCGGCACGGGAACGGAGCATGGCGCGGTGAGCACGCAGATGCTGGTGGTCCTCGCCGTCACGGTGGCCGTCGCCGCGTTCGTCCAGGGCAGCAGCGGGCTCGGCTTCGCGCTGATCGTCGCGCCGGTGGCCGGCATCCTCGACCCCGGCCTGGTCCCGGTCTTCGTCCTGGCGTCGATGATCCCGCTCAACCTGTACGTCGCCTGGCGCGAACGGGCCTCGCTCGACCTGCGCGGCGCGGGCTGGATCACCGCGGCGCGGCTCGCGGCGACCCCGGCCGGGCTGGCGGTGCTCTGGCTGATCCCGGAACGCAGCCTCGGCCTGTTCGTGGGCATCTCCACCGTGCTCGCGGCCGTGGTGAGCCTGGCCGCGCCCGCGTTCACGCCCGGGCGGGCCGCCTACGTGGGGGCCGGAGCGGTGACCGGGCTGACGGAGACCGCGACCGGCGTCGGCGGGCCGCCACTCGCGCTGGTCTACCAGCACCGGCCGCCCGCCGAACTACGCTCCACGGTCGCCGCGTGCTTCCTCGTCGGGGAAGTCGCCTCGCTGGCGCTGCTGTTCGCGACGGGGAAGGCCCAGGTGACGGAGCTCGGCCAGGCCGTCCTGCTGCTGCCGGCGCTCGCCCTCGGCGCGTGGCTCAGCCGCCTGGTGCACCACCGGCTGGACGCGCGCAGGATGCGGCTGTTCGTGCTGGTGTTCGCGCTGGTGTCGGGGGTTGTTCTGATGCTGGGGGGCTGAGGGGTGGGGGAGGGCGGGCCGAGTTCGGGTCCGGGGCCGGGGCTGGTCGGCGGTTTTGGGTAAGGGGCCGGTCGTCGGCTCCGGACCCGGGCGGCGGCCGGTCTCCCCACGACGTTCACGCTCCGGACGGCGGCCGGTCCCGACGACGCCCGCGTGATCCCCCGTGGCTTCGGCTCACCGCCCCCAGGGAAACCGGGCCGCGCTCACGTCTGTTCGGCCCGTGCCGACGACGCCCGAGCGATCACCCGCGGCTTCGGGGTCACCGCCACCGACGGCGTGGAGGTGTCCCCCCGCAGCCGCCCGAGCAGGAGCTCCACCGCGTCGGACGCCGCCCGGTCCAGGTGCAGATCCACCGCCGTCAGGGGCGGCTCGCAGGTGCGGGCGCGCAAGCCGTCGTAGCGGGTGACGACCATGACGTCGTCCGGTACGGCACGTCCGCTGTCCCGGATCGCCCGGACGGCGCCCACCGCGAAGGCGTCCACCAGGGCGCAGACCGCGTCGACCTCCGGATGCTCGGCGAGCAGGGCGGCACACCGCTCGTACCCCGCCTGCTCCCCGCCCGACTCCGGGGCCCTGGCCACGATCGGCGTCCAGCCGTGCTGACGGGCGAGGCGCTCGTAGGCGGTGAGCGCGTCGACGGACGAGTGCCGGGAACCGGAGCCGATGATCAGCGCCGGCCGCACGGTGCCCCGCTCGTGAAGGTGCGTCAGCAGCAACTCCGCGACCAGCCCGCCGCGCAGGTCGACGTACGGGGCGTCCTCGTCGGGCGCCACCGGCCTGCCGAGCGCCACATAAGGGAGCCCGCGTTCGCGCAGCTGGGCAACCGCGGCGTCGTCCACGTCCGGCTCGACCACGATGGCCCCGTCGATGTCGACGGAGTGCAGCGCCGGACCGGACTGCACGGGCGGCACCAGCACGAGCGCGTAGTCGTGCAGCAGGGCGCTCTCCGCGGCAGCCGCCGCGACCTCCATGTAGAACCCGAGCCGCGACGGCCCGCCCGCCACCGCGAACGGCATCGAGGAGGCGAGCGCGATGGCCCTCGCCTGCCCGCGCCGCAGCCGCTGCGCCCGGAGGTTGGGACGGTAGCCGAGCTCCGCCGCGACCAGCTTGATGCGCTCCCGCGTGCGGGGGTCGACCTTGCCGAGCCCGTTGAGGGCGTGCGACACGGTCGTGCGCGAAACCCCGGCGACACGGGCGACGTCGGCGATCGTCGGCGGCCTCGAACCGGGGGCGGAAGTAGCCATCTGCGCGGACGCTCCTCGCTGGCGGGGACGGTTGACCCCACCATCTTCGCCGACCCCTCGCCGGGGGCCGCGGCCCGTGCCCGTCCTGGACGCCGATGATGCGCCCCTCCGGGGTGAACTCGGACTCCGCCTGCTGTGGCGCGGCGGGAGCGCAGGCCGTCCGGCGGGACCGCCCGCGCGAGCAGGCCGTCGCGCGGGCGCCGCCGACCGGTCGTGCGCAGAGTCCCGCGCGTGATCCCGGCCCCGGTCGCGGCCGACAGCCGGCCCTTACCCCTCGTGCATGATCTGGATCAGGTTGCCGCAGGTGTCGTCCAGGACCGCCGTGGTGACCGAGTCCGACTCCAGCGGCTCCTGGGTGAAGCGGACGCCGAGCCCGCGCAGCCGCTCGAACTCCGCCGGAACGTCCTCCACGGCGAAGGAGGCCGCCGGGATGCCGTCCTTGACCAGCGCGTCCTTGTACGGCTTCACGGCGGGATGGCCGTCGGGCTCCAGCAGCAGTTCCGGGCCGTCGGGGTCTTCGGGGGAGACCACGGTGAGCCAGCGGTCCGTGCCCCCCACCGGGACATCGTGCTTCTTCGAGAAACCGAGCACATCGGTGTAGAAGCGCGCGGCCTTCTCCTGGTCATCGACGAAGACGCTGGTCAGGTGGATCCTCATGGGCCATCTCCGGCATGTCGGGCTTGAGCCGCCGGGTGAGGGCGCGCTCAAGGGGCTCGGTGTGCAGGTCGTGGAACTTGCAGCGGCCCTCGCGCCGCGAACGGGCCAGACCCGCGGATTCCAGTACAGCCAGATGCCGACTGATCGCCTGGCGGGACAGTCCCAAACCGTCACCAGCCGCGCGCAGATCCCGAACAGCGTCTGACCGTTCCGTTCCGCCGGCTCGTCGAGGAGGCGCCGACGGGCGGGGTCGGCCAGGGCCTTGAAGACATCCTCCGCAATGACTTTCACGATAGGCAAGTGAAGACGTGCCTATCAAGCCGGGTTCGCCGCGTTCGAAGCCCCGGTTTCAGCCGCGTGGCTGACAAGCGGGAGGGGGTGCGCACCGACCACTGCCTGGGCCGTTCGGGGCACCGTCACGGGCGTCGGGCACTGCCCTGGTCAGCGGGCCGCCCCGGTCTCGGACTCAGTGGATGCGGAGGAAGTCGGCGAAGCGGTCGGGGGCGGGCAGGGGCTCGGACGCCGGCAGGGGGCGGATGTGGACGCGGGCCTCCTCGTCCTGCCCGTAGGAGTAGCCCTCAAGGTCCTGGCCGATCGCCAGCACGGCGTCGCCGCGCCGCCACGCGACATAACGCCAGGACCCGTCGTCGCCGGATTCCGCCCCTTCCGTTCTGACGTCGCACGCGGGGGAACCGAGCTGCTCGGCGAAAACCCCCGCACAGGCCTCGACGTGCGCGTCGAAGTGCGCCCGGTCGGCGTCGGGGCGGCTGTGCCAGCCGGGCAGCGTCCCCCAGGAATCCTCGGGCCATATCTCCCCGCCCACCAGGTAGAACTGGGCGAAGGGCATCGCGAAGGTGAAGTCCCCGTAGATCGGGTGGCCCTGCGGGGTGACGAAGGAGGCGTCCAGCGGCATGCCGTCGGGCGGCGTCCAGCCCAGTGCGGTCAGCGCCGCGCCGGTCACCTCGGGCTCGTCGCCCCAGGGGAGTGCGATCAGGCCGGTGATCCGCCGGGCCAGATCCGGCGTGACGGGGCACGCGGCCACGTAGGTGCGGAGCTCGTCGTCGGGCGTCATACGGAGACGTTCCTTTCGGCGCCCGGCCTGCGGTCAGGCGCCGGGACGTGGCGGTGCTGCTGAGGTGCACCCATCATGGCGCGGCGCAGGGAAGAACCTGCGGCCGGGCCGGGGATGGGTCCGCCCTCGTCTTCGCGCGGGACGTACGAGTGCGTCGCGGAGCGGAACGCGCAGCCGAGCCGAACGCGCACCCGAGCGCGGAGCCGGACGGGGAGCCGAGCGCGCGGCCGAACCGATCAGGAATCGAGAAGCATCGGTCGGCGAGCCACGGCTAGCGTGACGGACATGGACATCACCATTCACACCACCGCCCTTCCGCACACCGACCCGGACGCGTCCGTGGCCTTCTACCGCGACATCCTCGGCTTCGAGGTCCGCAGCGACGTCGGGCAGGGCGCGATGCGCTGGATCACGGTCGGCCCCGTCGGCCGGCCCGACACGTCCATCCTCCTGGCGCCGCCGGCCGCCGACCCCGGGATCACCGAGGACGAGCGCCGCACCATCACCGAGATGATGGCCAAGGGCACGTACGGCTGGATCCTGCTCGCCACCAAGGACCTCGACGGCACTTTCGAGAAGGTGCGGGCCGGCGGCGCCGAGGTGGTCCAGGAGCCGACCGAGCAGCCGTACGGCGTCCGCGACTGCGCCTTCCGCGATCCCGCGGGCAACCTGGTCCGCGTCCAGGAACTGCGCTGACGCCGCTCGGAGACCGGTGTGTGAGGAGCCGGCCGCCGCGGCGGGCGCGGTGGCCGGGGGTTTCGTGCCGTCATGCGCGACGAGCCGGTAGTGCGTCGCCGTGGGACGAAGTGCGCTTCGCCCCCACCGGCGATCATCCCCGCCGCCCCGGTCCGGCGATGCGCGCGGACGACGACGAACGGAGTTCTCACATGTGCCACCCCGCGTGGGGGCGCGCCCTCACCGAGGCGCAGCGCCTGGACGACCTCGCGCGACTGCGCCGCGTGCGCGACCGGATCGACCGGGAGTACGCGCGGCCGCTGGACGTCGAGGCGCTCGCCCGCGGCGCGAGCATGTCGGCCGGGCAGCTTAGCGCCGGTTCCGTGCCGCCTACGGCGAGCCGCCGTACGCCTACCTGATGACGCGTCGCATCGAGCGCGCGATGGCGCTGCTGCGACGCGGCGACCTCAGCGTCACCGAGGTCTGCCGCGCGGTCGGCTGCTCGTTGCCGGGCACCTTCAGCGCCCGTTTCGCCGAACTGGTCGGCATGCCGCCCCGCACCTACCAGCGGCGGACGGCGGGCGGTGCGGCGGGGACGCCGTCGTGCGTGGCGAAGCGGGTGACCGGACCGGTCAGGGGACGGCCGTCGTCCGATCAGCGGGCGTTCGCTTTCCCGCCCGCACCTCACCACGCTCAAAGCTGACGTTGACGTCAGGTGCGAGCCGCAGCGGGGGCGGGAAGCATTCCCGTGTGTGTTTCCGTGGCCCGGTGGGACACGGTGGTCCGGCGAGGACATGGTGGTCCGGCGAGGACGTAGTGGTCCAGCGACGACACGACGATGACGAGTCCACGACATAAAGCCCGGGCTCGGAACGAAGAACGAAGTGGGCACTGCCGCACCCCTTCCCCGGCTCTCCTATCGCCCTCACGAGAAACGGTGCCACCCTCGTGAACTCCCGTTTGGCGCGATGAATGTCGCGATTTGGCGGTGGCCGCCAAGTTCGCTTTCAGTAGAGTTCTTGACGTGCGAGTCCAGCTGGCCGTCAACGCGAACGGAGAGCGAAATGGTCGCCGGCATCATTGCGCAAAAGTCGGATCAGTGGTTCGACCTGGCGGACATCAACAATAACGGCTACATCGAGGCCTCGGATCTGCAGCAACTGGCCGAACGGGTACTGACGCACTTCGGACACAGCAAGGACAGCCGGGAATGGGAGCGGCTGCACTCCGCTTACGCCAAGTCCTGGGAAATCGTCAACGAGCTGACCGACACGGACAAGGACGGACGGGTGTCGCGCGAGGAATGGCGCACCTACATGGCGCGGAACGCCAAGCCGGCGACGGCCGACGGGCTGCTCCGTCCCATCACCGACGCCGAGTTCGCCGTCGCCGACACCAACCACGACGGGTATCTGTCTCCGGACGAGTACGCGGAACTGCTCCGGGCCTTCGGCCTGTCGACCCGCGACGCCCGCGTCGGCGCCAAGAGCATCGACACCGACAACGACGGCCGCATCAGCCCCGAAGAGTATTTCGTGGCCTGCCGTGACCTCTTCTCCGGCGCGCCGGCCGACGCTCCCAGCAGCCGGGTGTTCGGCGCACTGCGGTAACGGGCGGGAGCGGGGGCGAATCCGCCCGGAAACACGAGGCAATGCGCTGAAAGAAGCTGAAAGAACGCGCCGCGGAGCAGCGCCGAAGTGCGGCGCCACCGCGGTGAAGCGCGAGGAAACACGAGGAAACAAGAAGAAACACGAGGAAGCGCGCGGAGGATTCCGCGAAAGCGTTGTGCGAGGTGGAGGCCGGGTCTGCCCGGCGTCCACCTCGCTCCTTTTCGTTTGCTCTTTCCGTTTCCCGTCTTCCGCGTGCTTTTCTCAGGCATTCTCAGGCAGGCGATACGGACCGACGCGGGCCCTTCGCGAGGCCGCGCGAGCGCGGCGCGGCGTCACCACGACGCGCCGCGAGACACCTCTCACCACACGACCGGCTCACCACACGACCGGCAGCGACTCCACCCGCCGGATGATCAGGTCGCTCCGCCAGGGCAGCTCCTCCTCGGGCACGGCCAGCCGGAGACCCGGCAGGTCCAGCAGGCCGGCCACGGCGACCTTGACCAGCATGCGCACCAGCGGCGGGCCCATGCAGTGGTGGGCGCCGTGGCCGAAGGACAGGTGCGGGTTGGCGGTCCGGTGGAAGTCGAGCGTGTCGGGCTCGGCGAACGCGGCCGGGTCGTGGTTCCCGGCGGGCAGCGCCGGGAGCACCTGCTCACCGGCGCGGACGAGGGTGCCGCCGACCTCGACGTCCTCGGTGGCGTAGCGGGAGAAGGTGACGTGGGAGGGGAACGGCGCGTACCGCAGCAGCTCGTCGACCGCCTGCGGCAGCAGTTCCCGGTCCTCCCGCAGTTCGCGGAAGTGCCGGGGCGAGGTCATCAGCACGTAGCAGGCGTTGGTGAGCTGCGTGGCCACGTTGTCGATGGCGAGCAGGATGTCGTTGACGAGCTCCTCCAACTCGTCCGCGTTCAGGCCGCCGTCCTGGCCGAGGCGGGCGGCCAGCCGGCTGACCAGGTCGTCGCGGGGCCGGTCGCGGCGGTCGGCGATGAGCCGGCCGGTGTAGCGGGTGATCTCCGCGACCCGGTCCTCGACGACCTCGGGCGGCAGGCCGGTCCCCGCGAACCCCTCGAACCAGTCGAGGAAGACGGCCAGGTCCTGCCGCGGGATGCCGATCAGCGGGCAGAGGATGGCCACGGTGAGCGGCTTGGTGTACGCGGCGACGAGGTCGACCGGGGGAGGCTGGGCCGTCCAGCGCGCCACGAGCCGGCGCGCCTCCCGACCGGCCAGCTCCTCCAGCTCCTGGATGTGCGCGGTGTTGAAGCGGAGCCCCTGGGCGAGGGCCCGGCGCAGGCGCCCGTGGTGCGGCGCGTCGGTGTTCAGGATGCTGTCCTGCAGCGGGAGCGGCGTCAGGCGCGCCTCGTCGCCGCCGGGCGGCGGGGTGCGGACGAACCGCCGGTCCCGCAGCACGAACCGGATGTCCTCGTAACGCGTCACCAGCCACGCCTCGTCGCCGTAGGGCGGGCGGACCCGGGTCAGTCCCGGGCGGTTGCGGCAGTGCTCGTATTCGGGGTCGACGACAAGCCCCGAAGGCTGCGAGAAAGGATAGTCGAGCGGTTCGGGTCGCATGTCCACGGAATCTCCAGTGAGAGTGTCGAATCCCTGCCTGCGATGGTTTTCTGCCCTTGTCGCGGAACGTGCCGGGCCGTGCGGCGGGTGCGGGCCCCGTGGAACTCGCGGATCCGGTGGAGGGTGCTTCGGGACGGCGGAACGTACGGGTCCCATGGCCTGGCGCGCTCCGCCGGAAAGGCATTCCCAAAAGACATTAGTGTCGTGGCGGCCGGGCTGCGATCCTTCCTCGGTCACACTTGCCCGGCCGGGAGAAATGGCCGATTCCCCGTCTCCTGAAGCCGGGAAAAGGGAAGGGAATAACGGAAGGGGTGGTTGTGGCGTCGGCACGTCCCTTTCCGGCCCGCCGGGGAGTGGGCCGAGTGGTTCTCGCCGGTTCCGGTCGGCGCCGCGCCGCACGATTTCCGATGGCGAACGCCCTCCGGACGGCGGCGAAAGATCGTGTTCGCGGCGGTGACGTGGCGCGAACCCGTTCTTGACGGTCGGCACCGGCTCCACGAGGCTTGCGCTCGGTGCCGGGGCTGTGCGGAGTGCGCTCGCCGGGTGTTCCTCCTCTCGCCGATTCCGCATGTTCCGCATCGTTGCGCACCGGCGTTGTCCCGTACCGGCTCCGCGGCGGCCGGAATGCGACGATCCACCGCCGGAGCGGCACTTCACGGCCCCGCCGAGCAGGAGATTGGCATCATCCGGAAGACGTCCCCTGGACGCGCCGGACCATGAGGAAAAATCCCGTGCGGGAGGGCCGGGCCGTGAAGGGGAAACAGAAACGGAACGCGTGGAGGAATTCCGGGCCGTGCGGAGGGAAACAGGTCCGGACCGCGAGGGGAAATGGGGTCCGTAAGTCCGTACCTGTAACCGTAAGTCCGTACCCGCAACGGGTAGTCGGTACCTGTGACCGGTTTCCGGGGGGAAAACGGTGGTGGAGGGGGTCCGGTGGTCGCCGAAGTGAGCTGGCGCGGCAATTTCTCGCACAAGGAGATCGAGAGCACCTACGAGATGTTCACGGCCCTTGAGGAAGGCGCCGCGGGTCCCGACCGGCATTACGGGATCTGGTCGGGGCCGGAGGACCCGACACCCGTGGAAGAGGCCACCGGCCGACTCACCGACCTCGTCATCGGCAGGCTCGGCGTCGGCGCGGGCAGCCGCGTCCTGGACGTGGGCTGCGGCAACGGCCGCCCCGCGACCCGGATCGCCCAGCTCACCGGGGCGAACGTGGTCGGCATCGACATCGACCGCCGGGCGCTGCGCACCGCGACCGCGTACGCGGAGCGGCAGGGGGTGGGTGACGCCGTGCGCTTCGAATACGCCGACGCGCTGCACCCGCCCTTCGAGGACGCCGCCTTCGACGCGGCGCTGGCCTTCGAGAGCACCCCCCACTTCGCCGTCGCGGAGCTGTACGGAGCCCTCGCGCGGGTGCTGCGTCCGGGCGGGCGCCTGGTGGTCGAGACCCCGTACGTCCGCGGGCGGGCGACCGCGGACGTGCTGGAGCGGATCGGCCCCTACCTGCGGCTGGTGAACGCGGTCTCACTCGATCCGCCGCACACGCACCTGTCGGTGGCCCGGCGGGCGGGGCTGGAGATCACCGAACTCCTGGACATCACCGAGCAGGTCCACGGGTCCTTCGGCAGGCTGCTGGACCGGCTGCACGCGCTGCGCGACCGGCTGGCGGCGGCGCTGGGGGAGGAGCGGGCCGATCACCTGCTGGCGGCCTTCGCCGGTTGGGCGCGGGCCGAGGAGGTCGGCGGCGTCATCATGACTTTCACCAGGGCGGAGAACTGACATGGCAGATGTGACCGTCATCGGCACCGGCGTGATCGGCTCCGGAGTGGCCCGGGCGTGCGCCGCGGCCGGCCTCGACGTGGCGGTGTGGAACCGCACCGAGCGGCGCGCGCGGGACCTGGCGGACCGGCACCCGCGCGTCCAGGTCCTGGCCACCGCCGCCGAGGCGATCGAAAGCGCCCCGGTCAGCCTGCTGTGCCTGCTCAACTACGAGATCACCCACCAGGTCCTGGACGAGTCCGGCGCCGACCTGCGCGGGCGGCTGGTCGTCCAGCACGCCAGCGGCGTCCCCGAGAGCGTGGGACCGCTCCAGGACCGCGTCACCGGCGCCGGCGGCCGCTACATGGAGGGAGCCATCCTCAACTACCCGGACGCCATCGGCACCGACACCTGCTTCACCGTCTACGGCGGATCGGCCGAGGACTTCGCCGAACTGGGCCCGGTGACCAAGGCCATGTCCGGCAACCAGGTGCACCTGCACCGCGAACCCCGGTACGCGAAGGCGTACCACGTGGTCTCCAGCGCCTTCTACTACGCGTTCGTCAGCGGGTTCGTGGAGTGCGCGGCGATCGCCGAGCGGATCGGCGTCCCGCTCGGCGAGTTCGCCGACTCGGTGCCGCTGTACGACCCCGGCTTCGAGAACACCGTCCGCGTCGGCCTGGACCTCATCGAACGCGGCGACTACGCCTTCGAGCAGGCCCCGCTGACCACGCACATCGACGCGCTGGAGAACCTCGCCCGGGCCGCCGACCGCGCCGGGATCGAGCAGTCCTACCTGAAGGCGATGCGGGACCGGGTGCGCGTCGCGCTGGACCAGGGCCACCGGCGGGAGCACATCGCCATCCTCACCGAACAGTTCCGCGCCCGCCGAGAGGGCGCGCCGAAACCGGCGGAGGGCGCGTGACGGGCGCGGGCCGGGCCGGGGCGGTCGCGGACCCGGCAGTCGAGACCGCCGGCGGCGCGCTCGCCCTCTTCTCGCAGTGGGCGCGGGCGGTGCCCGGCCGGACCGCCGTGGACCACCCCGGGGGCCGGATCGGCTACGGCGAGCTCGCCGACCGGGCCACCGACCTGGCCGGCGCGCTCGTCCGGGCCGGGGTGCGCCGGGGCGACGTCGTCGGCGTGACGATGGAGCGCTCCCCGCTGCTCCCCGTCACGGTGCTGGCCGTCTGGCTGGCCGGCGCCGCCCACGTCCCGCTGCCGGCCTCCCACCCCGTGGCCCGCAATCGGGCGGTGGTCGCCGAGGCGGGGATACGGACGCTGGTCACCGACGGGGAGGTGGACGACGCGCTGCACGCCGCGGCACCGGGGGGCGTGCTGGCGTGCGTACGGCCGGAGGAGGTGGCGGCGTTCGGGGGCGCGGCCGGGGGGACGGTGGGGGTGGAGGTCCGGCGGTCCGCCCATGGCGGCGCCGCCGAGGCGCCGCCGGGCCCGCTCTCAGGAGACGCACTCGGCGTGCTGCTCGCGGATGCGCCGGGCGTGCCGGCCGGTCGCCTGCCGGGCGCGGCGGCTGACGAGGCGCCGGGCGGGCCGGTCGGCGGTCTGCCGTCCGCCGACCCGCGTAGTGGCGACGCCCTCGCGTACATCGTCTACACCTCCGGATCGGCCGGGGCGCCCAAGGGAGCGTTGATCCCGCACCGCGCGGTGGTCAACCTGGCCCGGGGACTCCAACGGGTCTACGGGGACCTCGAAGGGGCGCGGGTGCTGCAGTTCGCGCCGTTCACCTTCGACGTGTGGATCTGGGAGCTGGCGATGAGCCTGCTCAGCGGCGGCACACTCGTCGTCCCCCCGGCGGACGTGCCCCTGCACGGCCCCGAACTGAGCGGGCTGCTGCGCGAGCGGGACATCACCCACCTCTCCGGCGCCGCCTCGCTGCTGGCCACGCTGCCCGAGGACGAACCGCTGCCGGTCACCACCCTCACCTCCGGCGGCGAACCGCTGCCGGAATACCTGGTGCGGCGCTGGGGCACGCGGACGCGGCTGTTCAACGCCTACGGCCCCACGGAGGCCGGCGTGTGCGCCTCGGTGGGGCGGTGCCGCCCGGGGCAAGGCATGCCCACCATCGGCCACCCGCTGCCCGGGGTCACCCTGCACCTCCTGGACGAGCGCGGCGTGCCCGTGCCGGACGGGGAACGCGGCGAGCTCTACATCGGCGGCCCCGGCGTCGGCCTGGGCTATCTCAACCGCCCCACGGCGACCCGCCGGCACTTCCTGCCCGACCCCTTCACCGCCCGCCCCGGACTGCTGTACCGCACCGGTGATCTCGCCCGCCGCCTGCCCGGGGGCGCGTACCTGTTCCTGGGCCGGATCGACGGGCAGCTCAACGTCCGCGGCTACCGCATCGAACCCGGCGAGGTGGAGATCGCCCTGCTGCGGCACCCGCGCGTCACGGCTGCCGTGGTCACCGCGACCGGTGGGCCGGTCCAGGTGGCGGGGGCGGCGGATCCGTCGGCGTCTGTCGGCAGGGACGGTGTGGTGGTCCCGGACGACAAGGACGAGGACAGCAAGGACGAGGACGACAAGGACGAGGGTGACGAGGACGGCGTGGCGGCCTCCGTCGGCGGGGCGCACCCATCGGCCTCGGACGCGGAGACCTTCGTCCCCGTATCCGGGTCGGCGGAACGCCTGACCGCCTACCTCCAGATCGCGCCCGGCGGTCCGCTCACCGTCGCCGACCTGCGCCGCCACCTGGCCGCGCTGCTGCCGGCGCACCTCGTCCCGTCGTCCTTCGTCCTCTTGGACCGGCTGCCGCTGAACGCCCACGGCAAGGCCGACCGCGCGGCGCTGGCGGCCCTCGCCGACCGGCCCCGCGACCCGGCCCCCGGGCCGTCCGGCGACGAGCGCGACCGCGCGGCGCCCGGACCGTCCGCAGGAGATCGCGACGCACCCGGGCCGAACGGGCGCACGCATGAGGCCGGTGACGTGGCAGCGCTGGTGGGCGCGGTGCTGGGCGTGGACGCGGCCGGACCCGACGACGCCCTGGCGGACCTCGGCGCCACCTCCCTGGACCTGGTGCGGCTCCAGGCCGCCATCGCCGAACGGTGGGGGATACGGCTCGCCGCCGTCGAACTCTTCGAGGCCCGGACGGTGGGGCGGCTCGTCGCACTCGTGGAGCACGGCAGGCGGGAACGGCTCCGGGCCGAGCGTGCCGCCGGGAACGGTGACGGCGACGTGGCCGGGCATGGGACCGGTGAGGGTGCCGTGGCCGGTCATGGGGCCTGTGACGGCGACGGTGCCGTGGCCGGTGCCCAAGCCGGGCCTGGGTGGCGGGCGCCCGCGGAACGCCGGATGACGGGGGAGCAGGTGTGAGGACGTCGCAGGCGCCGGCGGAGCGCCGTTCGAAGGGGGAACCCGCGTGAGCACGTCACCGACCGACGGGCCGGCGGACACCGGCCGCGGCCACGGCTCCACGCCCGTAGAGGACCCTCGACCGGGTGCGAAGCCGGAGTCCGCGGACATCGCCGTCGTCGGCATCGCCTGCCGCTTCCCTGGCGCCACCGGGCCGGAGGAGTTCTGGAAGCTCGTCGCCGAGGGCCGTCGCGGCATCCGGGAACTCACCCCCGAACAACTCACCCGGGCCGGAGCCCGCCCCGAACGCCTGGCCGACCCCGCGCTGATGCCCGCGGCCGGGATCCTGTGGGACGCCGACCGTTTCGACGCCGCGTTCTTCGGCTACTCCCCGCGCGAGGCCGCCGCCATGGACCCGCAGCAGCGGATGTTCCTGGAGGCCGCCTGGCACGCCCTGGAGGACACCGGGCACGACCCCGAACGGTTCCCCGGGCGCGTCGGCGTCTACGCGGGCCAGACCGTCGGCACCCACCGCACCCCCGACGGCTCCGTCTTCCTGGGCACCTCGGCGGACGTGCTGATGGCCGCGGACGACAAGGACTTCCTGCCGACCCGCGTCGCCTACCAACTCGGCCTCACCGGACCCGCGTTCGCCGTGCAGTCCGCGTGCTCCACCTCCCTGGTGGCCGTCCACGTCGCCTGCCGCGCGCTGACCGCCGGTGACTGCGACATGGCGCTGGCCGGCGGGGTGTCTTGGTCGCCCTGGCGCCGTCAGGGATACCTGCGCCAGCCGGGCGGCGTGTGGTCGGCCGACGGCCACGTGCGCTGCTTCGACCGGAACGCCTCCGGCTTCGTGTCCGGCGACGGCCTGGGCATCGTCGCGCTGCGCCGGCTCGCCGACGCGCTCGCGGACGGCGACCGGGTGTACGCCGTGGTCAAGGGCAGCGCCGTCAACAACGACGGCGCCGACAAACCCCACTACAGCGCGCCCGGCACCGCCGGACAGCAGGCCGTCATCGAGGCCGCCCTGAGGAACGCCGCCGTCTCCCCGGACACCATCGGCTACGTCGAGGCCCACGGCACCGCCACCGCGCTCGGCGACGCCATCGAGATCACCGCCCTGACCCGGGCCTACCGCGCGGCGGGCGCCACCGGCCGGGGCCGCTGCCGGATCGGCTCGGTCAAGTCCAACGTCGGCCACACCGACGCCGCCGCCGGGATCGCCGGATTCATCAAGGCCGCCCTCATGGTGCGCCACGGGCACATCCCGCCCACGCCCAGCCTCCCGTTCCGCCCCCACCCCGAACTCGACTTCGCCACCAGCCCGTTCGTCCCCGCCGTGACCGGCGAGGAGTGGCCGGACATCGCGGGCCCGCGCCGCGCCGCCGTCAGCGCCTTCGGCGTCGGCGGCACCAACGCCCACGTCGTCCTCCAGGAACCGCCCCCGCTCCCGCCGTCCCCGCCCGCCCCGGACTGGCAGCTCCTGGCCCTGTCCGCCCGCGACGAACGGGCCCTGGACGAACTGGCCGCCTCCGGCGCCCGCGCCCTGCGCGACCTCCCCGACGGGCGGTTCGCCGACTTCGCCCGGACGCTGGCCGTCGGGCGCCGCCGCCTCCCCGTCCGCCGGGCCGCCGTCTTCCGCGACCGCGCGCACGCGCTGGCCGAGTGGAGCACCCGCCCGGCCACCCCGCGCCCGGCCCCCGTGGGCCGCGCGGGCCGGGTGGCGTTCGTCCTGCCCGGCGGCGGCTCGCAGTACCCGGGGATGGGCCGCGAGCTGTACCGCGACGCGCCGGTCTTCCGGGAAACCGTGGACGCCTGCCTGGCGCTGGTACCCGACCGGGACACCGCCCGCCGCCTGCGCGCCATCTGGTGGCCGCGGGAGGACGGGACGGCGGTACCGGCGGGGTCCGGTGCGGTCACGTCCGGCGACCCAAGTCCCGGACGGGTGGTGGACGGTGACGCCGCCGCGTGGCCAGGGGCGGGCGTCCGTATCCCGCGGCCGGACCGGGGCCTCGTGCCGGCGGCGGACGATGACACCCCCGCACCGTCACGGCCGGGCCCCGGCGCCACCGAACGGTACCGGGGCCCCGTACCGGTGGACGACGACACCGGCGCGCCGTCACGGCCCGGCGCCCGAGCCGGGCGACAGGACGACCGGCGCCCCGCGTCCACGGCGGGCGGCGACCGGCACCCCGCACCCACGGTGAACGGCGAACACGACGACCCGCGCCTCGCCATGCCCGCCGTGTTCATCACCGAGATCGCCCTCGCCCGGCTGCTGAACGCCTACGGGGTGACCCCCTCCGTCCTGATGGGGCACAGCCTGGGCGAGTACGCGGCGGCCCACCTGGCGGGCGTCCTGTCGCTGGAGGACGCCCTCACCCTCGTCTGCCGGCGCGGTGAGCTGCTCTCGGGCATCGACAACGGGGCGATGCTGGTGGTCCGCGCCACCGTGTCCGACGTCGAACCCCTGCTTCACGACGGCGTGTGCCTCGCGGTCGTCAACGGCCCCGACGCCTGCGTGCTGTCCGGTCCGGCGGCGCGGATCGCGGCGGTCCGGCGGCACCTGGCCGCGCGCGGCGTCGACTGCTCCCCGCTGCCGCTGGCCACCGCCGCGCACTCCTCGCTCGTGGAGCCCGTACTCGGCGCGTTCCGCGACACCGTACGGAAGACCCGCCTGCACCACCCCGCCGTCCCGCTGATCTCCAACGTGACCGGCACGGCGGACGCCGACTTCACCGACCCCGAGTACTGGGTGACCCACCTGCGCCACACCGTCCGCTTCGACGCCGGACTCGCCTGCCTGCTGGACCACGCGCCCCGCCTCCTCCTGGAGACCGGGCCGGGCACCGCCCTGACCACGCTGGCCCGCGCCCGCGGAGCCGGCCACGCCGTCCCCACCATGCGGCACCCCCTGGAGGACCGGGAGGACCGCGAAGTGCTGCTGACCGCGCTGGCCCGGACCTGGGAGGCCGGCGTCGAGGTGGATCTGCCCGCGCTCTGGCCCCAGCCCGGCCCCCTGCTCCCCGCGGCGCCCTACCCCTTCGCGCCCACGGTCCACCACCCGTCACCGGACCGCCCGGCCGCTTCGCCCACCACGCCCGGTGGGCCGTGGTACGGGGTCACCTGGCAGCGCGCCCTCGAACCGGGTCCCGTCGCGCCCGCCAGGGACGCCGGGGCGTACCGGTGGGTGCTGTTCTCCGACGGGGGGCCGCTGAGCGAGGCCGTCCGCGCGGAACTGATGGCGGATGGCGGGCGCGTCACCACCGTTCTGCCGGGGGCTGGGGTGCTGCCGGAGGCTGGGGGTTTGCTGGGGGCGGGAGGCTTGCCGGGGGCTGGGGATTTGTCGGGAGCGGGAGCCTTGCCGGGGGCTGGGGGTTTGCCGGGAGCGGGAGACTCGCCGGAGGCCGGAGCCCGGCCGGGGACCGGAGCCCGGCCGGAGACCGGGGCCCAGCCCGACACGGACGTCCGTACGATCACCATCGACCCCCGCGACCCGGACCAGTACGCGCGGGCGCTCGCGGCACCCGACGAGGACCCGGCCCGGCCGCTGCGTGTGATCAGCACCTGGGGCGGGCTCACCACCGCGAGCTGCCCGCCGCTGGGCGACCTCACCGGCCTGGCCCGAGCCCTGACCGGGTCGGCCGGCACCACCGAGCTGACCCTGGTCACCCGGGGCGCGCTGGACGTCACCGGCGCCGAACGGCTCGACCCCTGGGCGGCGCTGACCATCGGCGCGGCCGGCGCGCTCCGCGCTGAACTCGACTCCGTGACCGTACGCGTGGTCGATCTCGACCCGGCCACCCCACCGGACGCAACGGGACACCGCGCCCGGGCCCGGGCCCTCGTGGCGGAACTCGCCCGCCCCGCGCGGCCGGAACCGGTCGCGCTGCGCGCGGGACACCGCTGGGTGCGCCGCTTCGAACCGCTGCCCACACCGCCCGCCACCACGGACGGCACGTTGCGCGACGGCGGTCGCTACCTGATCACCGGCGGCACGGGCGGCGTCGGACGGCTGCTGGCCGGCCACCTGCTCCGGCGCCACCGGGCCCGCGTCGTCCTCGTCGGCCGGAACCCGGACGCGGCCCGCGACCTGGCGGCCGGACTCGCGGGCACAGGCGGCGAACTCCTCGTACGCGGCGCCGACGTCGCCGAGGGGCCGCAGATCAAGGAGGTGCTCCGCGAGGCGCTGCACCGCTTCGGCGGACTGGACGGAGTGATCCACGCCGCCGGCGAACCCGGCGGCGGCCTGACCCAACTGCTCACCCCGGACGCCGTCTCCCGGACGCTCCGGGCCAAGACCACCGGCACCCTCACCCTGTTCGACGCGCTGGAGGAGACGGGCGCGCGACCGGACTTCGTCCTCCTCTTCTCCTCCCTGGCGGCGTTCTCCACGGCCCCCGGGCTCGCCTGTTACGGCGCGGCCAACGCCTTCCTGGACACCTTCGCCCGCGCCGCCGCGCGCACCGAGGGCGGCCCGGCGGTCCTCGCCGTCGGCTGGGACCGCTGGAACGGCGTCGGCATGGGCCGCGCGGGCGAACGCCGCCAACGCGCGCTCGCCGGGGACGGCGCGGCACTGGGCGGCCTGGAACCGGCCGCCGCCCTCGACGCCTTCGAACGGTGCCCCGGCGTGCTCGCGCTCGGCCACGTGGTGGTCTCGACCGTGCCGCCCGAGACCGTCGCCGTCCCGGACGGGGGAGCGGAGACGGGCCGGGGCGGCGACGGCGCGCAGCACGACGGCGCGGCGTCCGGCGGTCCGCCGTCGGCCACCGGCCCCGCGCCCTCGGCCGGTGCGGACGACAAGGACGAGGCCGACGGCGGCCCACTGGAACAGGACCTGCGGCGCATCTGGCAGGACGTCCTGGGCACCGGCACCGACGCCCTCGGCCGGCACGACGACTTCTTCGCTCTGGGAGGCCATTCGCTGGCCGCCCTCCAGGTCGTCCAACGCTGCCGGGACCACTTCGGGGTGGACCTGTCCGTCCAGACCGTCTTCCTGGCCCCGACCATCGCGGGCCTGGCGGCCGAACTGGAGGCGGCGGGGGCAGCGCCCGCGCCGGGACCCGGCGCTCCGTTGACGACCGGCTCTCCGTCGGCGACCGGCGCTCCGCCGGGATCGGCGTCGGCCACCACCGCACCGGCCCTCCCCGGCGACCCCGCCGCCACCGGAACGGAGCACACGTCATGACCCATCCGCAGCCCCGCCCCCGTCCGTCCACCCACGGCACCGTTCCGTCCGGCGCGCCGGCCTCCCGCTGGCTGCTGCGCCGGAGCGTGCTGCCCGACCCGCGGCTACGGCTGATCTGCTTTCCGCACGCCGGCGGGGCCGCCACCCTCTTCCACGGCTGGCAGGACCGGGTGCCCCCGGGCGTCGAGGTCGCCGCGGTCTGCTACCCGGGACGGCAGAACCGGCTCGCCGAGCCACCCATCACCGCCATGGACACGCTTGCGGACAGTGTTTACGAGGCGCTCACCGGGTGGCTCGACCGCCCACTGGCGCTCTTCGGCCACAGCATGGGCGCGGCCGTCGCGTACGAAGTGGCCGTCCGCATGGCCGAACGCGCCCGCACCACCCCGGCCGCCCTCCTGGTCTCCGGCCACGCCGCCCCGCACCTGTGCGCGGCCACCGGCCCGCCGACCGCCGCGGACGACGCGGAGGTCACCGCCCTCGCCATGGACGCCGACCCGGTCCTGAGGGATTCCCCCGAACTCCGCGAACTGTTCCTGCCGGCGCTGCGGGCCGACCTCACCCTTCTGCGGGCCTACCGCCCCGCCCGCACACCCCGGATCGACGCCCCGATCGTCGGCTACCGGGGCGCGCACGACGCCCGCGTCACCGCGGAGGACATGCGGTCCTGGAGCGCGACCACCACCCGCGACTTCCGGCTCCGCACCCTCCCCGGCGACCACTTCTATCTGATGCACGAGGAAGCGGAGCTGGTGGCCGACGCCGTCGCCGCCTGCCGCCCACCGGGCGGGACGCCCCCATACGCGTCCACCGCCCCACACCCCCCGGACCCGGCAAGGAGGCAGCGACCGTGACGAACTCCAAGCCCCCCACAGGGCACCCCGGGCCCGCCATGACGGACGGCGACCGCACGCATCCGGACACCGGTGCTGCCTGCACGGACACTGACCGCATGCGGACGGAGACCAGCCTTGCCCATAGGGACACCGACCGCACGCATTGGGACACCGGTCCTGCCCGTAGGGACGGCGACCGCACGCATTGGGACACCGGTCCTGCCCGTAGGGACGGCGACCGCACGCATTGGGACACCGGTCCTGCCCGTAGGGACGGCGACCGCACGCGTAC
>NZ_JBEXNM010000038.1:0-40047 GCF_040611095.1 Streptomyces sp. NPDC003077 | reverse complement strand
CATTCGGACACCGGTCCTGCCCGTACGGACACCGACCGCATGCGGACGGACACCGGTCCTGCCTGTACGGACGCCAACCGCACGCATTGGGACACCAGCCCTGCCGATAGGGACGGCGACCGCACGCATTCGGACACCGGTCCTGCCCGTACGGACACCGACCGCACGCATCCGGACACCAGCCCCGCCCGCACAGACACCAACCGCACGCGCACGGACACCAGCCCCGCCCATAGGGACACCGGCGCCGGCCCCGCCCTTCCAAGCACCGTTCCTGCCACGGCGAGGCCCGCAGCCCCCACCACCCTCGACACCGATCCCGCTCTGACAGATCTGACAGACACCGGTCCCACCCTCCCCGGCACCGCTGTTCCCCCGGCCGGGACGGCCACCGCCCCGGCCACCGATCCCCCGGATCCCTCCATCCCCCTCTTCGTCCGCCGCTCCCGGGCCTGCCCCTTCGACCCGGCGGAGGAGTTCGCCCGGCTGCGCGCGCACGCGCCGGTCGTGCGCACCACCCTGCCGACCGGCGCGTCCGCCTGGATGGTCACCCGCTACGCCGACGCCCGCCAAGTGATCGCCGACGAGCGGCGCTTCAGCTCCGAGGCCGCGGTCAACGGTCCCGTGCCACCGCCCATGCCCCCGGAGGGCTTCCCGCCCCCGCGCCCCGGCGTCTTCTACACCTCCGGGCCCGAGGAACACGCCCGGATCCGCCGCATGCTCACCGCCGAGTTCAACGTCCAGCGGGCCCGGGCCCTCGTCCCCCGCGTCGAGACGCTGGCCGACCGGCACCTGGACGCCATCGTGCGCGGCGGTCCGCCCGCCGACCTGATCGCGGACTTCGCCCTGCCGGTGCCCCGGCGCCTCTTCCTGGAACTCCTGGGAATCCCCGACGAGGACACCGGCCTGCTGCACCACGACCTCGCGCTGCTGCACGACTTCCACCCCATCCACGCCGAACAGGAAGGCGCCTTCCAGCGCTTGGACGCCTACCTCGGCGACCTGGTCACCGCACGGCGGCGAGCCCCCGACGACAGCGTCCTGGGCCGCCTGATCACCGCCCACGGCACGGAGCTGACCGACCCGGAACTCGTCGGCATCACCACCCAGCTGCTGCTCGCCGGCTACGCGACCGTCACCGGCGCCCTCGGCCTGTCGCTGCTCCTGCTCGTCCTCGACCCCCGGCAGGCGGCGCTGGTCCGCGAGGGCCGGGCCCAGCCGGAGCACATGGCCGAGGAACTGCTCCGGCACCTCTCGGTGGTGGCCTTCGGCAAGGTCTTCGTGGCGACCGAGGACGTCACCGTCGCCGGACAGCCGATCAAGGCGGGGGAGTACGTCCTGTGTCACCTCCCCTCCGCCAACCGCGACCAGGCGCTGGGCCCGGACCTCGACCGCCTGGACGTCACCCGCGCCCCGCTGCCCCACCTCGCCCTCGGCCACGGTCCCCACTACTGCCTCGGCGCCGAACTGGCCCGCATGGAACTGCGCGTCTGCGTCCCCCGCCTCCTGCGCCGCCTGCCGGACCTCCGCCTCACCGTCCCCGTCGGCGATCTGCGTTTCACGCCGCTGAACGCGGCCTACGGGGTGGAGTCGTTGCCGGTGACCTGGTCGCCGGGCCGCTCGTAGCGGAGACCCTCCGCGTCACCCCTCTCCATGGACGGAAGGACGGAACAGCTCGTCCACCCGCAGACCCAACAGGTCCTCGAATGCCGTGCTCCCCGCCTCGGTGACCCGCACCGCGCGTCCCGTACCGATCCGCCGTACCCACCGCCGCTCCAGCGCCTCGGCGCACAGGGCCGCTCCCAGGGCTCCGGCCAAGTGGGGGCGGCGCTCGGTCCAGTCCAGGCAGCCGCGTACCAGGGGCCGTCGGGCGCCGGCGGGGTGGCGGTAGCCCAGGGCGTCGGCCAGCCAGGCCTGACCGGCCGGGGTGACGGTGAGCCCGGAGTCGGCGGCGACCAGATCACGCTTGATCATCGCGTCGGCCAGGGCCACGCCGAGCCGTCCCGCCAAGTGGTCGTAGCAGGTGCGGGCCTTGGCCTCGGCGCCGAGCCGCGTCGCGTGGCGCAGATTGCGCGGTCGCGCGGTGGCGGTGGCGGGGGCGTACGAGGCGAGCGCTTCTATCAGGGCTGCCGCCTCGGGGCCGGCCAACCGGACGTAGCGGTGCCGGCCTTGGCGTTCCTCGGCCAGCAGCCCGCCGTCGATGAGGCGGGAGAGCTGTTCGCTGGCGGTGGAGGGCCGCACCCCCGCGTGCCGGGCGAGCTCACCGGCGGTCCAGGCGCGGCCGTCGAGCAGGGCTTGGCAGAAGGCGGCCCGGGTGTGGTCGGCGAGCAGGGTGGCGGTTTCGACGAGGGGCGACATGGGGCCAGGATGCCGCAAGGACGGTTCGGGCGGCGCCGAACTGTTACGGCCCTACCGTCGGGACCATGATGCATACCACGCATGTGTTCGACCGGTTCGAGGACGTACGGGCGGCGCTCGCCGACCCGGCGCTGACGGTGGAGCCGCCGGCCTCGGACGACGGCGGAGCCGGGGCAAGCGTCGCCTGGCTGCGGGCCGCGGTGGCCCGGTTCAGCACCGGGGAGCCGCATCGCCGCCGACGGGCCCTGGTGGAGGCCGAACTCGCCCGGCTGGAGCCCGCCGCGCTGCGGGAGGCGGCGAGCGCGGGGCGGGAGGGGGAGATCCGGACACGGGTGGTGCGGATCCTCGCCCAGGCCCTGGGGATGCCGGAACCCCAAGCGGTGGCGGAGTCGGTGCCCGTGGTGGCCCGGGCGTACTTCGACGGCGGCACGGACCCGGCCGCCGACGCGGCGGTGGCCGCCTTGGTGGCGCGGCTGGCCCCGGAACGGGCGGACGAAACCGCGCTGGAGGCCACCGCCAACCGCATCGGGTTGCTCGTCCAGGCATGCGAGGCGACCGCCGCGCTGGTCGAGGTGGCCTCCGGTAGCGGCGGCGCGCCACTGGCCCGGGTACTGCGCGAGGACTCCCCGATACGGACCATGCGACGGGTCGCCGCCCGCGCCACCACGGTCGCCGGCCGGGAGATCGCCGAGGGCGACGCGGTGCTCCTGGACCTCGTGGCCGCCCACCGCACGCACCCGGTGCCCCTCGCCTTCGGCGCCCCGCCCCGCGTCTGCCCCGGCCGGGCCCACGGACTGGCGCTCGCCGAGGGGCTGCTCGGACGCCCCCTGACCCCGTTCGCCCGGCTCCACCACCAGGCCACCCCGTTGCTGCTGCCCAACGCCTGGGACCACGCCTCCGCCGCCGCGCTGGCGGCGCGGGGATTCCCGGCGATCGGCACCACCAGCCTCGGCGTGGCCGCGTCCGCCGGCCTGCCGGACGGGACGGCCGCCACGGCCGAGGCGACACTGGCCTTGGCGCGCCGACTCGGGCAGGACTCCTTCCTGTTCACCGTCGACGTCGAAGGCGGCTTCAGCGACGCCCCGGAGGAGGTGGCCGAACTCGCCCGGCACCTGTCCGAGGCGGGCGGCGGGGATCAACCTGGAAGACGGCCGCCCCGACGGCACCCTCGCCCCCGCGGACCTGCACGCCGCGAAGATCACCGCGATCAAGGCCGCGGCGCCCGCACTGTTCGTCAACGCCCGCACCGACACCCACTGGCTCGGCCGCCACCAGGAAGAGACCGCGAAGCGCCTGGCCCTGTACGAACAGGCCGGTGCGGACGGGGCATTCGTGCCCGGCCTGTCGGACCCGGACGGAATCGCCACGCTGACGGCGTCCCTCCTCGTCCCACTGAACATCCTGTACACACCGGGCGGCCCCTCCCTCACCCAGTTGGCCGCACTGGGCGTACGTCGGGTCAGCCTCGGCTCCCTGCTCTACCGCACGGCCCTGGCGGCGGCCGTGGACACCGCGACGGCCCTCCGGGACGGGCAGCCGACGCACATGCGGGCCCCGTCCTACGCCGAGGTGCAGCGGCTGGCGGCGCCGACCGGGGCAACCGGAAGGTAGGAGCAGTCCCGGACGCCCGGCCGGGGAGCGGCCCGCGCCCTGGGCGCCCCCGCCGGGCCGCGCCTCGGCCGAAGACGAGGCGCGGCGGACGACGCCCGTTCACCCGTCAGCCGAGCCGATCCGCCATGAGCTCACCCGCCATGATGGCGGCCAGGTTGGTGTTGGCCCGGGGACAGGAAGGGAAGACCGACGCGTCGACGACGTGCAGCGCCTGAGTGCCGAGCACCCGGCACATCGGATCGACCACGGTGGCCGGATCGTCCGCAGGGCCCATCCGGCAACTGCTCGTCAGGTGCTGCCCGTCGGCGACCGTACGCAGCAGGTGGGCGTCGAGTGCGGAGTCGTCCTCGACCGCGGCCAGCAGCGGCGCGTTCACCTCGTCGAACGTGCCGTCCACGATGTCCGTGGTGTGACGGTCCCGGGCCAGCGCCAGCAGCGCGCGGACCCCGGCTCGCAGACGATCCCGGTCGCGCGGATCGGACAGCATGCGCTGATCGAGTACGGGCTGCGCCAGCGGGTCCGCCGACGTCAGGGTCAGCGTTCCGCGCGAGTGGACCTGGTTGAGCCACACCAGGAAGGCCCCCGCCCCGTGCCGGACGTCGGCGCGCGCCAGGGCCAGCACGTTCTGGTTGCAGGCCACGAACATCATGTCGTTCGGCAGGGCGCCCGGCCCGCCGCTGCCGTACCGGACGCAGACATTGGTGTAGCGGTCGTCCGGCGAGGCCGCGAACCGTTCCCGCAGCGGCAGGCCGACGAAGCACAGCGGATGATCCTGCACGCCCTCGCCGACCGGGAGGTCTTCGACGACGTCGACCCCCAGCGCGCGGAGCCGCCCGGCCGGGCCGAAACCGGACCGTTGCAGGATCGCGGGGGAGTGCACGGCCCCGGCACTGAGGACGACGCGATCGGCGAACTCCTCCCGCCACCCACCGTCGGCGCGGACCCGCACACCGATCGCCCGGCGCCCCGACATCAGAACCCGGTCGACGGTCGCCCCACCGCGAACGGTGAGGTGCGGCAGCCCCCGCGCGGGCTCCAGGTAGGCGTCGTTGGTCGACACCCGCCGCCCGTCCCGCGAGTTGACCGGGTACGGGGACACGCCCGTGGCCCCCGGCGCGTCGAGGTCGGCGCTCCACCCGTACCCGGCCGCCAGCGCCGCCCGGCACAGAGCGTCGTCCACGGCGCCCCATTCCTGCCGCGGCGTCCGGTGAATGGGTACGGGCCCACCGCTGCCGTGCCAGGGCGCGTCGGCGAACTCGTCATCGTCCTCCAGCTTGACGAAATACGGCAGTACGTCGCGCGGAGACCAGCCCTCGCACCCGCCGGCCGCCCAGTCCGCGAAGTCCTCCATAGGAGGCCGGATCGCGATCTGCCCGTTGACCGCGGAGCCGCCCCCCACCCCCCGGCCCTGCAGATACGGCTGCGGACGCTGTGCCTCCGTACGACGTGAGACGAGCCCGCGCTGCAACAAATGGGCACCGGCCGCCGGATCGTTCAGCGCCCGCAGCGGATTCGGCAGCCGCCAGATACCGGGCATCTGCGCCGACCGGTAATCCGGCCCCGCCTCCAGCAGCAACACCCTCTTGCCCTTCGCGGCCGACCGGGCAGCGAGCGCCGCCCCCGCCGAGCCGGCACCGACCACGATCTGATCCCACCCGTCCGTCCTCACAGTGATCCTCTTCTCTCGACCTTTTCCGTCCGCGCTTTCCCCCGCTCCGCGACACGGCCGCCCGGCCCACCGGACAGGACCCGGGTACGGGCGCAGCAACGGAAGACCGTGCGGGAAACGTCACCTCTTTGGCATGCCTGTCCGTGGGCGACAGGGCCCGGCAATGACGCACCACCTGCCTGCCGCGCCCGCCATACGCGCACCCGCCACGGGCCCGACCAGCCGCGATGCGGAACATCAGCCGAGGCCACGACACGGGCCACTCGTCTCAGGGAAGGACAGCCCCACGTTCACGGCGATCCGATGGCGGCTGTGAAGGCCGCGGGCAGCCCGGGCCACCCCTCCCGCGAAGGCACCAAAAACCTCAACGCGGCGCAGCGATCAGCCACCGGATGGCAACCGGTGGCTAGAGTCTTGATGCCTCAGGGCTGGACATGCGCGCAGCCTAACGAGGCACGACCAACGACGACCAGCCATTAACCGCGAGGGACCCACCCGACCACCACCGATCCCGACGACCGTCCGCAGACCCCCGGTGGCTTCCGGCCCGACGACGAACGGCTCGACGATGAACAGCGCAACGATGAACGGCACGACGACGGCACCCGATCGCAATGAACAACGCCCCCGCCCGGCACATCACTCGCGGGGCAGCGGCTCAGCGGGCGCGTGGCAGAGGTATCCCGCGGACCGCTGCCCGGCAGGTGCGCCCTCGGTCGGACCGGTCGCCGCGACGGACAGGGACGAACGGGGAAGGACAGGGAAGGACAGGGACGAACGGGGAGGGACCATGACCGGGAACGATCCGCACATCCATGTCGATTCGCAGGTGGTCCGCGACGATGCCGCCGTCCGCGACCTGATCGCGTCCACGTTCGGCCTGGTCGGCGACCTGCCGGGCATCGTCACCACGGGATGCGGACTGACGGTGCCGTACGCGATGACCTCCCCGCGTCCGGACCGCGTCACCTGCCTCGCCTGCCGCGAACACGCGCGGCACGAGCACCTGCGCTTCGCGGAGCAGATCGAACGGCTGAGTCGCATGGCGGGGTCGACCATCGGCCCCACCCAGGCGAAGCAGGCCGCGGACCGGCACCGCGACCTCGCGCAGAGGTTCTCCGACGGGGGAGGAATGAGTCCGGAGCCTGTGCCGCGGTTGTGGACCAACCGGTCGTCCCACCGCGTCCGGCCGCACCGCGAGCGCGACAGCAACGGACGGACACGCTCCCGCTCGGCGCCGGCCGAGGCATCCCCGACCGTGATCCGCCACAGCCGCACCAGTTCATTCCACGGTATGGCCTAGCCGAAGTGCGGGTCCTTGTAGCCGGGACCGCCGGCGTGGCAGTTGCCGAAGCCGTAATGGGCTGTGCCTACCGTCACTTGGTGGTGGCAGGGCCCCAATTTCTTGTCCGCCGCATCCATCACCAGACCCGCTATGTAGTGCTGCCAGTCATCTCCCGGGTAGCGCACCCAGCCGTCCGGCAGCTCGCCTTTGAATGTCACCCTGACGACATCGCGATCCGTCTTCTCGACCTTGCGTACGTATCCCTTGGCCTTCTCCGCCGTGGGCCCGTCCGGGAAAGCCCCGAGCACTCGCGCGGTCACGTCCAGCGGCTTCGGCTTCTCCACCGGATCGAGGAGACCGCACCCCACGAGGAGAGGGGCGGCAGCAGCCATCGGTATCAAACGTCGCCATCGCACCGCGAAAGCCTACCTATGCACTGCTTTCCTCCCGTTGCGGGTCAGGTCGCGAGCGCCCGGACTCCGGGTCCTTCTCTGCCGCTCAGCCCTCTTTCGGCGGGCGGCTTCCGGGACCGGGGCGGGCGGGCCCGGTGGCGCGGTGCGCATCATCGGCCTTGTTACGCGACCACCGCCGGGCTCGCGCCTTCCGGGCTTCCGCGCCCGCGCGGGTCCGGGGCCACCGGGCAGGGAGGGCCGCCCGTCGGCCGTCGTACGGCCACCCGCACGCTCGCACGCGCCCGGTGCCACCGCAACGGGCAACGGCCCCCGCATTACCCCATCGCACCCGTGTCGGCAGAGAGCCGACCGGCCCCGGCCCGCGCGGATCAGGCGGCGGACGAGAACAGTTCGAGCAGCCGCTCCTTCTGCCGAGGGCCGAGTCCCTGGACGCGACGACGCTCGGAGATGCCGAGCTCGGTCAGAAGCCGATCGGCGCGGACCTTGCCGACGCCGGGCAGCGACTCCAGCAACCGCCGGACATAGGTCTTGCCCACCACGGCGTCCTTCCGTCGCAGCACCTCGTGCAGGGACACGGTGCCGCCCTTGAGTCCGGCGAGGACGGCACCGCGTTCCTTGCGGACGGCGGCGGCCTTCCGCAACGCCTCGGCACGGGCCTGCGCGGTGAGGTGGGGCACTCGGCTCATCGGAGTCGCTCCTTGTCTTTCGGTCGGCGTGGTGGCGTCATCATCACCCACCGCGGCGGCGTCGACCGGCGCTTTACGGAATCATCGCTGCGGGGCGGCGCCACCGCTTCCACCCGAAACCCTGCGAAGGCGGGCACCGCTGTGCCGCATGCACAGCTCCAGGGCTTGGAAAGGTCCCGGCCTCGACCGGCCCGCTACCAGCAGCGATGAACCGTGACGACAAGAGGCCACGGACTGTTCCCGTAAGCAGAACAATCCACAATATCTCTTCCCGAATCCATGAATTCCTCGCGCACACCTATTGGCGCGCGACTGACTCCATCCCTTTCCCGACCGGGAAAGGTAAAAGCAGTATGGCCGCTCGAAGCATCGGAGGGAAGCCGGGCGAAAATTCCAGGAGAACCACTCCGAGCTAGCTGACGAGCAGAGTGATGAAGACGCGCTATCTCGTCATGCTGGCCGCCATTGGACCGACGCGTACGACAAGACGTCGGTTTCCGTCGTAGGCTGAAAGCCACTCATAACGGATAGGAGGCTGCCGTGGCCGAGACGACGCTGACCGAGGTGATGGCAGAGCTGGCTGAGCTGGAGGATCCCAAGACACGCGAGGTGAACGAGAAACACGGTGACGATCACGGTGTGAACCTCGGCAAGCTGCGCGCACTCGCGAAGCGGCTGAAAACCCAGCAGGAGCTCGCATGTCAACTCTGGGAGACCGGTGACACCGCGGCGAGGCTGCTGGCGCTTCTGATCTGCCGCCCGAAGGCGTTCAAGCGTGACGAATTGGACGTCATGCTGCGCGAGGCACGCGCCCCCAAGGTGCAGGACTGGCTCGTGAACTACGTGGTGAAGAAGAGTCCGCATGCCGAAGAACTGCGCCTGGCCTGGTCCGCCGATCCGGACCCGGTGGTCGCGAGTGCCGGCTGGGCACTGACCGCCGAATGTGTGAGGAAGAAATCCGAGAACCTCGATCTCTCCGGACTACTCGACATCATTGAGACGGAGATGAAAAACGCCCCGGATCGCCTGCAGTGGGCGATGAACCACTGCCTGGCTCAGATCGGGATCGAACACCCCGAGTACCGCTCCCGCGCGATCGACATCGGCGAGCGCCTGGAGGTGCTGAAGGATTACCCGACTTCTCCCGGCTGCACGTCCCCGTTCGCGCCCATTTGGATTACCGAGATGGTGCGCCGGCAGCAACGATAAGACGGTCGCCGGCCTGGCGGTGCCTCGTTGTCTCGGGCATGGGACAGCCGAGCTGCTGACGTCGCACGAGTTGTGAGAGTCGATGCATGCACCAGGCGGCGATCGGACGTCGCTGCTCTTTGGATTCGGGGATCGCCTGCGGGCTACGTTTTCCGGCCGCCCGCCCCCCGGCTCGTTCGTACATCCTCCTCGGCACGAATCCACTCGTCCTCATGGCGCAGCCCGTACCGCGCCACACTCCTGCTCGCAGATGATCGACGGACCGCCCCGCCCCCCTCGCGAGGAACAAAGGAATCACATCGGCACCGACGTGCTCGCCGGCTTCGGTGTGCCGCGGTGACCAAGCCGTATACGGACGACACAGCCGTGCACGCCACGAGCCGAGCGAACCTCCACCGACAGTCGCCAGAGCCTGGGCAGCGGTCGGTGGCGGTAGCCGGGGCCGCGTGCGGGTGCGGATGACGCGTGGGTACGCCAGGTACGTCCGTGTGAAACACCTGCCGAAGCCGCGTCGGAAACTTGCCCGCCTGAGCTGTCCATCCGGCTTTTATCAGGCGTTCGCATATTTTCTCATCCTGCTGAAGATGCCCGAGCTGATTCTCCACGACAGCACACCGGAGACTCGGGATGACCTACCCCTCGTTCCCGTTGGCCGCCGCCGCGCCGAAGGTATCGCTGCGTGGTTTCTTCGTTGTATTCCGTTCGACGCGAAGCTGATCGCTTCAAAAGGGGCGGTGAATCCGGCGGAAGCCGCCTGAACGAAACGAGGTGGCCATCGCATTCTGGACGGCGACGTCGTCATCCGCCTTCGGAACGGTCCGCCGCCACCTGCCCCGCCGAGGCCGAAGGCACCGTACCGGTGACCCTGGAATCAGTGACCGGCCTCCTGGTCGTCAACCAGCTCAGCCTTGGACCGGCGGGCGAAGTGGCCCTCCCCCGACCCGGCGTCTGCCAAGGCCACGCTTGGCGGGAAGGCCGTCAGGCCACCGCCGAGTACTACGACCAGTCCCTGGACACCGAAGGGGAACCTCCTGCATGCCTGGCAACCGAACCCCGTCCCCGAGCGGGTACGTCCTCGACCTGCGGAGCATCCGCGGACCCACCCCAGACGACGACGGTTGCCGACCCGTGCACGGTGGTGCCATATCAGCAGCACCGACCCGATGATCCCGCGGTGTAGCCAGGTTGGCCCCGTTGTCTGTGGTGGCGCGGTCACACAGTCGCGCCACCGCAGGCGGCGGCAGGGATCACCGATTACCAGTGGGAACCGGGATGCTCGTGAACGCCTCGGCCACCCACTGGCCGCTCCGCGTCCGGGAGACCCGCAGTCCCCTCCATGCCCGAGCCCCGCGTGGCTCGGCGCATGAGCCCAATCCCCCGCGGAGCGGACCGCCGGGGGAGTGCCGGACGAGCGTCAAGGGGCGGGCTGGATCTCTCCCGCGAAGACGACGATCTGATCGATGAGGTTGCGCCGCAGGTGGACGACGTCCGTGCCGGCCAGGCGGGGGCCCTCGTCCGGTGTGGTGAAAACCCACTGGTACCGGGCCCATTCACCCGGCATGTCCACCCCCGAACAGCGGACCATCGTGCCGGTCCCCGCCGGGTGGCGCCGGATGTCCAGCACAAAACGCTCTACTGCCTCGATCCCCTCACTGCGCCCCAACGGCCCCCAGAGGATCACGTCCGAGGTCAGGGCCTGGGACAGCAGCGCGGACACATAGCTGTCATCCGAGGCGTTGAACGCGGAGATGAACGTATCGATCGCGGACTGCGCGGCCTCTTCGTGCATGCACCAGTAATACCAGCCGTTGCGCGAAACGCGGCCTGGAGAGCGGACATCCTCGTCCGCGAACGCGCCACCCACGGGCGGGACGGCCTCCACCAACCTCCGCCCGCCCCGGCTTCCCCAGGCCGGACAGCGGGCCTTCGTCGTCGAACTCGCCGCCCGCGGCCGAGGCATCGCCACCGCCCTCCTGCGGAGCATGGCCGAGGAGAAGTACCCGTTTCACCCACTCATCAGGTCGGCACCCGGCCCGATGCGAAACGTCTGCCCCTGCTTTCGGCCCCGTCTTTCTGGGCGGGGCAGGGCCCGCACCAGCGGACCGGTAGGCAGCCAGGCGTGGCCGGTGCTCGTACGGATCATCCGTATGAGCACCGGCGCCATCGCCTGCTCAACCGGTGGCATGCGCGGGACCGGTCGCGCGCAGACAACCGGTGTCTTCCGTGCGCGTGTTTGCGGTCCGGGGCATCGACGTGTCTGTGGGGGGTTGTCTGTTGCCGCGCCTTGTGTGGCTCGGCCCACCTTCCCGATGAGCGTGACGGCGCTGACCGTTTCGGCAGAGGACGGCGCTGGGAGTGTCCGGCGAATTCCGTCTGTGAGTTCACATCAGCGACTCCAACGGCGTCCTCGAACCCGGTGACGCCCCAGGTCATCTCCTCGACAGGGGGACACCGTCATGCCGGGCCCGGAGACCGGCGGCCCTCTTGCAGGACCGCGAAGAACCCAACGGGGGCCGCCGGTCAGGCCGGGTTCACAGAGAAGAGCCCTGCTCATGCCCGCCCCGAAAAAATGTCCGCTGAAGTCGCGTGAGAGTGAGGTGCGGATTTACCGCGCCGGGCGGTGGAACTGCCACCTGTGCCGATGCCCGCAGCCGCCGCAAGCAACCGGCCGACGTGCCAGGAGCCACGTCAGCGGGGGTCCGGAATACGGGGGCCGCCCGTGTGGGTGCTTCGGGTGGGGAGGGAAGCCGGCCATGCGACGTCGTCGATCGCGAGCCAGGGGGCGAGGGCCACGGCTGCGGGCGTGAGCTCGGTGAACTCCTTGGTTTCGCGGTGCAAGTGGGACTGGTCGGCGTAGCCGCTCTCGGCGGCGGCTGCGGCGGGGGTGCGGCCCGCCGCCAGGAGGTAGGCGGCGTGGTCGAATCGCACCAGCCGGGCAGCGTGTTTGGGGGAGATGCCGAGCTGGGACCGGAAGCGGGCCCACAGGCGCTTGCGGCTCCAGCCGACCTCGTCCGCCAGGTTCTCGACCCGCACCCGTCCCCGGCGCCCGAGGGTCCGCCGCCAGGTGAAGGCGACCTCCGGGTCAACCCGGGGGCCCGGGCCCAGCCGGCGTTCGAGGATGTCGGCCACGATCGCGAACCGCTCGTCCCACGATGCGGCGGCACGCAGCCGGTCCTCGGCACGCGCGGCCTCGCGGCCCCAGACCTCCTTCAAAGGCACTGCCATCCCACTGAGCTCGGCCGACGCGCCGAGCACCGCGGCCGCCACGGCCGGCTCCAGCCGGACCTGCAGGCATGCGCCCACCCGGCCACCCACCCGCAGATTGCCCGGCAGGAGCCCGACGACGACACTGCCGCGCCCGTGCGCGCCGTAGCCGAGGCCTTCTTCCTCACTCAGGTCCACGAGAATGGTGACGGAGGGATGCGCGACCATGGCAAGCTCCATAAGCGTGGGGGAGCAACGGTGGAACCCGGCCATGTGGATCCCCGGCAGCCGATCGGACGAGCGCGGGACCGCGATGTCCACGCCCGCCCAGAGGGGTTTCCCCGATGACAGCATCTGTTCACTCTAGGGCTCAGGGGCGCACGGATGGACGTCAGCGCCTGTTGCCGCGAAGTCCAGCAGCAGTGTGCCGGTCGCCTTCGGATCCTCGAACATCGGCAGATGCCCGACGCCGGGCAGCAGTTCGACCCGCGCGCTCGGCACCGCCTCATACTGGCGCGCCGACAACGGCTCCCAGCGGGGGTCGGCGGCACCGAAGACCACCAATACGGGGACCTGGAGGTCAGTGAGACGCTCGGGCACGCCGCGCTCGGCGATATAAGCGCCGTTGCCGCGCAGCACCGCCCTCAAAACGCGGTAGGGGATGCCTCGTAGCGCGGCGACCATATCGTCGGGGACGTCCACCGGACGGGCGGCCGTCATGCTGATGGCCTTGCGGATCGTTGCGTCCGAACGCCGCGCCCACAGGAACGGGCCCAAAGGCGGGGCCAACAGGACCCGGTGGAGAAGGGGCTGCGGGAGCAACGCGGCGGGGTTCGGTCCGGAACTGATCAGCGCGAGCGCCCGCACCAGGCCGGGGCGCTGTTCGGCGAGCGCGGTGGCGATGTAGCCGCCGCTGGAGTGCCCAATCGCGACGACGCGTGCAAGGCCGAGGCCATCGAGGACGGCGGCCACCCGGCGTGCCTGGAGAGGCACGTCGTACGGCGGCGCGGGCGGGGATTGCCCGAAGCCCGGCAGGTCGACGCGGATGACGTGGTGACGGTCGGCGAGCGCGGGGACTACCGGGCCCCAGAAGGCGCTTGAGGCCCCTGACCCGTGGAGGAGCAGCAGCGGGGGCGCTTGGCGCGGGCCGTCGTGGACCACATGCATTCCGTGCGCGTGCGCTATGGCGTATTCACTCATGCGGGGATGGTGCCGGGGCCGCCACCGACCGGTCTTGTACGTATGTCGTCGCGGGTCGCCGATCGCCGGGCTTGGCCCGCCGGAGACCGGGGTCGAGGCCTGTGGGGCGCCGGATCGGGCACGGCCCCGGGGCCGCAGCCGACCCGGCACCTTCCCCTACGACGCGGCCGGCCGACTCGTACGGGCCTCCGGCCCCGACCTGGCCTACACCCACGACGCGGCCGGCAACCGCGCCACCCTGACCGCCTCCGGGCACACCCTCACCTTCGAGCACGACGCCCTGAGTCGCGAAACCAGCCGCCACCTCGCGAACGCCTTCACCCTCCACCACACCCTCGACGCGACGGGAGGCCTGACCTAACAGGCCCTGGGGACAATGCCGTTGCGTTACTCGTAGGCGTACGCTGCTGGCACGGTGTCGGAGTGGTGCCGATGACTGAGAGTGTGCCTGAGCTGGCGGGGCTTGGCGTGCTGACCTGGGTGTATCCGCCAGGGCTGGTGGACCGGGTGGTTGCGGCGTGTGGCCGGGGTGAGCGATGGAGACGGTTTGCCGGTCCGGCTGACGGTCTATTTCGTGCTTGCTCTGGCGTTGTTCTCGCCTGCTTCGCATCTGGAGGTGCTGCGGCATCTGGTGGAGGGGCTGCGCGGGGTCGGCGTCTTGGGTGACTGGCGTGTTCCGGCGAAGTCTTCGTTGTTCCGGGCACGGGATCAGTAGAGGCAGGGGTCGTTGCGTGTGTTGTTCGCTGCCACTGCCCGGCCGCTCGGTCCAAACGCGGCACCGGGTGTTTTCTGGCGCGGTCTGCGACGTGTTGCAGTGGACGGGACCTGCTGGAATGCGGCCGATACGGTCGCCAACGACGAGGAGTTCGGCCGCCCAGGCAATACCCGGCCTGTCGACAAGGCCGTGTTCCCGCAGGTGAGGATGGCCGCTCTGGTCGAGCTGGGCACCCATGCGGTCCCGGACGTGGAGGGCTGTCGCACCGGGGAGGTCACTCTGGACGCTCGGCTGGTCCGCTCTTGTGTTCCCGGTCGGCTGGTCCTGGCCGACCGGAAGTTTCTTGGCGTGCCGTTATGGCAGTCGATCACCACCACCGGCTGTCATCTGCTGTGACGGGTGCCGGTCAACCGGGTGCTGCCGGTGCTGCGCCGCTTGCCGGACGGCTCCTGGCTCTCCCGGATCCACGCCCGAGATGACGGCAAGAAGATGCATCCCGTTACGTCGTCGCGGTCCTGCTCGGCATCGGGGAAACCCTGTTCACCACCGCCTCCCAGGGACTGCTGCCCGCACTCGTGCACGCCGACCACCTGCCGCGGGCGAACGGCCGCCTGTTCACCCTCCAGATGCTCGGAACCAACTTCCTCGGTCCCATCCTGGGCAGCTGGCTGTTCGGTATCGGCCGGGCCGTCCCGTTCCTGTGCGACGCCGCCAGCTTCGTCCTCGGCGCCGCCCTCCTGGCCACCGTCCCCAAGCGCCCCGGAACCGGCCCCACGCCGGACGGCACTTCGATGCTCACCGAGATCAAGCAAGGTGTCGCCTGGGTGGGTGGCACCCGCTGCTGCGCTCCTTCCTGACAGTGACCACGACCGTCAACCTCACCCCAAGCGCCGGCCAATCGCTGCTCGTGCTGCCGACCGTCGACGAGATGGGCGTGTCCACCGCCGGGTTCGGAGTGCTGATGACCGCCTCCGGTCGCGGCGATGCTGGGCGGCATGCTCTCCGCGCGCATCGGCGACCGGCTCGGCGTGCCGCCGATCCTGCTGCCGTCGATCGCCGCGACCTGCCCCCTGTTCTGGGTGATGAGCCGCACCTCCGCGCCGGTGCTGCTGGGCACCGCACCCGGCGTGAACGCGTTCCTGGGCCTGCTGGCCAACGTCCAGATGTCCGCCCTGCGCCAGCGCCTGGTGCCGCACACCCACCAGGGGCGGGTGGCGAGCGTCGGCGTGTTCGCCTCGTTCGGCTTCGCGATCCCGGGCGGCGCGCTGGGCGCGGGCTTCCTCGCCCGGTACACCGGCACCCGCACGGTGTACGCGCTGTGCGCGCTCATCGTCCTCGTCTTGGTACTCGCCGTGGCACGGACCATGCGCCCAGCGGCCGTCCGGAAGGCCATCACGCGACCCTCCCCGCACGCACCTTGACCGACAGGCGGAGACGAACCGGGATCAGTGGCGGTGTGCAGGGCGCAGAAGATGGTCCCCGGCTTTATCGGCGCTTCACGGGGTCAGGCAAGATTTCCGTGAGGACGATCACCGAGATTACAGCTTTGTGAGGGAGCGTCACCTAAGTCACGTGGTGTCGTGTGGTGAGCTCGTCGGTGTGCTGTTCTCGTACCGCAGCCCGGTGCCGGTGGAGCGGGTGTCCCTCACGGGCGGGACGGTCCATACTGCGGCCGGAACGCGTGATCACAGCGTGCCGTGTCCGGACTGCGCGACGGCGTCCCGCAGGGTGCACAGCGCCTACGCACGCCGGCCGGCCGACGGACCGTCAGGGGCCGGCCGGTGCTGATCCGGCTCAGGGTCCGCCGTTCGTACTGCGAAAACGCGCGGTGCCCGCGTCGTACCTTCCTCGAACAGGTCGACGGCCTGACGGTCCGATACGGGCGACGGGCCTCTGTGTGGTGCCGGGTGCTGGAGGCGATGGCGGTCGCCCCGGCCGGGCGGGCCGGAGCGCGTTTCGCGGAGGTCTGCACAGCGTGAACAGCCGCTCGACGCGCTGCGGCTGCTGATGGCCCTGTCCGCCCCGGCCCGGACGGCGCCGTGGGTCCCGGGCGTGGGCGACTTCGCGACCCGCCGCGGCCGGTACTACGGCACGGTGCTCGTCAACTGCGAGACCGGCCGGCCACTGGACCTGCTGCCCGGCCGGGACGCCGAGACCCTGGCCGCGTGGCTGCGCGCACACCCCGGCGCTGAGATCATCTGCCGGGACCGGGCCGGCGCCCACGCCGACGGCGCCCGCACCGGGGCGCCCCAGGCCGTCCAGGTCGCTCCCCAACTCCCACCAGCCGCGTATCACCGTGGGGTGCTGATGTCGACGAGTCCGGCTGTGCCCGTACGCGCGGGGTGCCCGGCCGGGGAGGGGCTGGCACCGCCGGGTCGGTGTGGGGTCAAGTGGTGGAGCATGAGCTCGAAGCCGTGACCCAGCCGGACGGGTGGAGCGGCCGCGCCGGCATCCTGATGTTCCGCAGTCGCCGGGCTGTTCCCCGAAGTCATCGCAGCCAAGTCGCGCTTCCTGTGCTTCCTGTTCTTCGTTCTGCAGGTCGGCTAGGAGGCCGGAGCGGCCGGCGGAGCATCAGGGTGATGCAGGCCCGGGTGATCAATGCTTCGCTCATCTCGGGCAGCCGTTCGGAGCGAGCGTCAGGGCGACGGCGATCTCACGCTGCTGCAGGGGTCCTCTCGGCCGCGGAACGGCGTTTCCAGTATGCGAGGGTCAGCACGCCTAGCAGTGGCCCCCACAGGGTCAGCGGCGCGTAGCAGAGGTAGAACCAAGCAGCTTCCCAGCCGCTGGCTTGGCTGGGGTAGTCGGCCGGCAGGTCGTCGCCTCGGATCGTGGTACCCCTGACCTCGGAGGCGATGAACAAAAGGGTGAACAGGAGGGTGAGGCTCGCGGCCCCGATGGTGGCCGGGAGGACGGCGGCCCTTCTCGGAACCCGGCGGCCGCGAAGGATCGGGATCCAGCGGGGGAACACCTCACCCCAGCGGGCGATCAGGCCGAACGCAGCGAACGCGAAGACTTCGGACAGAACCGACAGGAAGACGATGTACGCCCGTTCGCCGGGTCCCCGACCGTCGCCGAATGCGGCTGGGAGCCGCCAGATACTGGAAGGAAGGACGGCCAAGGGCACGGCGTAAGCCAGGAGCCGGATCCGTCGTGACACTCCGGCGACGGGCTCGTGGGCCGCCCGCCATGCGACGCGTAATCGTCCGGGGTGGGCGGGGGTGGGTTCTTTGGCGTGCTGGAGCTGCTGCATCGGCGGTCCTCGGCTTGGATGAACTGCTGTTCGGCCTGTGCAGTAATGAAGATCCCAGTCATGGGGGCTCCGAGCGTCGCTCCGAAGGCCGACTCGGCTCCGTCTGACGGCCGATGAAGCGGTGCGACCGGCGGATGACTGCAGTGCCCGCTTGCCGCATGACCAGTACGTTTCACCAAGAGCATCCCGACGCTGTCCCGGCAAGAGCCCCAGTGCCTCCGAATCTCATCAGCACCACACATCCATTGAGCAGGGAGCTTCGCGAACCCGTCGACAAGCGACGTCACTGCACCCTGATAAAGCCGGCTACGGCACATCCGGTCGGGCCCGGCCGGGTGCATGCGGGCGGAGCGGGCCGCAGGCTGAGGTTCTGGTGGCGAGGACCCTGGTCTTGGGTTTGGTGGGTTCTGGCCCAGGCGGGCCGGTCGGCCGTAGCGGCGCCCCCGTCCCCGTACCGGCTCGCCCAGCAGGTGCGGGGACATGCCGGGGACTCCTTCCCGTGCGGCGCGGACCGCCTCGGTGATCAGTTCCAGGCGGGTCGGGGCCCGCACCGCGGCCAGGACGTGGATGGCATCGGTGCGCTGCGTGGTGTGCTCGCGCACCAGACCGGCCTCCTTCAGGCGGGCGAGCGCGAGGTCGAGCAGGCGGTCGGCTCGACCTCGCGCTCGGTGGGACGGGCGCGGAGGTCGGCCGGCACGCTGTGGTGGACGCCGGGATCGTCCAGCTCCATGGCCATGGCGTAGGTGAAGCCGATGCGGCAGCGGTCCGCCCCGGCGGCCTGCCGGTCCGACAGGCCGAGCAGGAACCGCGGCACACAGACGGTGGCCGGCTGCGCGGGCGAGAGACCCGGCCGCCCCTCCCGCGGGCACCGGTCGGCGAAGTCCTCGTCACGCCACAGCCGTCCAGCCGGTCACGCGCCCATATCGCCGCCGTACCGCCTGGATCGCTCGCCCGCGCGACCCGCGCAGCCAGAGACGGGACCTGCTCACCGGAACGTGGGCGGAGGGACGACGGGCACCTCCGCAGCCGCATCGGACGGCGGAACCACCGAGCATGCCCGCTGCCCATGCCGCCGCACCGGGAAGCTCCAAGAGCTCCGACAGAGTCAAGCCGACAGACCGGACGGCCGCGATGAAGGATCCCTGACCGAAGGGCTCCAGCGTCTCAGCGGCCGACTTGCCGACGGACACCGCCTTTGGCCGCGGCCGACTGGGCGCGGGATGCGAAGCCGCTCTCGGCCGTACGGCTGCCCGGGTTCTTCGCACCGGCGGACTGCCCCCGCGACGCCGCGGCCGGACTCGTGCGCCGGCCCGCGCCGCTCTTCGACCCGCCGCCCTTTCCACTGCTGTGCTTGGCCACGATCCTCACCTCCTCCCCCCCAGCCTCCTCGGCTCCCGGCCGCGCGCAACGCGGCGACCGACCTGCGGGGCCGGTGCGCGCGCCCGGCAAGGTGCGGCACGCCGGGACCGCGCCCCCTTGCCTGGCGCGCACACGGGGTTCGGCAAGCGGGGCGGCAAGGGGCACTGTGGTATGGCGCGGGACAGCGCGGCCTACGGTGGCGCGGTAGTTCGCCCTGCGTCCTACGCGTGGCGCGTCCGCCGCTGAGCGCGCATTGTGGTGGCGCGGCAGGCGCGCCGCGGAGGCATGTCCGGGCCTACCCGACCGTCCTTGTCGGCTTCTCGTGACGGGCGTCATGACGCAGGGCAGCCGGCTCATGGTCCGCGACAGCCGCCCACCGTGTTCTGGGAACGCTCAGCGACAAGGTCCGCAGACAGCGTGGCCTTTCCCGCGGCCTGAGGTCAAAGGTCGGTGACGGTGATGTCGATGTCCACACTGCCGTCGTCGGAGGACAGGGTGTACCTGCCGTTGCCGGCGAAGTTCTTGGAGCCGCGGGCGAGGTAGTCGTCGCCGCTGAGCGCGTCGTACTCGTCGACGTAGGCGCCTACGCTCGCGATGTCGGACGAGGTGAACGGCAGGTTCATGGACGGCGCGGCGCTGGCGCGGGCCGGGGTGGAGAGGCCCTGGTTCTGCTGGGTCCAGATCCGGAAGGGCTGGCCGCTCTTGGTCTTCAGCTCGATCCAGCCGTAGGGGTTGGGGTTGTTCTCACCCGGGTTGTTGAAGGTGATCCTGAAGTCGGCGTGCGCCTTGACCTGCGGGTAGGGCGGCGTGGGGGTGGCGGCGGCGTACTCGGTGCCCTTGAGGCCGGGCCAGAAGTCGGAGATGTTGCGGGCGCCGGTGAGCGGTTTCCAGTCCTCGATGTCGAAGTGCAGGACCTTGTCGGCCTTGACGAAGTAGCACTCCCGTCGGCTGTTACCGCCCAGGGCCGAAGGCTCGACGACGTTGTAGACCACCGCGTCGATGTCCCGGGTGAACCCGGCCTCCTTCAGTCCCGGCCACCGGTCGGCGATGGGGTAGGGGCCGCCGCTCACCTTGTCCGCGCGGGGATCGTAGGTGATGTACTTGTCCCCCTTGAAGAAGATGTAGGTGTCCACGAAGATCTGCGCGAAGTCGCCCCGGTGGTCCAGGAACGCGGCGTCGATGTCCCGGTCGAACCCGACGTCCTTCATGCCCGGCCACCACTGGGCGATGCTGAGCGGACCGTAGATGATCTTCTCGTTGGCGAAGTCGTACCGGACGTACTGGTCGCCGCGGAAGATGTAGACGTAGTCCTTCTCGGTCGGGATCACCGGCACCGTCGAGATGACCGGCGGGTACGAGAAGGGGACCATCGCGTCGATGCCCTCGGCGAACTGCGTGTCGGCGAGGCCCGGCCATCCGGCGGCGATACTCCGAGGGCCGACGAACACGGTGTTGGAGGCGAGGCCGTAGGACAGGTACTGGCTGCCCAGGAACATATAGGTGTCCCATTTGATCTGGGAGCGGTTGAAGGCTGCCTGGATCGTCATCGATCCCTCCCGAGGGGCTCGGGGCCGGGCGTCCGGCACGGCCCGGCTGCCGTACCGCGCTGCCGCCGTCACCGCAGAACCTACGAGCGGCGACAGACCGCGTCCAGGGAAGCCGGGGTGCCGATCGCACCCCGACCGTGGGCCACGGCCCTTCTGCGGCGGGATGCGGCCACCGGCTCAGGCCGAACCACCGATGCCAGCCGCACGACACCCCAGGTCGCGCGAAGGCCCTGCGCGAAGCGGAAACTGATGTACCGGCAGCCTGCACAGCAAATATGTCCGATACCGACTGATACCGAACCTTCCACAGCCATTCCGGCACGCCACTGCCGTGACGGGGCACCCCCGCAAAGCAACTGCGTGACAGAGCCCAGCGCCGTAAGCCCGCCATGACCTGAACCACCCGAAGCACGCACGGCTTCACGGTCATCCCGATCCCGGCTGGACGCCGCAGGGGATCGCCACGGGCGCCGCGCTGATGACAGAGATTGGACAGTTCGGCGCCGGCGGCCGGGCGCTGTACGGGCCCCGGCCGGGGAGATACGGGCCGCTGGGACTGGGACGGCGACGCCTCCCGAGAACCGGATTGCCGCCGGGAGGGCCCCAGTGGCTGCGGCGCGGCTCTGCCCGACACGCCGTGGCGCGGTACTACCGACCTTCACGGCGTGGTGTCGCCCGGTGCGCACGTCCTGGCCTGCGGTGGAGGGCAACCGCCACGCGACATCACGCGGAGATCCTCAGTAGTACCGGTATGGGCTTACGGCGAGCCCGATGGGCCGGGGTGGTGGCGTGGGCGCGGCAGATTGCGAACGGCTGCGGGCCGGGGGACTGCACGCTGCGCCGGCTGCACTACCGCCTGGTCGCCGAGGGCGTGATCGCGAACCCGCCGCCGATGTACCGGCGGCTGTCGGCGCGGTGCGCCGAGGCCCGGCGCCGGGGCGACTTCCCGGACCTGGTCGAAACCCTGCGCGAGGTCCACGCCCCGCCTGCCTGGCCGGACGCGGACGCCTTCTTGGAGGAGAGGGGCGACCAGTTCGGCCTGGACCGGACGCAAGGCCAGCGGTGTGCGCCGTACCTGGCGGCCGAGAAGGACACCCTGCGCACGCTGATGACGGGCTGGGTCGGCGAGCTGGGCATTCCGGTCCTGGTGGTCCGCGGCTTCGGCTCCCAGTTCCACGTCGACGTCGTACGGGCCCGCGCGGCCAGCGACGTCCGGGAATACCGTCTTCTGGTGCTGGGGGACTGCGATGCCTCGGGGGAAGACAGCGAGCGGGACTTCCTGGCCCGCACCGGCTGCTGGAGCCGCACACGCCGCATCGCCCTGACCTACCAGCAGATGCGCGAGCGCGGCATGCTCCCGGCCGAGGCCAAGAAGGGGGACCCGCGGTGGCCGGCCTTCGCCCACCGCCACGCCCTGGACCCGATCAGCCGGTCCAGTGGGAAGCCGAAGCCCTCGCCCCGGCCGAGCTGCAGCGCCTGGTCCTGGATGCCGTCGCCCCCTACGTCGACCGCGCCGTCCTGGCCGAGGTGCTGCGCGAGGAGGCGCGCGTGCGGAGGGAGGTGGCCGCGCGCCTGGCGCACTGACCCGTGCTCCGTGCACCGGTGTCCCGCCCCCTGGGAGGTTGCACGGCCCGGGAGCGTGCCGGAGAGGTGAGGGACCAGGCTGCGCGACCGACGCTGTGGTTGGTCGGTTCGACCTTGCGCTTCGGTGGCCGTCCCTCCGGTTCGTCCCTTGCCCGGGGCTCGAAATCGCAGCCGGATGCAAGCGTCGTTGGACGTCGAAGAGGGACGGCCGCAGGTTGTAGGCGACATTGTCGTGGGACTGATCGACGATGCCGCTGCGGAGGCATGCGCATGCCGGCGGCGAGGTGTTCGAGGGCGTGGCGGCGCCGGTGGGCATTCGGGGCCGTCAGGCGGTACCTCGAAGGAAGTCACTTCCCCATTGATGTGTATTGCCAAATGCATACGTGGGGATGGAGAGGACCCGGAACATCAGATGAACAAAAACGGAGTGCCGCATGGGCAACTACCCAGAGGACAATTATGGCCAGATCGTCATCGGCTCGTACAACTGCCTGAAGCCCGACGCGCAGGTCGGCTACAAGGCCCCACCCACGATGACCCTCAGCCAGATGCCCTACTCGGACTACCTCAAGAACCCGATCCGGATCGTTGCGGCGTGGGACTACTACGTCACGCGGGCGCAGGTGGAGAAAGAGATCTCGCTCGACGACGCCTACCAACAGGTCAAGACCGCATTCAACGTGGACAAGAGCCAGATCAAGCAGGTGCACAACGACTGGCGGGAGAAAGCCCTCGGCTATGTGCCCCTCATTCCCTGGGAGACGTACGTCGGGACGTATGGGCCCTATGTGGCGGCCCTCATCTGCCGACGGTGGGACAACAAGGTGGGCTTCGTCGGGAAGCTGGTCGGGGTCGCACCCTTCGTGTGCGGAGCAAAGCCATTCCAGGGACCCATGGCCAAGGATTACGTCGACGAGGCCAGCGTCACCGTGTCGTCGCAGACACAGGAGGGTTGGGAGTTCGGCCTCACCGCCGAGGCCGGCATCGACTTCAAGGGTATGAGTGTCAAACGCACCGCCTCGTTCCGCTGGTCGAAGATCACCACCCACACCACCGAGGTCCGCAAAAGCCACAGCGAGGCCACCCACGTCGAGGAGAAGGAAAACCGGTGGGTCAAGCTCGACATCCGTGCCTGCTCCGGCGTCTACATGGGCTGGTTCGTCTACAACTCCTTCGAGAAGAACTCCAACGACTGGGGCATGTACCCGATGCTCGCTCCCGTCCACGCCCCCGGGTTCACCAGCCCAGTTGCCGAACACCAACTGCACGCGCCCGCCAGCCAGTACAACGAGGAGGAAACCGCGCTGCTCAACGACTACCACCGCGCTGAGGCGGAGTACGCCGCAGCAGCCGAGCAACGCGCCTCAGATGACGGTGACGTCCCCGACCAGGTGCGCGTACGCCTGGCAGCAGCCGAGGCGGAACGCATGCGTCTGCTTCCCGCCGTCGAGCTGCTCACGCGGTGACCACCGAAGCTGAGGCGCCTCCAGGGCGTGGTGAAGAAGAAGATCAAGACGGGTAGCTCCGTGCACCACACCTGTTGCATCCGCCCGGGCCCGACATGGCCCTCGGCGGTATTTAGCGGCCCGTCCCTGGCGCGGGGTCGAAGGGGTTGGGGTAGGGCGGCCATCTCCTCCACCCGTGTGATCACCGTGTGGCAATCGTCCAGAGCCCGGTGGCCGCCGCCCAGCGGCTGCCAGGTGTAGCTGCGCCAGTAGTGGTGCCAGGTGCCGTAGAAGGCGGCGTACTGTTCCATCGCGCACTCCTCCCACTGCTGTGCGTCCAGCCATGCCTGTGCGGCCGGGTGTCGCCTGTCGCCGTGCCGGGGGTGCTTGGTCAGGTCCACCGTGTGCCGGGCGCGGTGGTGCAGATGGAGTTCCCACAGCAGCCGGCCGGTGTCGTACTCCCGGTTGTAGATCACGATCCTCCGTCCGGCGAGGGCCTCGGTGAGGCGGGGGAGGATCGTGGAGAAGGAGGGGGCGTCGGCCACCATGGCGTCGGTGATGCCGTGCAGCGCCGTTGCCTCGGCCGGGATCGGCTCGCCGGGATTGACGAGCGTGTTGAGCAGCACCTTCCCGGATGCCGTGGTGACGGCGATCTCCACGATGCGTGACGTTGCGGTCAGGCCGGTCGTCTCGGTGTCCACGATCGCGTACGCCTCCGGCTCGGCCAGGATCTTCTGCGCCCACGCGAGGGTGGGCCCCAGGTCGTTCCAGCGTTCACGGTCCGCCTGTCGCTGTGCCTCCGCCCGCTCCTGGTCGATCTCCTCCCAGCACGGAGTGCAGTGCCAGTCGGCCATGGCGCGCTCCCGCTCGCCCATGGCGGCCCACACCGCGAGCGGGACCAGCTGCACCAGGCACCGTCGGCACGAGTGGTCCACCAGCGACCGCGCCACCTTCCGGCCGCGTTCGAGGCGCTCGTCGCAGGCCAGGCACAGCCCGCCGCTGAAGCCCCGCAGCGGCGCCGGACGGCGGAAGACCGTGCCGCACACCTGGCACGTACGCCGCCGCAGCTTGGCCGCCTGCCGCTGCTGGCGGTCCCGGCACGGCCGGCACGTCCCCCACACCGGGCAGCTGAACACCTCGCCGCACGCCGTGCAGGTGCGCCGCTGCTGCATCTGCCGGCGCTGCAGAGCCGACAGGGGCCGCATCCTCGCCGACTGCTCCGGATCCCATAGTGCGACCCGGTCCCCGTACCAGCGCGTGGAGATGTACGCGGCCGGGCGCTGTCCCGGGGCGGGCTTGCGCCGCCCCCGGCGCAGCTGGGTCTTCGTCCGCAGGAAGGCTGGCGCCCGCCCGCTGTCGTACACCGGCACTCCGCCCACGACCTTCAGCGGCTCGCCCCGGGCCACCCGGTCCGGATCGATGTCCCGGTCGCCCTGCCCGACCGCCGACGCGGTCAATACCTCGCTCACGGCTACTCCCTTCGGCCTAACAACCGCCAAGCGAAACGAACGTGACATAACGCCTGAAAAAACGTCAAGAGCCACGAACAGTAGGCAAGTTGGGCGTATGCGCTTAAAACTGCGCCCGCGTACGCGAGGCAAAAATTCATCCGTTCGGGCCGTCGGCACACTGCTCGTCGCCCGTGGCGAACCGGCCTCGGCGAACCCGCCTCGGCGTCATCGCTCCCGCTGACGTACTGGCCCCTCAAGCCACCAGAGGAGCCGTAGGTGACCGGGTACAGCAGGAGGCCGCGCCCTCCTGGACGACCTGGACCCCTGAGCGGGGGTCAGCGCACCCGGCGCGCGGCCACCTCGCGTCGGGTGCGCTGACCCTCGCTTCGCAGTGCCGCCGGGCAGTGCCGCCGGAGAGCGATGACATTCGCCTCCGGCCCCGGAGGGCTTCCCGTCGGGCGGGCACCTGAGAAGAAAGTCGGGCCGCTGCTCCCGCCCGGCGGAACGCCCTGCTGATCGGCCGTTGTGGCAGGTCAGGGCTGTGTGGCGTGGTCTGTGTGACAGTGGATATCAGGGTTGTCCGGGCCGGTCAGATGTACCGCTATTGCCTGCGCGAGACCGTGGTTGGCGATGGGCGACGCCCGGCGCGTACGGCGTTGCGCGCCGCTCAGGAGCAGGCCGGGGTTCCGGCGGGGCGCTGGATGGGCCGAGGCTTGGCCGTGCTCGGACTCGCGTCGGGTGAGGAAGTCACCGAGGCGCAGTTGCGGAACCTGTTCGGGGAGCGGGGCCGGCACCCGGACGCGGACCGGATCGAGGCCGACCGGCTCGCCGAGGGGGCGTCGGCGAAGGAGGCGTTCAAGGCCGGCGCCCTGGGACGCCGCGTGACGGTCACGGGTGTCGACTTGGTCTTCCGGCCGCAGCCGACGATCTCCCTGTTGTGGGCGCTGGGGGATGAGGAGACCCGTCTGTTGATCGAGGCCGCGCACGAGGACGCGGTCGGGCGGGTGCTGGAGTGGGTCGAGGACGAGGTGGCGGTGATCCGGTACGGCAAGGACGGGATCTACCGGGTGCGGCCGCCCGGCGGCCTGGTCGCCGCCCGCTTCCGCCACTACGAGGCCCGCTCCGGCCGGCCTTTGCTCCATGACCATGTGCTGCTGTCCGTGAAGGGGCAGCGGCTGGACGGAAAGTGGGGTTCGATCCACACCACGGCCCTGCACGAGCACACGGTGGCCGCCTCCGCGCTCTACAACGAGCTGGTGATGGCCGGGGTGTGCGAGGCGCTGGGGCTGGCTTCCGAGCCGCGCACCGTCACCCCGGGGCGCCGGCCCGTCATGGAGGTCGCCGGGGTGCCGCACGAGCTGATCCGCTGGACCGCGCGGCGTGGCGATCAGATCGCTGCCTGCCGGGCCGAGCTGGAGCACGAGTACGTCACCGCCCTCGACGACGACGGCGAGCCGCGGTTCCTGCCGGTGGTCTCGGAGCGGGCCCGCGCCAAGCTGAACCGGATCGCCGCCCGCAAGACCCGCCCGCCCAAGCGGAAGACCCGCCCGCTCGCCCAGCTGCGCGCGTGGTGGAAGGCGAGCGCGATCCTCACCTCCGGGGTGGCCGCCGACGTCATCACCTCCCTCCTGGAGCGCGCCCGCGCCGCGGCGGCCGCCATCCGGGCCCGGGTCGCCGCCGTGGTCGACATCGCGCTGGCGGCCGTCGACGTCGTCGCGATGGTGTTCGTGATGAGCGACGGCGGCCGCTTCCACCGCCGGCACCTGCTCGCCGAGGCCCGCCGCCACCTCGCTCTCGTCCTGCGCGGCCGCCCCCGTGCCCCCGGCCTGGATGACCGGATTGTGGCCGCCGCCATCGCCGCGCACTGTGTGGACATCAGCGAGCCGACGAGCGTGCGCGGCCTGGAGGCCGGCTACCGCCTCTACACCGCCCGCTGGTCCCTGGCCGACCTCCCCGCCCGCCGCCGCCCACCCGCGCCCGACCCGGACCGGCACCCCTCGGCCGACTCCGGCGCGCCGGCCGCGCCCCGGCCCCCGGGGCAGGACGCGGGGGAGTGGGAGGTCCCCCGTCTCCCGCTCCAGTACGAGCGGGCCGTTCTCGCGGGCGCGGTGGTGCGGGAGAAGCTGCGCACCACCGCCACCGCCACCGCCGTGCGGGGCCGGGCGTACGACATCGCCCGGCACCAGCAGGCGGCGATGCCCGAGCAGCTGCTCCCGCCCCCGGCCGCCGTCCCCGGGCACGACGGCCAGGAGCCGGAAGCCGAACCCCGGGAGGCGATCGGTCTGACGGCGCTGCGGGCCCTGCGGGAATCCCGCACGGACGTGGAAGCCCTCGACCTCACGGCAGAGCGGCTGCGCCGTCTCCAGGACGCGTTCGCCACGGCGGCCGACGCCTCCCGTGCCCGCGCGGACCGCTACGCCGAACAGGACGACGACGCCGACGCGGTGCCCCCGGCGCGCCCGGACGGCCAGCAGGCGCACCGCCCGCAGCAACCCGGACCGCACCGCGGCCGGGAGGCCGGCCACTGAGTGGCCCCGATGGCGCGCGCACTCGGTGCGGTGGTGCGCACCGACGATGCCCCGCGTCTACTCCACCGAGTGGAGTCCGCCGTCCGGGAGTGGACGCCACCGTGTTCGGCATCCACTTCACTGAGTGGAGCCCACCGGGTGGAGCCCACCGGGTGGAGCCCACCGAGTGGAAGTGGAAGTGGACGCCATCGACGGGAGTGGGGGCGCGCCTCCACCTGGTGTGTTTCTCCTTGACCTGAGCTCAGGTCAAGGAGAAACACACCGCCTCCACCCGGGCCCACTCCACCGTGCCACCGTCCACCCGGGCCCACTCACCGCACCGCGTCCACCCGGTGCGCGCCACTCCCGCGCACCGAGTGGACGCGCACCGGATGGACGATGGTGCCCACGGGATGGGCGCACCACCGCACCGGTGCGCGCCCACCCAGTGCGGTGGCGCGGTCAGCGGTCAGCCGGAGTGCGCCGCGTGCGCCAGCACCAGGTGCTCGTCGCGCATCGCTTCCAGGGTGTCGGCGGTGTCCGGGTAGTCGGGGTCGGGGATGAGGTTCGCCGTGAACCGGATGATGCTGCGGGCGATGCCGGGCACTGCCGTGGTGGGGGATTCCCGCGCCCAGTCCCGCAGCGCGGACAGCAGCACGCACCCGACCTCGTCCAGCGCGAAGGAGTCCGCGCACGGATCGGTGGTCTGCCCGTCGACGGCCGTGACGGGCCAGAGGATGTCCTCGGCCAGCCGCAGCAGGACGAACGCCAGCTCCGCTTCCGCCCGCCCGGCGACAGCGGCGCCGCCACCCATCTGCAGCGCCAGGAGGTAGTCGAAGCCCCGCTCCACCTGCTCGGGCAGCAGCGGCGTACGGGGCGGGATCAGGTACGGCATGAAGCTCTCCTCACGATGACCGCCGTGCGACTCACGGCGTCGTTCTCGTATGGTCGGCGGGCGGGCCTGTGGACAGAGGAACGGAGAGCTCTCCCCCCTAACTCGAACCGGACGAATCGGTACCGCAAGGGGCAAACCCAGCCCCCTTGGCCGGCCTGGTCGGCCCGACCGCGAACCCGACCGCGCCCCCTTGCCCCGGTCTGCTACCGCCCCGGCCACCGCCGCGTTTCCCCTTGACCACGCCCACTCCCGGCCGCCGTCAGACCGCGGTCAAGGGGGCCGGCTGCACGCTGCTCCTCGATCACCGCCCCACCCCGGGGCGGCCCGAAGCGAAGGAGCCCGCGATGACCACCCACCGACCCCCGGCAGACGCCCGGCACGCCCACCCCGACCACGGGCCCGACCAGCACCGGGCAAGCCACCCCGGCCTCCTGCGGCGCGCACTGGGGACGCCACTGGGAGACCCACTTTGGTGCCCGGCACCGCACGGGACGGAAAACCCGCAGGCCACCCCGCCGATACGGCCGCGCGCCACGCTGTCACAACCCTCTTCTCCCCTCGTGCCCTTCCTCGTGAGGCCCGCAGGGGAGGAGAGCACCGGATCCCGGGAAGCCCGGACGCCCTCACGGGCCGGGCGCGGCCGACAGCGGCGGCGAGCCGGCGGCCAGCCGTGCGTGACGAGGGAGCAGAGCTGATGGCGGGGAAGGGGAAACAGAAGACGAACCCGGCGGGATCGACGAACGCCTTGCGCGGCGACGTGCTGCGCGTGCTGGGGGTGCTGAAGGTCGCGACCGTCGACCAGATCCAGCGGATCGCGGCCCCGCACCTGAGCTACCGGCACACCGACAAGCCGACGCCCTCGAAGCGGAAGCAGGCCCGCACCGCCTCGCACACCGGCGCACTGTCCGATCTGCGCAAGCACGGCCTGGCGGAGAACGGCGGGCAGACCCCGCGCGGGGACACGCTGCGCAACCTGACCCCCATGGGCCTGAAAGCGGCCTCCTACGAACTGGGACGCCCGGTGGGGGAGATGGGCACCCCGCCCGCGGCGCGGGCCGCACCGGCGCCTCCCACCCGATGACGGTCAACGAAGCCGTAATCGCCCTGCTGCGCCCGAAGCCGGACCTGTCCCGGCTCGCCGGTGAGCCGGCCGACGTCCGCGCCGCCGCGCAGGCCGCCGTGGATGCGCCGGACGGGCTGGGCACCCTCGCCTCCTACGCGACGGAGGTGGCGCTGCCCGCGACCGGCACCTGGTCCACCCCGGGCAGGGGCGGCGCCCAGGCGGACCTCGTCCTCACCGCGCCCGAGGACGGGGTGCCGCTGCTGTTCGTGGAGGTCGACAACTGCTTCGAGTCCGCGCCGGTCCTCGCCGCGAGGATCGAGAGGTACATGCGGTTTTGCCAGCGCACGGTGAAGGACGTCGACGGTCGGGAGCGGCCGATGTGGCGCACCCGCTGGTGGGCACCCGACGCACGGCACGCCGATGCCCCGCACCCGCCGCTGCTGCTCGTCTTCAACCGCCTCGGCCCGCGCAACCCCCACACCGTCAGCGCGCAGCTGGCCGAACTGACCCAGCGGCAATGGAAGGGCACCGCCCACGACGGCTTCCACCTATACGACGGCAAGCTCCCCATCGTGGTCACCAGCATGGAGCTGCTGAAGAAGCACGGCCCGGCCGGGGCGGTCTTCCGGCGCTTCGGCCGCCCGCACAACCAACCCCTCCGGGAAGCGATCGGCAACCCCCGCCGCGACGCCCACGATGCCCGCCGGCGAGCCGAGGACGAGGCCCGGCAGCGGGAGCACCAGGAGCAGCTGCGGCGCGCGGCCGCGCAGCAGCGGGCCGAGCGGGAGGTCCGCCGTCCGGTGTGCACCGGCTGCGGCACCCGGTTCACCGACGAACGGTGGAAGGCGGCCGAGAGCCACCCGCGGCAGGTGGGGCGGTGGCACCCGACGTTGTGCGGCGCCTGCGAGGAGCGGGCCGTCGTGGCCGAGCAGCAGGCCGGACGGGCGCACCAGGAGCAGGTCCCGAGGGCGCCCGAACAGAGGACCGGCGGCTGGCTTTCGCGCTTCCGTACATGAGCCGGGTGCCCTTGCCTTGTGGCGCTGGCACGTCGTGGTGGTCCTGGACAAGCAGCCCTGTCAGTGGTCAGCGCAACAATGGCGCGGTGCGGTGTGCACGGAAGGACGAGTGGAACAGGAGATGCCCATGGCAGAAGACCACGGCTACGTTGTTGCCGGCCGAGACCTCCGCCCCCTCCGGAACATCGCCTCTCGACCCGATCCGGCGCGATGAGATCTTCCCGGGTGCCTGGCCCCCCAATCAGGGGGCCGCACCGCACACGGGCGGGGCTGTACGGACTCGTCCGCGCGGCCCCGCCCGTTCTTCATATGTAAACAGCCCTGCGGGCCCTACTGGCCTGAGCCGAGTCTTGATCGGCGAGCAGCCGTTCGGATCGCCTGCGCGTACGGGGCATCGAAGGCGCGTGTCTTCGGATCGAGGTCGTGGAAGGGAACCAGGGCCTCGTGGGTGTCGTCCACCGACTGCATCCATGCGGACCAGGCATTGTGGACGTCTTCGTCGGTGACCTGCTCCCCCTTGGCTTGTAGGAGCACGGCGTAGATGCGGAACAGATCGTCAGAGTTCGCAGGAGGCTCAGCGTCCGGGGGGAGACAGGACCGGATCAGATGGGCGAGGGGATCGAGGTAGGTCACACGGTCAGTGTGCCCACAAACAGGATCAGGTGCGCCACCGCGAACACCTGGGGAACGATGCGTTCGGACGTGCCGAGCTCGGCGTAGCGCTTGCGCCAGCCGGGGATCGGATCGTTCTTCAGGGCCTCCCACTCATCAGCGAAGATCTGCGCCGGAAGCTGTTCCTCCAGCTTGTTGATGACCTTGAACTTGGCGCTGTTCAGGTCGCGGTAGCTGCGGAGCTGCAACCACCACGTGGCGGACAAAGTGATGCCGGCCAAGGACACGGCCAGGGACACCCACCAGGGAGACTCGGAAAGCTTGGGAATGCCGAAGCCGACCAGCGTGACCAGCGCGGACTGAATGGACAGGAAGAAAGCGTTGGCGGTTCCCCGGCGGGCGGAGACACGGTCGGCCATCTCGACGGCGAGCTTGTAGAGCTCAAGCACCTCCGGCCGCAGGCCCGGCTCAGGAGGATTGGTCACCGCGCCCCGCCGACGAGCCGCTCGAGGTTGACCCACGTCCACTCGTAGACCTTGTCCGTGGTCCTGGCCGTGGTCGGCTTCTTCCCGGTCTGGCCGTTGTAGCCGTTCAGCAGGAAGTAGTCGATGCCCTCCTCCTGGGCCATCTTCAGCTCTATTCCCACACCGACAGCCGCGTCGGTGTGCTCACCGCAGATCACGATGACGAGGTCCGAGGCCCGGATCCGGGCACGGGCCTTGACCTTCCAGTCCGGGGACGCCTCCTTGATCGACCAGTCATGAATCACGAAGGGCGAACCCTCGTTCCTGGCCTGCCCGATCAAGAAATCCTTCAAGATCTTGTCGTAGTCGTAGTCGAAACTGACGAAGACGCGCTTCGGCATGACGCTCCTTGCTCCAAGTGGTGGGTGTGTCTTGGGCATCGTAGGGGGACGCACTGACAATCCCCTTCGACGAGAACGCCGGCCGAAGCCTCGTTCCGGGAGCGCTCTGTCACACGAGGCCGGAGCGTGCCTCTCGTTGTCTCCCGGACCTGGCCGCCCCAGCACGAGTGAGGCACGCACGGATCTTCCGCCCAGCCCCACCCCTGTGCGGAAGGGGGCGAGCGGGACCGGACGAATCACCCTGACCAGCCCCACTGTTCGTCCGTACGCCGCCACACCCACCGCATCCTGACCGCGGACAACTCCTCCACCCGCTCCGGCCGCCTCGCCCCGTTCTGCCTGGGGAATCACTTCCCGCACCGGACCGGAGCAAGGAGACTTCCCGGTGGCCTTGTCTGTCGTACCCGTCAGGGGTGCTTCTGGTCGGTGCGCTGCTGTGTGGCGATGGCGGTGAACGCCTCCAAGCCGCTCTTGGGGTGCATGTACACATAGCGTTCGGCGGCGTGGACTTGCAGGAGGTTGAGTCGGTCGACGAGGGCTTGGGGCACGGTGCGCATGAGGTTTTTCGGGCCTGCGGCCAGCAGATGCTTCGGGCCGATGGGAAGGACGAGGGCCTGGGCGTCGCCGATGGCCATGCCGTACGTGATGGTGGTCTCTTCCATGTGTACGGTCAGTGCCGGGTTGTCGCCCAGCAGGAACTGGCCGGCCTCGGGCGTGAGTATCTCCAGGTGCCAGGCCGACGCCATCTTCCGCACCTTGGAGAAGACTTTTTCGATGCTGGTGCGGAAGAGCTTGCCGCTCTGGTGGTCGTGGACGACCGAGGACCGTTGTATGAGGCGCTCGGCGAAGGCGCTCAGGGCACCGGGGCCGGACAGATGCAGACCCGTCTCGCGCAGCGCTTCGCGGCGCAACTCTTCCGGGAACGTGCTGATCAGCTCGTCGGCCAGGCCCGCGCGGGTCCGTTCGAAGGCGTCGGTGTGCACCTCGTGGTAGTGGCGGGAGCGCACGTAGTGAAGTGCCATCAGGTCGCATAGCACCGTCACGTGGAGAGGGTCGGCGAACGGAGTGCCGGCGTGCACGGCGGAAAGGGCCGCAGGAGTACGTCGTTCCACGGAACCCCACAGCTCTTCGGCGGATGCGGAGTCGAACGCCACGAAGTCCTCGGCCCAGCCGCATGCCCGTGGGCTCCTCAGTTTGTGCAGACGCCCGGGGTTGTCCAGGTCGAAGGGAAGCAGTTGCCAGCCGCTGCCCTTGGGGCCGGGCATGGCGAACTGCTTGAGCAGGACCTGAGAGACGAGGTGCTGCCGCGATGTCTGCTGTACCGTTCCCACACCCCGGATTCTGCCAAGTGTTCCTCTCCAACCGCTAAGAGGTTGTGGTGGCTCACGATCTCCTACCGTTGCGGAACTACGGAACGCCGGAGGCCACGTACCCGCGCCCTGGCGACCTGCGCCACTGGGCCTGGTCCGGCCGCCGGTGCTCTGCGCCCGCTGCGCGATCCGGACGCGCCCGAACTGGACAAGGACGGCACGGACTGACCGGATCAGGAGGTGCGCGCGCCGATCAGCTTGTGGGCCGCGGCCTTGGTCCCGGGTGTTCGTGGCAGCCGGGGCCGCCGCGGCGGACGACGGCCTGCCCCTGCGGCTGAAGCCCGCGCGGGTCCCCCGGCCGGGCGACCCGCTCACTCCCGAGGACATTGAGCTGCACGGGCGGCTGACCGCCGAGCGCTTCGCGCTCACCGAAGCCGATCGCGAGGAGACGTACCCATGATCCATCACCCCACCGGATGAAGGGCGGCGCTCTCCTGCTCGGCGCAGCCGAATCTGGTCTGTCCGGCCCTTACGGCACCCGGCCTGATGATGATGCCCGGGAAACGCTCTGATCGAGTACGGCAACCGCTATTACGACGCGGGCCCGTGGGGCGTTCCAGCGCTCGATCCTGACCTTTCGGCCGATACGCAGAGCCGTCACCATGACCGCTAGCGGCCCCAGGTTCAGGAACAGGAACTGTCCGCACGACGCGTGCTGACCCAGATTCTCTTCCCCGCGTTGCCCGCCGGCGGCCCGGTGCCAAGGCCGCTCAGACCCCGCTGAACGACCTGACGCACCACTGGCCTGGATACCTGAGCCGCTTAGGGTCAGGAGGCCAGGCCACAGCCCTACTGCACAGTCTCGAATTCATGATCAGGAACGAAATCGAACAGGAGCCGAGCCGTCGGCACAGCCGTTGCCAGGTCCCTGGCAACGCGTTCGAGGAGGCTGATGACCCGGATCATGGCGTGGCTGGTGCCGTTGATTGCCCCACCCTCATGGACCAACAGACCGCGGCACTTTTGGATGTTGTCCAAGACACGCTGCAGACGCTCTCGGGCCTCCTCGTGGTCGAGAGTCCTTCGAGACAGGCCGCGCATGACTTTCTGCAGGTCGGACTCACATGCGTCCACGAAGTCAGAAACCACCTCGGGCACATCAAGCTCCCACTGGATCTCCCCCAACACGTCCAGCACTCGATTCAAGTGCGCCAGGAACAAGTCCACATCGTTGTTACCAGCCGCAACACCTGTTGCCACCTGCACGTCATGCTCCCACGTGCCTTGCTTCCTCTGCGCCAGCTCTTCCTCGATGTTCTCGGGAACAACGACCGTTCGGAAAATGGCTGCGAGACGCGCGTCGAGAGCAACCGGGTCTTCTAGATCCCTCAGTATTGCCGCGTCGGCGGCAGCCAACAGCTCATCGAGAGCCTCATCGGCTTCGTCACGGGAAAGCGAGGTTCCATCGAAGTACATGGTCATCGCCCACCTCCCAGTCCCAGAATTTTTCGCAACGATGTGCGCGCGCGGGCATATGCCGCCCGGACGGCTTCAGTGCTCAGGTTGAGTTCTTGAGCGACCTCCGCATGAGAGAAACCATCGAGATGCCAGGCCATGACCTGGCGCTGCCGCACCGGCAGTGCCAGTAGAGCCGCCCGGACGCGCTGTTCTCCGTCTCGGACAAGGGCACGGGCTAGGGGTGCGTCCTCTCCGGCATCTCCCGCATGGTCCGGAACCGAATCCACGGGTGTGTCTTTTTGCAGATGACCTGCCCGTTTGAGGTATGTCCAGTAGGCGACCCTGCGCAACCAGGCTGCGGGGTGTTCGATCGTCGGCCACTGCTGCCATGCAACAGTGAATGCAACCTGTGTTGCTTCAGTGGCTTCGTGCTGATTAGCACCTTGGCGTATCACGAAACGAGCGACAGCATCGAAGTTGCCCCTGAAGAACCGCGCAAAGTCCGTGCGGTCCTGACTACTGAGAGGTGTATCGGGCCTGGCACGCTCCGTGAGCGGACCCTCAGAAGGAGCGAGGTCTCCAAGAGCAAGGGCAGATGGCTCCACCTGCACTCGCCGCGTTTGCATCCCATTGACAATTTGGGAGTGCTCGAAGCCCACGAGGGTGACCGTGACGTGCTCCCCGTCTGAACTGAAGAATTCGACGGCTGTCACAGCCACCCCTTCGAACTGCTTCCCACCTCGATGAGCACATCGCCCTCCCGCTTCTGCGTCATCCGGCTTCCAGGCGGGAGGGCGCGAACGCGGTTGCTGAGTTCCTGTTCGCGGAGCTGGGCGAGCCGCACTTGAGTGCGTCCACGCAGCCACACGTACACCAGACGCGTCGCCCCCGCGATGATCGACGCCGCAAGGACGTACACCACGACCACCGGGTCCATCGAACCTCCGAAGCCAAGTGCAGCGCCGAGCGCGCCGCGTTCCATCAGTAGTGCAATGAACCCCCTTCGGCGTGACGTCCAACTGGCGTGACGTACAACACACTTACAGCTGGCTCGCCAGTACGCACGGAAGACCACACCTGACGCGGCCCCCTCCCAGAACAACAGATCATTCCCACTTGGTAGTGTCGCGGTTGTTGCGGTGCCCAGATCATCCTTGCCATGGCGGAGGGCGTCGATCGGTGACCGTCCGGCTGGATGTGCTCAGGCGGCGAGCTTCGCGCGCAACCGTTCCTCCAGGCGGGCGCGGTGCTGCTCCACGAACGCCTCCAGGTGCTCGATGTACCCCTGGCGTTCCTCGGTGCGCACCGCGCTCAGCGCGACGTCCAGGAGCTCCCCGTCCGGCCAGTGCCGCGTCCCTGGCGCGGCCAGGGCCCACGGGAAGCGTTCCGCGGCCGCCAGGACGTCCTTCGCTTCCAGCGCCGGAGCTGGGCCCGGTTCCTCCACCGGTTCCTCCACCGAATCCTCCTACGGGGCGGGGGAAGCGGGTTGCTGGAGGTGGGCGAGGAGCATGGCGCTGGACGCGGCGCGCCCCCGCCCCGTGGTGGCGGTGGTGTCGGCGATGCGCAGCAGGTAGCTGGCGACGTCGCGGACCCCGGCGAACCAGCCGTCCTCAAAGGACGGCTCGGACCCGTGCGGGGGGCTGCTCTCGGAGATCCAGGTGTGGGCGCCGGCGACCGCCCCGGCCTCCAGCTTCGCCACGATGTCGTCGGCCTGCTCGTGTCCGATGCCGACGGCGGCCAGGGCCTGGAAGACCGTGAACCGCGCCGCCGTGGCCTCGTGCTGGTGGTGGCTGATGCGGGCCAGCTCCTGGCCGTACGCGTCAGTGTCGTGCTGCTCGGGGCTCACGCGGTGCCTCCCTGGTCTGTGTGGGTGCGGTGGACGGCCTGGTCCGGATCGCGTACGGGCGCGGGCGCCGGCGTCGCGGTGGCCGGGGCGCGCATGATGCGGCGGCTGGTGCGCGGCGCGGTGACGGCGTGGGCCAGGACGGCGACGGCCTGCCGCCCGGCGCCGCCCCGTGCCCACGCCCCGGTGAAGCGGACCTGATCGGCCGCCCAGTTGCCCAAGCGCCGCCACGGACGCAGTCGCCCGAGCAGATAGCCGGCCGCGAGTGCGACGACGGCGGTGACGACGACGTCCACCATCAGGACCACCGCATCCCGATCGCGGACAGCAGCTCCGCCCGCTCCGGGGACAGCGTCGCGGCTCGGCTGCGCTGGTTGCCGATCCATGCCCCGAGTCGGAGCTCCCGCTCCTCCTGGTCCTCGCCGACGACGATCCGTTCGATGTGCTTCCTCGGCACCCGTAGGTGTCCCTCGCGCTCGTAGAACTGCTTGGCGGCCTGGTAGTTCATGGCCCATTTGTCGGCCTGCGTACGGCGCGGCGTGGGCTTCTCGTTCTCGGCCGCGGGCTCGATCCCGAGGATGTGCTCGCACATCCATTGCTGTGCGGTGGTGAGCTGGTCCCAGCCGTGCCGGACCGTGCGCACCCACCGCCCCAGATCCTCGCCCTGGTGCAGGACGTCGCCGGGCTCGGTCGGTAGCGGGCGGCCGGCCTCCAGGTGGAGCCGGACGAGGTGGAAGGCGCGCTGCCACTCCACCGGCCAGGCCGGGCACCACGACGGGTCGATGTCCTCCAGCTGCTCGCGCCGCTCCGCCGACATGGCTCCGGCCGACGACTCCACCGGCAGACCTTCGGCACGCCGCTGCTCGATCTCGGCGGCCTTGCGGGCGGCGGCCCGCGCGTTCTTCAGCCAGATGCCCACCTTGTAGCCCTGGAAGGTGGCGTCCAGCGGGGCCAGGAGGTGCCCGTTCTCGGCGGCCCATCCGCGGGCCGCCGCGAGACCCTCCTCCCACGCGACGTCGAAGTGTGACCAGATCATGCCCAGCTTCTCCAGCTGTGCGATGCGGTCCTCGTCCATGTCGCCGCGGGCGTAGAAGCGCCGGGCATCGGCGATCCACTGCCCCAGGGGGAAGTCGGTGAGCGAGGCCGGCCACCCCTCGGCCCCCACCACTTGGTCCTCCTCGCCGGGCACGCGGTAGGTGAACGGCACTTTCAGGTCGCCGTGAAGCCGGTTGTAGATCACGGCGGCCTCCACCCCACGCCGCCAGTGCTCGTGCTCGGGGTTGAGGACCCGCAGGTTGATGAACGCGGCCAGCTGCGCCGGGTCGCGCGGCACGGAGAACTTCAGCAGCTTCCGCGCGGGCGCCGACGGGCCGCCGGACCCGGTTCCCTCGCCCCGGCTCTCCTGGCCCTGCGCGGCCTTCTGGGCGGGCTTGTAGCGGCTGGGGGCCTGCTGCTCGGCGAGCTGCTCCACCACCCGGGCATCGTGCGCCCGCAGCGCTTCCAGCAGCTTCGCCAGCCCGCCGAACGCCCTGGAGGTCAACATGTTGTCCGCCGTCTCGCCCGGCCCGAGCAGCACCGGCACCACCAGGCTGGCCACCTTTCCCTCGCCCGGCTGCATCCGCAGCGCGCGGCCGACGGCCTGGACGAGGTCGGGCATCGAGCCGCGCACGTCGGACCAGTACACAGAGTCACAGTTTTTCGTGTCGACGCCCTCTCCCAGCACCTTCACCGAGCCCAGGAAGCTCTTCTCCACGACCGTGCCGTCCGTGGCGATCCCGGACGCGAATTCGCCCAGCACCCGGCGTCGGCGGCCCGGTTTGTGCTCGCCGCACAGCCAGTCGGCCCAGATCGTCTTCGGGTACAGCCCGGGATCGGCGGCGTGCAGCTGCGCGGCGACGTCGGGGAGGCCGGCCGCGAACGCCTCGGCCTCCTTCACGACGTGGTGGAAGACCAGCGTGCGCCGGAAGCCCTCCTCCGACGACGCCTTCACCAACGCCGTCTGGAGAGCGGCGAGCCGGGCCCCGCGGACCTCATCCGAACGGCTCTCGGCGCCCAGGAGCTGCGCGGCCTGGAGCTGGGTGTCGGTGATGTCCACGCACACCACCTGGTACGGCGCGCAGATCCCCCGGTCGATCGCCTCCGACAGCGTCAGCGTGAACGCCCTGCTGCCGAACGGCCCGTCCGGGTCGTCCCCCATGCTCGCCACCAGCTCACCCGGCGCGCCCTCGGCATCCTCGTCCAGCTGCCACAGGCGGGGCGTGGCCGTCATGTAGAGGCGGCGCAGGGACGGGATGCGGGTGTTGTCGTGGACGACCGCCCACGGCTTGCCCAGCCGCCCCGACGTCCGGTGCGCCTCGTCGACCACGATCAGGTCCCAGCCTGGGAGGCCGGCCTGGTGCGCGCGCTCCAGCGTGCCGAGCCCGAGGGAGGCGTACGTGGCGAACACGGTGACCTTGTCGAACGGCCGTACCCAGTCGACCAGTTCCTCCACGTCCGTGGTGTTGGGGAAGGTCACGTCCTCGCCCCGCAGGGACGAGACCCCGATCACGGGGCCCGTACGGCCTGCCTCGCGCCATGCGGCCTCGGTCTGGGTGAGCAGGTCCAGCGAGGGAACGAGCACCAGCACCCGGCCCGCACGGAGCTTCTCCGCGCTGCGGGCCGCGACCCGGGTCTTGCCGGACCCGGTGGCCATGATCACCTGAGTCCGGATCCCCCTCTCGGGCGCAAGCGACCGTGCAGGCAATTCGAGGGCACGGACAACCGCATCAATGGCTTCCTGCTGCGCCGCCTCACGCTGATCGGTTCGGCTTGTGGTCGACATATCCGTCTGCCTTCTCCTGTCCTCTCGGTGGGGCTGGAAACGGGAAATCTGCACGTAGATGGCGTGTGATCGGCTGCGGTGAACCTCACCGGAACCCGGTCACAGCCTCGATCCAGTAGCGGAGGAGCGTGATCGAGAACCGATCCAGACTCCTCAGTGGTGGTGCCGTCTGAGTCCAGAGTCTATCTCGTGCTTCAAAGTGAATCACTCGGAACGCGAAAGTCCCTCGAACGTGGCTGAATTCTGTTACTGTCGCCTTATGGGCACCCCAGAAAGCAGCCTGACGGGCTGTCAATACAGCCCCGCGCCCCCTGGTCCAGCCTCTCCCCGCCCCCTGTAGCCAGCCGGGCCGCAAGGCCCATGGGTGGGCCGCGCGGAGCGTGGCACACCCTGCTCTGCATGGCGCGACCAGGCTGGTAGCGGCAGCGCCCTGGGGGTGGCTGGAGCGCAGCGAAGGCCACCGGTCGGCCGGAGGCCGACCCCGGCCCGCACCGCGGGCCGGATATCTCTGCCCTTGGCGGGTCGCGCGCAGCGCGTGCCCGCCTGGCGGTGAGCGAAGCGAGCCGCGCCGCGCACGCGGCGCGGGCGCGGCCCCCGCGCGCCGCGCGGCGGCGCGGGCTCGGCAGAGCACACCTCGGAACACCCCGCCCCAGTATGCCCAACGCGGGTTG
>NZ_JBEXNM010000037.1:0-81418 GCF_040611095.1 Streptomyces sp. NPDC003077 | reverse complement strand
CCGGCGGGGTGCCGCCGCCGGGCCGGACGCGGGCCGTGCCGGGTGGTACGGGCCGCTCCGGGTCGCTCCGGGCCGGGCGCGCCGGCGTGGTGACGCGGGGGTGTGCGCGCCGGGCCGGGGCCGAGGGCGGGCCGGTACTCCGCCGGGGAGCGGGGTGGGCCGGCGCCTGCCCGGGGGTCGGCCGGCACCCGCCCGGAGACCGGGGCGGTACTCCTCCGGGAAGCTGGTCGGGGGCAGGGGGCGCCCCGGGGAGCAGGTCGGGTCGGGTTGGGTCGGGTCGCCGCTCCGCCCGGCAGCGGTCAGTACTCCACCTGGAACATGTAGCGCCGCTGGTCGAGGTCGTGACCGCGCACCGACTCGTAGTGGCGGGCCAGCCGGGTCACGAAGACGTCCAGCGCGATGGGGGTGATGTCACCGCGCACCTCGCGCGGCACGCCGGGGAGGCTGAAGATCCGGGAGTCCACGTAGTGGGCCTTGCGGGTGTAGGTGTCCAGGAACGCCTTGGTGCGCTCGGCCATCGGGCGGGTGGGGTCCTCGCCGAGGAAGAGGATCACCGGCTGGTCCTCGGTGACCATCTCGAAGGCGCCGTGGAAGAACTCGCCGGCGTGGTAGCTGCCACCGTGCTTCCACTGCATCTCCATCAGGTAGCACATGGTGAAGCCGTAGCCCGCGCCGTAGTTGGGGCCCGCCGACAGGACGTACGTCACCTCCTCGTCGGCCAGCGCGGTGGCGATGGAGTGGGCCAGTTCCTCGCCCTCCTCCTGCGCGGTGTACAGCGCCTCGGGCAGCGCCTCGTACGCCGTACGGATCGCCGCGTGGTCGCCGGCCACTCCGGTGCGCTCCAGCAGGGCGTGCGCGAGCTGCCCGAACAGCACGCCCTTGGGGGCCACGACGGTGTCCTCGCTGCCGTAGGTGAAGGTGATGTCGGCGGCCTCGGCCAGCGGGCCGTCCGCGTCGCGCGCGATGGCGGCGACCTTGGCACCGGCCGAGCGCGCGTAGCGGGCGGCGGCCACCGTCTCCTTGGTGGTGCCGGTGTGCGAGGAGACCACCACGAGCGAGCCCTCGCCCAGCAGGGCGGGCCGGCGCAGGTTGAACTCGTCGCTGTTCATGTGGAACACCGGGAACCGGGCGCGGGTCTCCAGCAGGAAGTGCGCCGGGTAGGCGGCGGTGAGCGAGCCGCCGCAGCCGACGAGGAAGACATTGCGCAATCCGGCGCCGACGACCTCGTCGACGAAGGCGCGGGTGGCCTCGTTCTGGCTCAGCGCGAAGGCCACGACCTCCTTGAAGTCCTTGGTGATGGGCTTGAGGGGCAGGGTTGCGGTGGTCACGCGGGTCCTCTCCAGGAGCCAAGAGCCCAGGAATGGCTGGGAACAGGGAAACAGGGTCGGAAAAGCAGGGTGGAGAACCGGGCTGGGAACGTTCCCAAGACGGAGCGTCAGCGCGTTGGGAACGTTCTCAGCGGGATGCTGGGAACCTTCCCACCGCGACAACGGAGCGTCAATACTTCGGGGGCGGTTTCCTCGGCGTGAGGGGAGGAGCACGCGGAAAGTGAAGGGGGTGGGGAGTGGAGGGCGAGGTGTGATGGACGGGGTGGAAGGCGACGGTCGTACGCGGAAGGGGCGCCGGGGCAGGCCCGCGCGCCAGTCGTACGCGAAGGGGCGCCCGAGAGGCGGTGTCCGAGCGACGGCCAAGCGGTGGGCGCCCGGAGCCCCCGAAGTCCCCGCGCCCCGCCTCCCCTCGTCGGCCTTCCCTTCCCGCCCCCGTGAGACCGCCCCCGTGAGACCGCCCCCGGCCGTCGCCCGACCAGCCGATAACCTGGCCGGGCCATGACGACGAACCGACGCAGCGGTCCGCACCGGCCCGCCACGATCCCCGATGTCGCCCGCGAGGCAGGCGTCTCCCGCTCCACCGCCTCCCGGGCCCTGGCCGGCTACGGCTCCGTCAGCCCGCAGGCCCGGGAACGCGTACGGGCCGCCGCCGACAGGCTCGGCTACCGCGCCAACCAGCTCGCCCGCTCCATGATCACCGGACGTACGCACACCCTCGGCGCGGTGATCGCCGACATCCAGAACCCGTTCTTCGCGGGGGTCACCCGAGGCATCACCGACGCGGCACGCGCCGCCGGTTACCAGGTACTGCTCGCCAACACCGACGAGGACCCGGCCGCCGAGCAGGCCGCCGTCAAGACCCTGCGCGACAAGCACGTGGACGGCCTGATCGTCGCCCCCGCCGCCACGACGGACGCCGGTCACCTCGCCGCCGCGCACGCCGCCGGGTGCCCCGTGGTCCTCCTCGACCGCGACATCCCGGACCTGGGGATGGACTCCGTCACCGTCGACAACCACGGCGCCGCCCGGGACGCCGTACGCCGCCTGCTGGCCGCGGGGCACCGCCGTATCGCCCTGGTCAGCCTGGTCGGTGACGGGGTGCGCGACCCGGCCCCGGTGGATCCGGGCTCCACCGGGCTGGCCCGGATCGAGGGCTACCGCTCGGCGCTGCGGGAGGCGGGCATCGCCGACACCGACACGTATCTGCGGATGGGCGCCTTCCACCAGCAGGACCCGGCCGACCTCGCCCGGGACCTGCTCGCCGCCCCCGAACCGCCCACCGCCCTCTTCGCCACCGACAGTGTGATCGCCCTGGGTGTCCTGTCCGCCGTACGCGATCTGGGCCTGCGCGTCCCCGAGGACCTCTCCCTGGTCACCTTCGACGACACCGACTGGGCCCGCGCAGTGCGCCCCCGGATCAGCGTGGTGGCCCAGCCCGTCCAGGAACTGGGCGCCCGGGCGGTTCGCGCCCTGGTCTCCCGCGTCCAGGGCGGCACCGGCGAGCGGGAACACATCACCCTGCCGACGCGGTTCATCGCCCGCGAGTCGGTGGCGGCCGTGCCGCCGCCGGGCGGCTGACGCGGGACGTGCCCGGCGCCCGGTCGGGCCTCTCGCCCCCGATCCCTTGCGCTGCCGCGCATCGGGCAGGAGCTCTTGGTGAGCGAGGTCGGTGGGGGTGTGGCGAGGCCGCGCCGGCCCGCCCGGCCACCGGCCGACGCCCCCGGCCACCGGAGGGCGTACGACGAGCGACGGGGGCCAACTGCCGTGGGTGGCACGGCAGTTCGCCCTCCTGACGGGCGGTCACAGCAGACGGGCACGGTGGTGGTCCGCTCGCCGGTCGAGGAACCGGGCGCAGGCGTCCGGAAGCCCGCGCGACACGCCTCCCGCCGCCCTCGGAAGAGTCAGCGTCCTTCGGGCGATACGGACGGACGACAAAGTTCCGAATTCAACGGAAGTCTAGGGAAAATCGGGTATCGCCAGTCGTACAGTTGTCCTCGATTTTCGACAGAGTCGAGGTGGTCACCGTGCGCGACCAGAGCCCGTTACGAGCCGAGACTTGGCCGATGTTGTCTCGGACCTGCCCGTTCTCCCCGCCGCCGGAGTACGCGGGCCTGCGCGAGCACCCCGGCCTGCCCAGGTTGACGGGCCCGAGCGGACGCACCGTGTTCGTTGCCGCGCGCCATGAAGACGACCGCGCCGTGCTCGGTGGCGCGCGGGTCGGCTCCGGCCGCTCGCACCCGGACTTTCCGTGGAGGCGCGACGCCGAGACCGTGTTCCCCGGCTTCGGGCCCTCGCTGATCGAGACGGACCCACCCGGGCACGGCCCCGCCCGTCGTCCGGTCGCCGGCGAGGCCACCATCCGCCGCGTGCGAGAACCGCGCCCCAAGGTCCGGTGCGTCGCCGACGGTCCGTTCGACGGTGTGCGGGCCGACGCCGGGCACGCGGACCAGATGTCGGGCGCCGGGCTGTCCCTGGTTCGCCGCGCCATGGCGGATGTCGGGATCGCCGACACTCCGGTACGGACAACGGGTGAGGGCGTCGCCGCTCTGTCCGCCGCCAACCGGCGACCCCGCGACCTTCACCGACCCGGACGCGTTCGACGTCACCAGGGACAGCCGCAGGTACCTGGCTTTCGGCTGGGGACCGCTCCGATGCCTCGGCAGGAATCCGGCCCGGCTGGAGCCGCGCATCGTCCTCGGCACCCTGTTCCGGCGCGTCCCCACGCCCCGCCCGGCCATGCCGCGCGGCGAAACTCTTCGTCCGGCCATGCCGCGCGACGAAACTCTCCGCCCGGCCACGCCGCGCGACGAACTGCGCCACGTCGACCGCTCCGCGTTCTCGGTATCGGCACTACCGGTCACTTGGTGACGGGGGCAAAAAGCGCCGGCCGTCGGCCATGCGTTTACCGAGCCGCGGGAGAGGCGGTTCGTTTTGTGCCGGTCGAATTCGGACAGGGGAGTGGATCACGCCGCGTTTTCCGGACAAAGAGCTTGCGGTGACGGCGATTCGTCTGGAGACCTGCTCTCGTTCAGGTGTATATCCATGACTTGCCGTGTGATCTGATATCCCGGGTTCCGGGTAAGGGTGAGTCGTCCTGCTGCCCGGTATTCGAGCGGCGCCACTGGGCGAACTCGTGGCCTGCGGTTTTGGCCGTTGTTCGAGGTCGGCCCGGCGACGGTCGAGGGGAGTGCTCGCCGGGGGGTGGCCAGTGCGGCGGAATGGCCGCCTCGCTTTCGGCGGGTAGCGGAATTCGGCGGGATCTGCTACGCGTCACGATGGTGCCGGAAATTCTTGACGGCAGGCCGAAGTCTCTAGTGAAAGCCCCAGATTTCGGCCGGTCGGTGTTGTGTGGAATGAGCCTGGGTGCTCATCATGTCGGTGCACCACGATTTATCGCCGTTTGGTTGGATGGTCGCGAGTTCGGAGAATGAGTTGGCGTCCATGGCAGCCGACAAAGTCCAAACTGCTCTGGGAGGGCACCGGATGCCGGGCGAACCGATTGCGATTGTGGGAATGGCGTGCCGTTACCCGGGCGGAATAGCCGACCCGGAAGGGCTCTGGCGGACGGCCAGGGACGGGATCGACGCGATCGGCGAGTTACCGGACGACCGGGGCTGGGACCTGGAGGCCCTCTACGATCCCGACCCGGACCGGCCCGGCACCTCCTACGTCCGGCACGGCGGCTTCCTCTACGACGCAGGCCATTTCGACGCCGAGTTCTTCGGGCTCTCCGACCGCGAGGCGCTGACCACCGATCCGCAGCAGCGCCTCCTGCTCACGACGGCGTGGGAGGCACTGGAGAACGCGGCGATCGATCCGACCTCGCTGCGGGGCAGCCGCACGGCCGTCTTCGCCGGCTCGATGATGCACGACTACGCGCCCCGGGTGCACACCGTCCCGGACGGGCTGGAGGGGTACCAGATCACCGGGAACACCTCCAGCGTGGTGTCCGGCCGGGTGGCCTACGTGCTCGGCCTCAACGGCCCGGCGGTCACGGTGGACACCGGCTGCTCCTCGTCGCTGGTGACCACGCATCTCGCGGTGCAGTCGCTGCGTCTGGGCGAGTGCGACCTGGCCCTGTCCGGCGGGGTGACGGTGATGGCGACGCCGGAGATGTTCGTGGAGTTCTCGCGGCTGCGGGGCCTCGCCCCGGACGGCCGGTGCAAGCCGTTCTCCGCGACGGCGGACGGCACGGCCTGGTCCGAGGGCGTCGGCATGCTGGTGCTGGAACGGCTCTCCGACGCCCTGCGCCACGGGCACACCGTGCACGCGCTGGTGCGCGGCACCGCGGTCAACTCGGACGGGGCCTCCAACGGGCTCTCCGCGCCCAGCGGGCCGGCTCAGGAACGGGTGCTGCGGGCGGCGCTGGCCGACGCCGGACTGTCCGAGGCGGACATTGACGCGGTGGAGGCGCACGGCACGGGCACCCGGCTCGGCGACCCGATCGAGGCACGGGCGCTGCTGGCGGTGCACGGCCCGCAGCGGGCGCGCCCGCTGCTGGTGGGGTCGGTCAAGTCGAACATCGGGCACACGCAGGCCGCCGCCGGGGTGGCGGGCATCCTGAAGATGGTGCACGCCATGCGTGACGGCGTGCTGCCGCGCATCCTGCACCACACCGAGCCCAGCCCGCACGTGGACTGGGAGTCCGGCAGCGTCACCCCGCTCGCGGAGAACACCCCCTGGCCGAAGACCGGACTCCCGCGCCGGGCCGGGGTGTCCTCGTTCGGCATCAGCGGCACCAACGCCCACGTGATCCTGGAACAGGCCCCGGAACCCGTGCCCGCCGCGCCACCGCGACCGGCGTCCGCGGTGCCGCTGCTGCTGTCCGCGAGGTCCGCGGAGGCGCTGCGGGAGCAGGCCGGACGGCTGGCCGAGCGGCTCAGATCGGACCAGGTCGGCCTGCTGGACGCCGGGTTCACGCTGGCGACCGGCCGGGCCGGGTTCGAGCACCGGGCCGCCGTCCTCGGCCGGGACCGGGACGCGCTGGCGCGCGGACTGGACGCGCTCGCCGGGGGCGATCCGGCACCGGGCACCGTCGTCGGGTCACCCGGCCGGGACACCGATCCGGTGCTGCTGTTCCCCGGCCAGGGCACGCAGTGGACCGGGATGGCCACGGGACTGCTGGAGTCCAGCCCGGTCTTCGCCGGGCACATGGCGGCCTGTCAGGACGCGATGGCCCCGTACGTGGACTGGAACCTGGGCGACGTGCTCACCGACGCGGACGCGCTGCTCCGGGTGGACGTGGTGCAGCCCGCGCTGTGGGCGGTCATGGTGTCGCTGGCCGGACTCTGGCGGGCGCACGGGGTGCGGCCCGCCGCGGTGGTGGGCCACTCCCAGGGCGAGATCGCGGCCGCGACCGTGGCCGGCGCGCTGTCCCTGGACGACGGGGCGCGGATCGTCACGCTGCGCAGCCGGGCGTTGCGGGCGCTCTCCGGCACGGGCCGGATGCTGTCGGTGGGGCTGCCGAGGGCGGCGGTCGAGGAGGCGATGGCCCGCTGGGGCGAGGACCTCTCGGTGGCCGCGGTCAACGGGCCGCGCGCGACGGTGGTCTCGGGCACCGTCGAGGCGGTCGAGGAGTTCGCCGCCGCGCTGGTCGCCGAGGACGTACGGGCGCGCCTGCTGCCGGTGGACTACGCCTCACATTCGGCGCAGGTCGAACTGCTGCGTGCGGAACTGCGCGAACTGCTGGCGCCGGTGACGCCGAAGGCGGCCGAGGTGCCCTTCCACTCGACCGTGACCGGAGGTCCGGTGGACACGACCGGGCTGGACGCGGACTACTGGTACCGCAACCTGCGCGCCACGGTCGAGTTCGAGGCGGCGGTGCGCGGGCTGGTCGCCGCAGGGCACACCACGTTCCTGGAGGTCAGCCCGCATCCGGTGGTCGCCGGGGGCGTGCGGCAGATCCTCGGTGACGTCCAGGAGGACCACGACGCGGACGGCGTGGTGCTGGAGACCCTGAAACGGGACGAGGGCGGTGCCGACCGCTTCCTGCGGGCGGTGGCCGAGGCGGCCGTGCACGGTGTGGACGTGCACTGGAACGGGCTGTTCGACGGCGCCCGGCGTGTACAGCTGCCGACCTACCCGTTCCGCGAGCAGCGGTACTGGATGCTGCCCACCGCCGCCTCCGGGCCCGCCGCCGGGCATCCGATGCTGGACTCGGTGGTCGAGCTCGCCGGGGGCGGCCTGGTCGCCACGTGCCGGCTCTCCCTCACCCGGCACCCCTGGCTGGCCGAGCACGAGGTGCGCGGCACCGTACTGCTGCCCGGGGCGGCCTTCGTCGAACTGGCGCTGCACGCGGGTGAGCGGGCGGGGCTGCCGGTGCTGGACGAACTGGTGCTGGAGAGCCCGCTGGTGCTGCCCGAGCGGGGCGAGACCGAGGTGCAGATCGCGATCGGCGAGACGGGTCCGGGCACGCTGGCGATGTACGCCCGGTCCGCGCCGGACGCGCCGTGGACCCGGTACGCGACCGGGACGCTCCAGGCTGCGGGGTCCGGCGGTGCGACCCTGACGGAGTGGCCGCCGGCCGGTGCCGAGGAGATCGACCTCGACGGCCAGTACGCACGGCTCGACGAGCGGGGTTACGAGTACGGACCGGCCTTCCAGGGACTGCGGCGGGCCTGGCGGCTCGGTACGGAGCGCTGGGCCGAGGTCGAACTGCCGGTCGATCCCGGGCGGTTCGGCCTGCACCCGGCCCTGCTCGACGCCGCGTTGCACCCGCTGCTGCTGGACGAGGGGAACGCGCCGGTGAGGCTGCCGTTCTCCTGGAGCGGGGTCGCGCTCCACGCGGTCGGGGCCACGGCCTTGCGGGTGCGGCTGACTCCGCGGGGCAACGACGCGTTCGCCGTGGCGCTCGCCGACGCGGCGGGCGAACCGGTGGCCACCATCGGCGCGCTCGCGCTCCGGCCCGTGGGGCCGGTGCGGCCGGGGACGGCGGGCGTGGACCGGGCGCTGCACCGGCTGGACTGGGTGCCGGTCGCGGGGAGGCCCGCCGAGGCGCTCGTGGACGCGCGGGTCGTGGACGTGGCCGGGCCCGAGGAAGCACTGGCGCGGGTCCGCGAGTTCCTGGACGCCGACGACAGAGACGACACCGACGACGCCGACGGCACCGACGACGGGAAGGCGACGGGCGGGCCCCTGATCGTGCGGACCCGCGGCGCGGTCGCGATCACGCCGGAGGACGACCAGGACCCCGACGCCGCGGCGGTCTGGGGCCTGGTCCGCACGGCACGCACCGAACATCCCGGCCGGTTCGTGCTGGTCGACCTGGACGGCTCCGGCGACCCCGAGGACGCCGGCGCCGCCCTGGAACTGGCGTTGAGCACCGGTGAGCCGGAGGTCGCCGTCCGGGGCGGGCAGGCGTTCGCGCCGCGACTGGCCCGCGTGACGCGGACGGGGGACCGGCCCGACCTCACCGAAGGCACGGTGCTGATCACCGGCGGGACCGGCGTACTCGGCCGGGAGCTGGCCCGGCACCTGGTCACCGAGCACGGGGTGCGGCACCTGGTGCTGGCGGGGCGGCGGGGCGGCGCGGCGCTCGACGCCGGTCTGGAGGACCTGGCCGGCGTCGCCGAGATCACGTTCGCGGCGTGCGACGTCGCCGACCGGGCCGCCCTCGCCGAACTGCTGGCGGCGATCCCCGAACACCGGCCGCTGACCGCGGTGATCCACGCCGCCGGGGTGCTGGACGACGGCACGGTGCGCTCCCTCACCCCCGAACGGCTGGACGCGGTGCTGCGGCCGAAGGTCGAGGGCGCGCGCAACCTGCACGAACTGACCGCACACCTCGACCTGGCCGCGTTCGTGCTGTTCTCCTCCGTGGCCGGTGTCCTCGGCACGCCGGGGCAGGCGAACTACGCCGCCGCCAACGCGTGGCTGGACGGGCTGGCGCAGCACCGCCGCTCGCGGGGACTGCCCGCCTCGTCGATGGCGTGGGGACTGTGGGCGCAGGACACCGGCATGACCGGGCGGCTGGGCGACACCGACCGGGCCCGGCTGCGGCGGACCGGGCTCGTGCCGATGTCCCGCGAGCACGGGCTCGCGCTGTTCGACGCGGCGCTGGGCACCGGCCTGGCGTGCACCGTGCCCGCCCGTTTCGACCTGGACAGTGTGCGGGCGGCGGGCCCGGAGCGGGCTCCGGTGTGGGCCGGGCTGCTCGGCGTCCGGCGGAGCGCGGCCCGGCCGGCCGCCGCTGCCGCGGCGCCCGTGCTCGTCTCCGGTGGCGAGCGGTCGGTGCTCGATCTCGTGCTGGCCACGGTGGGCTCCGTGCTCGGTACGGAGCGCCGGGTGGACCCGTCGCGGGCGTTCCGCGACATCGGCTTCGACTCGCTGTCCGGGGTGGAGCTGCGCAACCGGCTCTCCGCAGCGACCGGGGTGCGGCTCCCCGCGACCGCGGTGTTCGACCACCCCACCCCCGAGGCCCTGGCCGGGTACCTGTCCGGGCAGCTCCCCGACGCGCTGCCCGGCGGCCGGCCACCGGTCGCCGGGCCCGACGCGCACGACACGGACGACCCGGTGGTGCTGGTCGGCGCGAGCTGCCGCTTTCCCGGCGGGGTGTCCACCATGGACGAGCTGTGGGAGCTGCTGGCCGCCGGGCGGGACGCGATCACCGAGTTCCCGGCGGACCGCGGCTGGAACCTGGACGAGGTCTACCACCCGGAGCCGGGCCGCGGCGGGCGCAGCTACGTGCGGCACGGCGGCTTCCTGGACGGGATCGCCGAGTTCGACAACGGCTTCTTCGGCGTCGCCCCGGCCGAGGCGGTCTCGATGGACCCCCAGCAGCGCATTCTGCTGGAACTGGCCTGGCACGCGCTGGAGGACGCCGGGATCGATCCGGCCGCGCTGCGGGGCAGCCGCACCGGTGTCTACCTCGGGCTGATGGGCAACGACTACGCGCGCCGCGCGCACCGGACGCCCGAGGACCTCACCGGCGACGTCTCGATCGGCAACGCGGGCAGCGTCGCGTCGGGGCGGCTGGCCTACACGTTCGGCTTCCACGGCCCGGCGATCACGGTGGACACGGCGTGTTCCTCCGCGCTGGTGGCGATGCACCAGGCCGCGCAGGCGCTGCGAGCCGGTGAGTGCACGGTCGCGCTGGCGGGCGGCATCACGGTGCTCACCACGCCGACGCTGTTCGTGGAGTTCTCCCAGGTGGGGGTGCTCGCCCCGGACGGCCGGTGCAGACCCTTCGACGCCGCGGCGCAGGGCACCTCGTGGAGCGAGGGCGCCGGCCTGCTGGTGATGGAGCGGCTGTCCACCGCGCGCGAACGGGGCCACCGGGTGCTCGCCGTGCTGCGCGGCTCGGCGCTCAACTCCGACGGCGCGTCCAACGGGCTGACCGCGCCGAACGGTTCGGCCCAGCAGCGGGTGATCCGGGACGCGCTGGACGTCGCGGGCCTGGCGCCCGGCGAGGTGGACGCGGTGGAGGCGCACGGCACCGGCACCCCGCTCGGCGACCCGATCGAGGCCACCGCGCTGCTGGCGGCCTACGGGCGGGACCGGGCGCATCCCCTGCTGGTCGGGTCCGCGAAGTCCAACCTCGGGCACACCCAGGCCGCGGCGGGCGTGGCGGGCGTGCTCAAGATGGTGCTGGCCATGCGGCACGGCCGGCTGCCCCGGACCCTGCACCTGAACGACCCGAGCCCGCACGTCAACTGGGACGACGGCGCGGTGCGGCTGCTGGACGAGCCGGTGGACTGGCCGCGCGAGGGCCGTCCGCGCCGGGCGGCGGTGTCCTCGTTCAGCCTCAGCGGCACCAACGCGCACGTGATCCTGGAGGAACCCGAGCCCGAGCCCGAGCCCGAGCCGGAGCCGACGACCGCCGCGGCTCCCGCGCTGATCCCGTGGGTGCTCTCCGCGGCCACCCCGGAGGCGCTGCCCGCGCAGGCCGGGGCCCTGCTCCGCCGGCTGGCCGACGAGGACGGGAACGGCTCGCCGTCCGCGCTGGACGTGGCGTACTCGCTGGCCGCCACGCGGGCCCGGCTGCGCGCCCGCACCGTCGTGCTCGGCACGGACACCGGCGAGCTGACCGCCGCGCTGCGCGCCGGGACCGGCATCACCGGAGTGGCGGCCGACGGCGCGACCGCGTTCCTCTTCCCCGGCCAGGGCGTGCAGTACGCGGGCATGGCCACCTCGCTCCGCGATCAAGTACCGGCGTTCGCGGCGGCCCTCCGGGAGATCGCCGCCGAGCTGGACCCGCTGCTGGACCGGCCGCTCGACGAGATCCTCCGGGACGGACCCGGGGAACGCACCGACCACGCGCAGGCCGCGGTGTTCGCGGTGCAGGTGGCGGTGTTCCGGCTGCTCACCGCGATGGGGGTGCGGCCGGACGCGGTGGCCGGGCACTCGGTCGGCGAGATCGCCGCGGCGCACGCCGCGGGCGTCTTCTCGCTCGCCGACGCCTGCGCACTGGTGGCCGCGCGCGGGCGGCTGATGCGCGAACTCGGCGGCGAGGGCGCGATGGTGGCCGTCCGCATACCGGAAGCCGACGTGCCGGACCTGCTGCGCGGCCACGAGGACCGGGTGGCGCTGGCCGCGGTGAACGGGCCCGCCTCCGTGGTGCTCGCCGGGGACGCGGACGCGGTGCGGGAGATCTCCCAACGGGTGCCCCACGCGCACCTCCTGGCGGTGCCCCACGCGTTCCACTCCCCCCACATGGACCCGGTCCTGGACCCCTTCCGGAAGGTGCTGGCCGAACTGCACTTCCAAGCACCGGAGATTCCGGTCGTGTCCTCGGTGACCGGCGCACGGGTCACCGAAGAGCTGCGCGACCCGGAGTACTGGGTCCGGCACGCACGCGAACCGGTGCGCTTCCACGACTGCCTGCGCACGCTGGACGCGGCGGGCACCGGCACCTACCTGGAGCTGGGACCGGGCGCGACGCTCAGCGCGCTCGGCCAGGAGGCGCTGGGCGGGGACGGTTTCCTGCCGTTGCTGCGGCAGGACGCCGACGAGGTGCACGGCCTGCTGACGGCGCTGGCGACCGCGCACACCCGGGGCGTCGACGTGGACTGGGCGGCCTGGTGCGCGGGCGGCCGGGCGGTGCCGCTGCCCGGCTACGCGTTCACCCGTCAGCGGTTCTGGCTGCCCGACGACGACGGGGCCCCCGCCGATCCCCTGCTGCACGGTGTCGAGTGGCCGCTGCTGCCCGAACCCGGCCCGGCCGCCGACGCGCCGGGGCCGTGGCTGGTGGTGGCCCCGCCGGGCGCGGACTGGGACCGGCTCACCGAGGACGTGGCGGGCGTGCTGGGCGAGGGAACCCGCACGGTGCGCGGCGACGCCGTGGACGCCGAGCACTGGGACCGGCTGCTGCCCGGCCTGCCGCCGGGCACCGGCATCGTCTCCCTCCTGGCGATGGCCGAGGGCCCGGACGCGCCGCGGGTGCCGACCGGCCTGGCCGCCACCCTGGCGCTGCTGCGGGCACTGCTGTCCCGGGGCGCGGACACGCCCCTGTGGTCGATCACCGGCGGCGCCGTGCGGGCCGACGCGGCGGACGCCGTGCCGCATCCGGAGCAGGCCGCCGTGTGCGGGCTGGTGCGGGTCGCCGGCATGGAAGCGCCCCGGCTGTACGGCGGCCTGGTGGATCTGCCGCCGCGACCGGCCGCGGGGGACCTGGCCGCGCTGCCCGCCGCGCTGGCCGCCAGGGACGAGATCGCGATCCGGGACGGGCGGCTGTACGCCCGGCGACTGGTCCCGGTGCCCCGCACCGAACCCGTCACGGCGGAGCCCGTCGGCACCGTGCTGATCACCGGGGGGCTGGGCGGCATCGGCGCGCACATCGCCCGCCGACTGGCGGCCCGGGGCGCGGACCGCCTGCTGCTGATCGGCCGCCGGGGCGCGGACACCCCCGGCGCGGCGGAACTGCGCGCCGAACTCACCGCGCTGGGCAGCGAGGTGGAGATCGCCGCCTGCGACGTGGCGGACCGCGAGGCGCTGGCCGGGCTGCTCGCCGGGCGGTCGCTCACCGGTGTGGTGCACGCCGCCGGGGTGCTGGACGACGGGGTGCTGGAATCGCTGTCCGAGGCCCGGCTGGCGCGGGTGTTCGCGGCGAAGGCGGACGGCGCGCGGTACCTGCACGAGCTGACCGCCGGGCATCCGCTGCGCTTCTTCGTGCTGTGCTCCTCGCTGGCCGGCACCGCGGGCTCGCCGGGACAGGGCAACTACGCCGCGGCCAACGCCGTCGTGGAGGCGCTGGCGGCCCACCGGCAGGCCGCGGGCCTGCCCGCGACGAGCCTGGCCTGGGGCCCCTGGCTGGACACCGGGATGACCACGTCCTGGCCCGTCGGCCCGCGGTCGGACGGCGGCGCCACGCCGATGCCCGCCGACCGGGCGCTGGACGCGCTGGAGCGGGCGCTGTCCGGCGGTGCGGCGCAGTACGCGGCCGGTGCCGTGGACTGGCCGCGGTTCGCCGCCGCACGGCCGGGGCGCCTGTGCTCCGGACTGCCGGGTGTGGGCGCGGACACCGGGCCCGAACCCGCGAGCGCGCTGCGGGAACGGCTGGCGGCCACCGCGCCGGAGCTGCGGTCGTCGGTGCTGCTGGAGCTGGTCACCGACCGGGTCGCCGCCGTTTCGGGCCGGCCGGCCGGGGACCTGGACGCGCACCGGCCGTTCCGGGAGCTGGGCCTGGACTCGCTGGCCGGGGTCCGGCTGCGCAACCTGCTCGGCGCGGACACCGGAGTGCCGCTGGCGGCCTCCGCGGTCTACGACCATCCCACCGCCGCCGCGCTGGCCCGGTACCTCGGCGACGCGCTCGGTGTCGAGGAGGGCGACCCGGCCGAGCGCGTCGTGCTGGACCGCCTGAGGGAACTGGAGGCGGCCCTGCTCCGGCGGCCCCCGTCCGCGCCCGTCCCCGAGGCGGTCACCACGACACTGCGGCGACTGCTCCGAGGCCAGGAGGACGGCACCGCCGGCGAGCGGGCCGCGGTGCCCGACCTGAGCGGCGCCACGGACGACGAGATGTTCACGCTGATCGACGGAGTGCTCGACGACGCGGAATCGGACACCGGTCGCACCGCCGGCCGTGCCACGGAGAGGACCTAGCCCATGTCAGTACCCAGCCGCTCACCGGCCACCGTGCCGGACAACCCGCTGCACGCCCTGCTCGACCGGGAGGTGCTCGCGAACCCCTACCCGCTGTTCGAACGGTGGCGGGAGCAGGGCCCGATGTGGACGTCGGACGGCTCCCTGCTGCTGAGCGACCACGACGACTGTCTGGCGGTGCTCAAGAGCCACAAGACCATGGGCAGTGACACGTTCAACGCCCCGGGGATGCGGGAACTGTTCGGCGACCGCGGCGACGAGCCGGTGCTCAACTCGATCTTCTTCATGGACGATCCCGACCACGGGCGGCAGAGGAACCTGGTCAGCAAGGCGTTCACACCGCGGATCACCGCGCGCTTCGAGCCGTGGATCCGCGAGATCGTGGACGAACTGCTCCGCGACTGCCTGGCCGACGGCGAGTTCGACGGCGTCCAGGACCTGGCCGGGGCGCTCTCGCTGCGGGTCATCGCCACGCTCCTGGGCATCCCGCGCGAGGACATCCCGATGCTGCGGGAGTGGTCCAGCGACATGGCGCTGTCCACGGAGCTGCCCACGCTGGTGGCCAGCTTCCACTCCACCGCGATGTTCGACCGCGAGGAACTCGTCCGCATCGTCCGCACCACCACCGAACTGCACGGCTACTTCGCGGACCTCATCCACAAGCGCCGCCGCAACCCCGGCGAGGACCTCATCTCCAGCCTGCTCTCCACACAGGAGGACGGGCGCGGGCTGAGCCGGCGCGAGGTGACGAACGTCGTGGTGACCGTGTTCACCGCGGCCCACGAGTCCACCACGAACCTGATCACCAACGGCCTGCTCGCGATGTCGCGCCACCCGGAGCAGTTCCAGCTGCTCCGGGAGAACCCGGAGATCGCCGGCGACGTGGTGAGCGAGGCGCTGCGCTACGACTGCCCGATCATGCTGACCGGCCGGGTCGCGCTGCGGTCCGACCGGATCAACGGCCTCGACATCCCCGAGGGTTCGGTGGTCACCCTGGTCCTCGCGTCCGGCAACCGGGACGAGCGGGTGCACCCGAAGGCGGACCGGTTCATCGCGGACCGGAAGCCCGGCGTGATGAACCTCGCCTTCGGCGCCGGCGCGCACTACTGCCTCGGCAGCAGCCTGGCCCGGCTGGAGGCGGAGATCGTCTTCGGTGAGCTGGCCCGCCGGCTGCGCGGCTTCCACGTGCACGAGGACTCACTGAGCTATCGCAGGCACGTGGTCGTCCGCGGCCTCGACACCGAGCGGATCACCTTCCAACTCTGACCGGCCATTCGTCGCAGGGAGTCGTTCATGTCCGATGAAGTCACCACGCTCCGGCAATACCTGAAAAGGGTCACCACCGATCTGTTACGCACCCGGGAGCAGTTGCGTGACGCGACCGAGCGGTCCGCCGAGCCGATCGCGGTGGTCGGCATGTCGTGCCGGCTGCCCGGCGACGTGGCCTCGCCCGCCCAGCTGTGGGACCTGGTGGCCGCGGGCACGGACGCCATCTCGCCCTTCCCCGAGGACCGGCACTGGCCGATCGAGGAGCTCTACGACCCCGATCCGGAGTCCCAGCAGGCCAGGCGGACCTACGTGCGCGAAGGCGGCTTCCTGAGCGGCGCGGGCGATTTCGACCCCGCGTTCTTCGGGATCTCCCCGCGCGAGGCGCTGGTGATGGACCCGCAGCAGCGGCTGGTGCTGGAGCTGGCCTGGGAGGCGCTGGAGTCCGCGGGCATCCTGCCGGACTCGCTGGTGGGCGAGCGGGCCGGGGTCTTCGTCGGCGCGTCCAGCAACGACTACGAGATGCTCTGGCAGGGCACCGACCAGTTCTCCCAGTACGGCATCACCGGCAACACCATGAGCGTGATCTCGGGTCGGATCAGCTACGCCCTGGGCTTCCACGGCCCGGCCCTCACCGTGGACACCGCCTGCTCGTCCTCCCTGGTCGCCACCCACCTCGCGATGCGGGCCCTGCGCGCCGGCGAGTGCCCGATCGCGCTGGCGGGCGGTGTGACGGTGCTGAGCACTCCGGAGACGTTCGTCGAGTTCTGCGGCCAGGGCGTCACCTCCCGGGACGCCCGGATCAAGGCGTTCGCGGCCGGGGCGAACGGCTCGATCTGGGCCGAGGGGGCGGGCCTGCTGGTACTGGAGCGGCTGTCCGACGCGCGGCGGAACGGCCATCAGGTGCTCGCGGTGCTGCGCGGCTCGGCGGTCAACTCGGACGGCACCAGCAACGGGCTCTCCGCGCCCAACGGCACCGCCCAGCAGGAGGTGATCCGTACCGCGCTCGCCGACGCCGGACTGTCCACCCAGGACATCGACGTGGTCGAGGCGCACGGCACCGGCACCCCGCTCGGCGACCCGGTGGAGGGCAACGCGCTGGTGGCGACCTACGGGCAGAACCGGCCGTCCGGCCGGCCGCTGCTGCTGGGCTCGCTGAAGTCCAACATCGGGCACACGCAGGCTGCGGCCGGCGTGGCCGGCATCATCAAGATGATCATGGCGATGCGGCACGGTGTCGCGCCCAAGACGCTGCACGTGGACAGCCCCACCCCGAAGGTGGACTGGGGAGTGGACGGGGTCAGCGTGCTCGCCGACGCGATGCCCTGGCCGCAGACCGGCCGAGCGCGCCGCGCCGCCGTCTCCTCCTTCGGGATCAGCGGCACCAACGCCCACGTCGTGCTGGAACAGCACGACGAGCCGGAGGTGCCGGAGCCCGCGGCGCCGCCCGCCGGTCTGGTGTGGACGGTGTCGGGCCGGACCGAGGACGCGCTGCGCGCCCAGGCGGCCCGGCTGCTGGCCTTCGCCGAGTCCGACGGCGCTCCCTCCGCCGAGGGGCTGGCGTACGCGCTGGCCACCCGCCGCACCCACTTCCGCCACCGGCTGGCCGTACCCGGCCGGGACCGGGCCGAACTTCTCTCCGCGCTGCGCGGCCACCTCGACACCGGCCGGGTCACCGACGTGGCGGTGGGCACCGCGGCCGGCGGCGGGCTGTGCGTGCTGTTCACCGGCCAGGGCGCGCAGCGGCTCGGCATGGGGCGGCAGCTCGCCGCCTCCTTCCCGGCGTTCGCCGAGGCGTTCGACGAGGTGTGCGAGCTGTTCGACCGGGAGCTGGAGACTCCGCTGCGGACCGTGCTGGAGGGCGAACCGGACCTGCTCGACCGCACCGACTACGCCCAGGCCGCCCTGTTCGCGGTGGAGACCGCGCTGTTCCGGCTGATGCGCTCCTGGGGGGTGCGCCCGGACCTGCTGCTGGGGCATTCGATCGGGGAGATCGGCGCGGCGCACGCGGCCGGGGTGTGGTCGCTGCCGGACGCGGTCCGGCTGGTGGCCGCCCGAGGCCGTTTGATGGCCGCGCTGCCCGAGGGCGGCGCGATGCTGTCCGTGCAGGGCACCGAGCAGGACCTGGCCCCCTGGCTGGCGGGGCGCGAGCGGCGGGTGTCCGTCGCGGCGGTGAACGCCCCGGACATGGTGGTCGTCTCCGGTGCGGAGGAGGACATCACCGAACTGGAGGCCGACTGGGCGGGCCGGGGACGGCGGACCCGGCGGCTGCGGGTCAGCCACGCCTTCCACTCGCCGCTGATGGAGCCGATGCTGGCCGAGTTCGGCACGGTGGTGGCCGGGCTGACGACGCACGAGCCGGAGATCCCGGTGATCTCCAACCTCACCGGCAAGACGGCCACGGCGGAGGAGCTGCGCTCGCCGGAGTACTGGACCGCGCACGTCCGGCAGGCGGTGCGGTTCCACGACGGGCTGCGCACCGCACGCGAGGCCGGCGCCCGCGTCCTGCTCGAACTGGGACCGGGCGCGGTGCTCTCCGGGCTGGCCGGGCGGGACGCCGGGCCGGACGAGGCGGTGGTGCCCACCCTGCGCGGGGCCGATCGCGACGAGACCAAGGACGTGCTGCTCGCCCTCGGCGCGCTGCACACGCAAGGCGTCGAGGTGGACTGGCCCGCCGTGCTGCCCGCCGCCCCCGCCAGGACGGCGGACCTGCCCGGCTACGCGTTCCAGCACGAGAGGTACTGGCTGGTGCCGGACGGGAACGGGCTGAACCTGCGCTCCACCGGGCTGCTCCCGGTGGGCCACCCGCTGCTGGGCGCCATGGTGTCCTCGGCCGAGGGCGACGGCGTGCGGCTCACCGGCAGGCTGTCCCTCCAGTCGCACTCCTGGCTGGGGGGCCACCGGGTGCGCGGCATCCCCCTGCTGGCCGGCACCGGCTTCGTGGAACTGGCGCTGGCCGCGGGCGAGCACGTCGGCTGCGACCTGCTCGAACAGCTCACCGTCGAGGCACCGCTGGTCCTGCCGGAGCACGGCGGGGTGTCGGTGCAGGTGGTGGTGGGCGACACCGAGGAGACCGGCCGCCGCCCGGTGCGGGTGTACTCCCGGCCGGAGGGCGTGGGCCGGGCCGAGCCGGGCCCCTGGCGGTCGCACGCCTTCGGCTACCTGAATGTCCGCACCGCGACGCCGGACACGGCCCTCGCGCACTGGCCGCCGCGGGACGCGCGGGAGATCCCGGTCGCGGACGTCTACGACGAGGTGGTGGAGGGCAGGCACTTCCGCTACGAGGGCGCGTTCCGGGGTCTGCGGACCCTCTGGCAACGCGACCTCCCCGACGGGACCTCGGAGATGTTCGCCGAGGTCGCCCTGCCCGCCGAAGCGGCGGGGGACGCGAAGCGCTACAGCCTGCACCCGGCGCTGCTGGACGCGGCCCTGCACGCGGTCGGCCTCGGCCCGCAGCTGGACGGGATCGACGAGGGCAACGGCTCGATGCCGTTCTCCTGGTCGGGGCTGTCGCTCTTCCGGGCCGGAGCCTCGACGGTGCGGGTGCACGCCACCGGCGGGAACGGCGACGTGGCGATCACACTGGCGGACGAGACCGGTGCCACCGTGGCCACGGTGGACTCCCTGGTGTTCCGGCCGCTGCCCGCCGACGAGTCCTACCTGCTGGGACCGGCCGGGGACGGCGCGGAACTGCTGGCACAGGACTGGGTGCCCGTGCGCCGGCCCTCCACCGTGGACGACCCCGGTGGGTGGCACGACCCCGGGACCGGCGAACTCGACCTCGCGTCGCTGGCGGACGCGGCGGACCCGGTGCCGCCGGTGGTGGTGCTGCGCCCGTCCCGTCCCGCCGGGGACGACGTCACCGCACGGGTCCGCGCCGCGCTCACCGAACTGACCGGGTACCTGCGCGGCTGGCTCACCGACCAGCGGTTCGCCGGTTCGCTGCTGGTGGTCCGCACCGAGCGCGCGCTCGGCGTGCGCGCGGGCGACGAACCCGACCTGGTGCTGTCCGCTGCCTGGGGACTGGCCCGCTCGGCACAGAACGAGTACCCGGGCCGCCTCCTGCTGGTCGACGTCGACGAGCCCGCCGACGCCGCGTTGCGCGACGCGGTGGCCGTCGCGTCCGCGGCCCGTGAGCCCCAGGTGGCGCTGCGCGCGGGCGAACTGCTGGTGCCCCGGCTGCACCGCGAGGACGGCCCGGCGCCGAGCGACGGCGGCCAGGCCGCCCGCACGCCCGACCCCGACGGCACCGTGCTGATCACCGGTGGGCTCGGCTCGCTGGGCCGCACGCTGGCCCGGCACCTGGCGAGCCGGGGCGCCCGCAGGCTGCTGCTCCTCTCGCGCCGCGGCGCGCAGACCCCCGGCGCCGCGGAACTCGTCGCCGAACTCGCCGGGCTCGGCGCGCACGCCGAGGTGGCGCGCGGCGACGTCGCCCGGCGGGAGGACGTGGCCCGGGTGCTGGCCGGGATACCCGCGGCACACCCGCTCACCGCCGTGGTCCACGCGGCCGGTGTGCTGGACGACGGCCTGGTGGAGTCGCTGACCGAGGAGCAGATGGAGAACGTGCTGGCGCCGAAGGTCGACGGAGCCTGGCACCTGCACGAGCTGACCCGGGACCTCGACCTCGCCGAGTTCACCTGTTTCTCCTCCGCCGCCGGCGTGTTCGGCACCGCCGGCCAGGGGGCCTACGCCGCGGCGAACGCCTTCCTGGACGCGCTCATGAACCAGCGGGCCGCCGCCGGACTCCCGGCCCGCTCGCTGGGCTGGGGCCTGTGGGCGCCGGACGACGAGACCGGCACGACCGACGGGATGGGCGCCGGGCTGGCCGCCGCGGACCGGGCCCGCATGGACCGCACCGGGCTCCGCGCGCTGACCGTCGCACAGGGCCTGGCCCTCTGGGACACCGCGACCGGCTCGGACCGGGCCCACCTGGTGCCCATCGGGCTGGACCCGGCCACCGTGGCCGGCCTGGGGGAGGAGGGCATTCCGCCGTTGCTGCGCGATCTGGTCCGCCCGGCCCGCCGCCGGAGCTCCGCGCGGTCCGCCGCGCCCGCCGAGTCCCCGGCGGACCTGGCCCGCAGACTCGGCGGGCTGAGCCCCGCCGAACGGGACCGGCAGCTCCTCAACCTGGTGCTCGGTCACATCGCGGCCGTGCTCGGCTACCCGTCCGCGGACGGGGTGCCCGCGGACGGCCCGTTCGGAGACCTCGGATTCGACTCGCTGAGCTCGGTCGAGCTGCGCAACCGGCTCAACACCGCCACGGGGCTCAACCTGCCCGCCTCCTTGGTGTTCGACCACCCCACCCCGGCCCTTCTCGCGGCGTACCTCGGTACGGAGATCGCGCCGGATGCCGCCGGCCCGGAGGAACCGGCGGACGGACCTGCCGAGCCCGGCCCGGACCGGCTCTCCGAACTCGAACGAGCGGTCGAGGAGGCGCTGGCCGGCGAGAGCGCGCGGCGCGAGGCGCTGCGCGAACGGCTGCGGGCGGCGCTGCGCGCCCTGGACGGCGAGCCGGAGCCCGACGCGGACGAGCTGAGCTCGGCCTCCGTGGACCAGCTCTACGCCTTCGTGGACCGGGAACTCGGCGATGCGTGAACCAGCAGCCGGGACCGCCCGGCCGACCGGAGAGGAAACGAGATCTGTGGGCGAGGACCCGAAGCTCGTCAAGTACTTCCAGCGGGTCACCGCGGAACTCCAGCGCACCCGGGAGCGGTTGCGGGAGCTGGAGAACCCCGTCGAGGACCCGGTGGCCGTGGTCGGCATGGGCTGCCGGTTCGGCGGCGGGATCGGCTCGCCGGAGGAGCTGTGGGAACTGCTCGCCGCGGAGCGCGACGTGATCACCGGGTTCCCGGCCGACCGCGGCTGGACCGAGGATGAGATCTACCACCCGGAACCGGGCACACCGGGCCGCTCCTACGTCCGGCACGGTGCCTTCCTCGACGACGCGGCCGACTTCGACGCCGAGTTCTTCGGCATCTCGCCCCGCGAGGCGCTCGGCATGGACCCGCAGCAGCGGATCGCGCTGGAGGTCACCTGGCAGGCGCTGGAGTCCGCCGGTATCGATCCGGCCGGGCTGCGCGGCAGCCGCACCGGCGTGTTCCTCGGACTGTCCAACGCGGACTACGTCACGGCGGTCCGCGAGATGCCCGAGGACATGCTGGGCCAGCTCTCCATCGGCAACGCGGGCAGCGTGACCTCCGGCCGGCTGGCCTACGTGTTCGGCCTGCAGGGGCCCGTGCTCACGGTGGACACCGCCTGTTCCTCGTCCCTGGTCGGGATCCACCTGGCCGTGCGGTCGCTGCGCGCGGGCGAGTGCACCCTGGCGCTCGCGGGCGGGGTGGCCGTCATGTCCAGCCCGCTGCTGTTCATCGACTACGCCCGGCAGCGCGCCCTGGCACCGGACGGGCGGTGCAAGCCCTTCTCCTCGGCCGCCGACGGCACCGCGTGGGGCGAGGGTGCCGGGATGCTGGTGCTGGAGCGGCTGTCCGACGCGCGGCGCAACGGCCACCAGGTGCTCGCGCTGCTGCGCGGATCGGCGATCAACTCCGACGGCACCTCCTCCGGCCTGACCGCCCCGAACGGCACCGCGCAGCAGCAGGTGATCGCCGACGCGCTCGCCTCGGCCGGCCTGACGCCCGCCGACATCGACGCGGTGGAGGCGCACGGCGCGGGCACCGCGCTCGGCGACCCCATCGAGGCGCAGGCGCTGCTGGCCGGGTACGGCCGCCACCGCGGCGGCCGGCCGCCGCTGCAGGTCGGCGCGGTGAAATCGAACCTCGCCCACACCCAGGCCGCGGCCGGGGTCGCCGGCGTGGTGAAGATGGTGCTGGCCATGCGGCACGGCACGCTGCCCAGGAGCCTGCACATCGACACGGCGACCCCCCGGGTCGACTGGTCGCAGGGCGGGGTCGAACTGCTCACCCGCGCGGTCCCGTGGCCGCGCGACGGGCGTCCCCGGCGGGCGGGCGTGTCCGCGTTCGGAGTCGGCGGCACCAACGCGCACCTGATCCTGGAGGACCCGGAACCCGACCCGGACATCGAGTCCCGCGAGAGGGCCGTCCCGCCCCTGCTGGCCTGGCCCCTGTCGGGCCGGACCGAACAGGCGCTGTCCGCGCAGGCCGCCGCGCTGCACGAGCACCTCGACCGGGCGCACCCGGACCTGCTGGACCTGTCGTGGTCGCTGGCCACCGCCCGGGCGCACCTGCCGCACCGCGCGGTGGTGTTCGGCTCCACCCCGGCCGACCTCGCCGCGGGCCTGACCGCGCTGAGCACGGGCCGGCACGACACCGGGAGCGACACGGTGGCGGTCTCCGGCACCGCCGTGCGCAACGGCACCACCGCGTTCCTGTACCCGCACGCGTGCACCCCGGCCGCGGTGCGCGCGCTGGCCGCCCAGTACGCCGAGGCGGAGCCGTTCGCCGAGCACCTCTCCGCATGTGAGGAGGTGCTGACCGGGCTGGTCGGCTGGTCCCTGACGGACGTGCTGCGCGGCGACCCGGACGCGCCACCGCTGGACCGGCCGGACATCTTGGCCCCGGCCACGCTGGCCGTGCTGACCGGCGTGACACGCGTGTGGTGCGCGTCCGGCGTGCGCCCGGCGGCGTTGGCCGGACACGGATCCGGCCTGCCGGCCGCGTCCTGGGCGGTCGGCTGGCTGTCCCTGTCCTCCGCGCTGCGGATCGCGGCCGGGTGCCCCGCGGGCGCCGAACCCGACGTCGTGGACGTCCCGCCCCCCGCTCCCGGCGCGCCGGTGCTGTGCGGGGACACCGGCCGCTGGCTGCGGGACCGTCCGGCCGAGGACGACTACCGCGCGGTGCCGGCCGCCGAACCCGGCCCGGCCGCCCGCGAGCTGCGGGCCGACGGTCACCGGCTGCTGGTCGTGTTCGGCGGGGACACCGCGGGCCTGGCCGCCGAGCCGTCCGACGGTCCCGCCGTGCTGGCCGTGCCGGAGGAGACGGAGAGCGCGGAGACCGGTCCGGCGGCGGTCGTGCGCGCGCTGGGCCGCGCGTACGCGATGGGCGCGGCGGTGGACTGGCGTGCCGTCCTGGCCGGCACCGGTGCGCGGCGCATCCCGCTGCCCGGCTACGCCTTCCAGCGCAGCCGGTACTGGATCGAGCGCGAGTGGACCATGCCGGTGCTGGTCTCCGACGACCCCGCGACGCGCGAGCCCGACCGCCGCTCGCCCGCGGCCGTGCTGTGGGCACTGGAGGAGCGGGAGCGCGCGCGCCGCGTCGAGACGCTGGTCCGTGCGTGCCTGGACCGGGCGCTGGGCAACGGACCGGACGACCGGATCGACGTCGAGGACACGTTCCGCGATCTCGGGATGGACTCGCTGGCCGCGGAGGACCTGCGCAAGCAGCTCACCGCCCGTGCCGGTGTGGAGATCGAACTCGCCGACGTGCTGAACTACCCCACGGTGGCCGATCTCGCCGAGCGCGTGGTGGAGAAGCTGGCCGCCCGCGCCGAGGAGGGCACGCTCGACGAGATCGCGGGGACCGCCCCGCCCGGGACCGAGGCCCCGGAATCCGGCACCGGGCCGGTGGACGGCCCGGCGCCCGAGAACGCCGACGAGAGCGACGGCAGCCTGGCCTCGTTCTACATCCGGGCGATCCGCACCGGCCGGATCAACGTCGCCCTCCGCCTGGCCCGCGCGGCCTCCGAGACCCGCGACACCTTCGACCGGGACGATCCGCGCGATCTCGCCGAACTGCGCAAGGTGGGGACGGGCGCGGGCGGCCCCACGATCGTCGGCCTCACCCCGCCGATCTTCCCCAACCTGGACCTGCCCTACTCCTACCTGCACGCCGGGCTGGACCCCGCGTCCGACGTGTGGTCGCTGTGGTCGCCCGGATTCGCGGGCGAGGCCCCGCTGCCCGCCGACCGTGCCGCCCTGACGCGGATGCTGGCCAAACCGGTGCGCCGTGAGCTGGCCGGCACCCCGTTGATCGTCGCGGGCTACTCCTCGGGCGGCTGGCTCGCGCACGACCTGGCCGCACACCTGGAGCAGACCGGCGTCCCCGTCACCGCGCTGCTCCTGCTGGACTCCTACCTCCCGGAGGAGGAGATGGACCAGACCGAGACCCGCAGCGAGTTCATGCGGGAGCAGATCCGGCGGCGCGACCTCATGGGCATGTCGCTCGACCGTCCGGACCGGACCGTGACCACCAGCGGCCAGATCGCGGCGATGGGCGGCTACAGCAGGATCTACAGCGGCTGGCGGCCCGGCCCGCTGAAGGCGCCGGTCCTGCACCTGCTCGCCAGCGAGGTCGTCGCGGACATGCCCACCAGCTCGGAGGACCACCCGTTCCCGGCCGAACTGGCACACCGCGTGCGCAGGCTGCCCGGCGACCACTTCACCATCCTGTCCCAGCACGCCGACCTGATCTCAGCGAACCTGCACGACTGGCTGACGGAGGTGCAGCCCGCATGACGACCGTTCCCGATCTTCCCGACGCCGCAGAGGCGCTGGAGCACTTCCCCTTCGACGACGGCCACGGCATCGAGGTCAACGAGCGGTTCCGGGAACTGCGGCAGCGCGAGGGGCTGCTCCGGGTGCGGCTCGCCTACGGCGAACCCACCTGGCTGGTCACCCGCTACGCCGACGCCCGGCTGGTGCTGGGCGACGCGCGGTTCAGCCGCGCGATGTCGGTCGGCCGGGACTATCCGCGCCAGGAGGAGGCGACGGACCTGGCCGGGCTGATCACCCTGGACGCCCCCGAACACACCCGGCTGCGCAAGCTGCTGGTCAAAGCCCTCAGCAGGTCCCGTATGGAAGCGCAGCGCCCGACGGTGCACGCGGCGGCGGACGATCTGCTGTCGGCGGCGATGGACGCCGGGCCGGGCATGGACATCGTGACGGACTACGTGCAGCCGATGACCGTGCGCTCCATCTGCGACCTGCTCGGCGTGCCGGCCTCGGACCGTGAGGCGTTCGCGTCGACCAGCGCGGCGCTGCTGCCCGGCAGCGCCGTCGGCGCCGAGGACATGCAGCGGCGGTTCGATGCCCTGCGCGCCTGCATCGAGCGGCTCATCACCGAGCGCCGGGCCCGCCCCCGCGACGACCTGATGTCGGCGCTGATCCAGGCCCGGGACGAGGAGGACTGGCTCACCGACACCGAGCTGGTCGAACTGGTCGTCAGCACGATGCTGGCCAGGTTCGAGGCGATCATCACCCAGATCCCGAACTGCGTCTACGTCCTGACGCGGGGCGACCGCGCGCTCTGGAACCGGCTGCGCGCGAACCCGGCCGAGCTGCCGGCGGCGGCCGAGGAGCTGATGCGCTACAACGCCTCCGCCGGCGCCGGCCTGTTCGTCCGCTACGCGCGGGAGGACGTCAACGTCGGCGGCACGCTGGTGCGCGCGGGCGAAGCCCTGACCGTCGCCGTCGAGTCGGCCAACCACGACCCGGCCCGCTTCGAGGACCCCGACGCGATCGACTTCACCCGGCCACCCGGCGGACACCTCACCTTCGGCCACGGCGCGCACCACTGCGTCGGCGCCCAGCTCGGGCGCATCGACCTCCAGGAGGGACTGCGGGTGCTGCTCACCAGGGCCCCGGAGCTGACCGTCCGCGACATCAGGTGGAGGGTACGGCCGCACATCCGGGGACCGGAGGCGATGCGCGTGACCTGGCAGGGGGACTGACCCCCGCACCACGATCAGGGACACGACCGCGGCGTCGCTTCCGGCCCGTCGCTCACGCCCCACCGCGAACGGGACTCCCGTGAAGACCGGCCGCGTTGTCCGGGAACGGGGCCGCCCGTGTTCTCGATCGAGTCGGCGCCTTCGCAGACCGGCGAGCCGCGACCTGCGAAGGCGCCTCGACAGGACACCCGGCCCCGACCGTTCCGGCCCGCCCGGGGGCCCGCGCACCATGTCCAGCGGCGCGCGGGCCACCCGAGCGTCCCCGACGCCCCGGCCGCCTCCCCCGGCCCGGCCGCCGACGCCCCGACGCGACCTCGCCGACGCCGGACCGCAGGACCGCGGGACCACCGAGGCCACGGGCCACCGAGGCGGCCCTTTCCGGCGCTGGTGCGTTACTCCGAAGAAGTCCCACTTCGACATCGCCTACAAGCCGGGACACCGAAGGTGAAGGGTGTGGCCCCCACGATCCGCGGCCGGCCGACGGGCCCCGGCAGCGAGGGCGCGGAGCCGGAGGACGGCTTCGGCACCGTGAAGCCCCCAGCGGGCACCGGCGATGCCGAGACGGTCGGCGACCAGACGGCGGCATGCTCCTTCCACCACATGAGGAATCCGGCCGGTGCGGTGCCCTGACCGCCGCCGCGGGGGCCCGATGCCGCGGCATGCCGGGCCACAAGGCCCTGGGCAGCCCACCCCGGGCGGCGGACGGTGGAGACAGGGAACGGGTTCGGGGCGACCTGGACCCGGCCCTGGCCCGCCCGGGCGCGATTTCTCCGCCGGGCGTCCGCATCCGGTCGCTCCCGTGCGTGGCACATGACCCCTACCGGTGGTGCCCGTGCCTCCGTCGAGGCGGCGTGTGGGGCGAGGAGGTTGCGATGACACAGGAAGTGTCCTTTCCCGGCCGTGTGATAGTCGGTTTCGACGGCTCGGACGCGGCCGTACGCGCTCTGGACCGTGCGGCGGACGAGGCCGTGCGGCGCGGTACGGCCTTGGAGATCGTGTGCGGCTGGCCCTGGGGCAAGCACCCGCTGCCCGACTTCGGGGTGACCGACGAGAACGGGCAGGTGCTTTACGCCAGTGCCCGGCGGCTGATCGACGGGGCCTCCGAACGGGCGCGTGACCGGGCCGGGGACCTGGTGGTGATCCCGTCCTTGACCACGGAGTCGGCGTCCCGCGCGCTGTTGCGTTGCGGGCGCGACGCCGGGCTGACGGTGGTGGGTACGCGCGGGCATGGCGGGTTCGCCGGGCTGCTGCTGGGGTCGGTGAGTCTGCGGGTGGCCGCGCACTGCACCACTCCGCTGATGGTGGTGCGGGGTGAGACGGAGGTGGAGGGCGGCGGTGTCCTGGTCGGTGTGGAATCGGAGGCCGACGTCCCGGCGCTGCACTTCGCCTTCCAGGAGGCGGCCAGGCTCGGCGGCACCCTGCGCGTCCTGCATGCCTGGCAGTACCCCACCGCGCCGCCGGCCGTTCCCGGGGCGTCCTACCACCTGTCCGGGGAGGAGTTCGAGCGGCTGCGCAAGGGTGCCGAGGCGGTTCCGGAGTTCACCGCCGCGCCGCTGCGGGAGACCTACCCGGACGTACGGGTGGAGTCGGAGGCCGTGTGCGCGGGCGCGGCCCGCGCCCTGATCGAGGCCGGCCGGCACGCGGAGGTGACGGTGCTGGCCGCCCACCGCCGTCCGCACCGTCTGGGTCTGCAACTGGGCCCGGTCACGCACGCGGTGCTCCACCACGCGCACGGCCCGGTGGTCGTGGTTCCGGTGGACTGACGCACCCGCGCCCCGCACTTCGCGCCGCGCGCGCTGCGCACCGTGCCTTTGTGCGGGGGCCTGTTGCGTGGTGAGGGCGGCACATGGGGGAAGAGAAGGCCACCGGGGGCCGGGGTGACGGCGCGAGGCAAGTGCTGGGCAGGTCCGGGGACACCGGACCGTCCGGGTGGTGCGCACAAGATGCGGGCCCTCCAACGGGAGGGGGGTGTCCCATGATGCCTCTTGGCCGGTTGGACGCGACCGTCCTCGCGGTGCCGGGCCGGCATGTTCGGCAGGCTCCCGGCAGTGTGACGCACGCGGGGCCGCGGCGCCCCACCAAGGCTCCGATAGCACCGGCGCGCCGTCCGCACAGGAGCCGAGCCACGTAAGCCCTGGAGCGAGGCATGCGTGAGCGTGCCGTGGTTCAGCGGTGCCGTTCGATGAGGGAGCGGGCCATCTCCTGTGCCGGCCGGGCTGCTTGGGCGTCGCCCTCGGCGGCGGAGACGATCGAGCCTTTCATCAGGATGTGCCAGGACCGGGCGAAGTTCTCGGTGTCCCGCAGTCCGGCTTCCTCGGCCAGTGCGCGGACGAGGGAGCGGATGTTCTCCAGGTGGGTGATGCTCGCCTGGCCCAAGGGGTGCTCCCATCCCATCTCCAGCAGGACGTTGATGAAGGCACAGGCGTCGAAGTCCTCGCTGTGGAACCACTCGTCGAACACGTCGAAGATGGCCAGCAGCCGTTCCTCCCCGCTCGTTCCCCGCCGGCGGGCTCCGGCCTCGACGAAGCCCCGTGTCCAGCGCTCCTCCCGGCGCTCAAGGAACGCCAGGACCAGGTCCTGCTTGGAGGGGAAGTTGCGGTACAAGGTGGCTTTGGCCACGCCGGAGCGGGCGATCACCTCGTCGATCCCCACCGCCCGGATGCCGCGGCGGGAGAACAACGCGTAGGCCGTCTCCATGATGCGCTCCCGTGCACCGGCCCGGGAATTCGGCTTCCCCGATCGCGGTGACACGGCATCGTCACTCGTCATTGCCGGCCTCCCTGAGATGGCCCCGGACGGACATGGACAGACCTGTCTGTCACTGTCATGGTAGGAGGATGTGCCCGAAGACCAACGCGTCTTGTTCGGATTCGGCGGATCGGCTGACGGTCCGCATCCGGCGCAGCGGTCACTGCGCGGTCCTCACTCCGCGCGGAGAGATCGACCATGGCTCGGTGCGCGTGCTGGACCGGGCACTGGAGAGTCTGCTGGACGACGCGGACAGCATCGTGCTGAACATGGCGGAGGTCTCCTTCATGGACTCCGCCGGACTGCACTTCCTCCACCGGCTGGACTGCCTCGGGCGGCGCCACGGCATTCCGACCGCCGCCGTCAACTGGATGAACCAGCCGCGCTTGTTGTGGGAGCTCGTCCACGCTCCCCCCACGCCTTCCGCGAAGGCGAGCGGGCTCGTGGCCTGAGCCGTTCATGAGCAGGGGGGGCGAAGAGCTGAGCTGCCGGGGAGGTCCCCGCGGGCGGCACGTTCGACGCCGGTGCGGTGGATCACCCCGCCGCACCCGGTGCCGTGGACGTGCGTCAGGTCCGCACCACCGGCTTCGGGCGGCCGACGGACCAAGGGCGAGCGCGTGGCCTGCCCATCCGGCGCGGTAGGAGGTACGGCGCCCGCTGACGGAAGCTTCGCCGTCGTCCTGGCCTGGCTGCTGACCTGAGCCTTCGAGCGGAAGCACTCGGTGATCAGTTGCCTGGTGGCGGCGAGTTCCCGTCCGGGGTCCGCGTCACACCGTCACGAAGGTCGTCACGCTCCGCGCGGGAAGTGTGACGGTGAAAGAGCCGTTGGTCACGCCGGTGGTGCCCTGGGGAGCGACGTTCCGGCTCGCGTCGGTCAGCCAGGACGAGACACGGGACGCGGCGCTGTTCTTCAGGGTGAACCGCTGGCTTACCGGCGAAACGGTCTTGTTGACGGCGACGACGACGGTGGAGTCGCCGCCCTGGTACGCCGAGACGTGGACGTGCGGTGCCGGGGTCGCCGTCGCCTCGACCCGTACGTATCCGGGGCGGACGAACCTGGCGAAGTGCGCCAGGTTGGCACCTCGCTTGCTGATGTGGCCGTCTTCCCGCAGCGGGCCGTAGCCGCGCCGGATGTACCACCAGACGTACGCCTGGAACTCGGCGTCCACCAGGGCGTGGTGGATGTGCTCCGCCACGTCGAGGGCCTGCGGCCAGAGGTCCGCCGAACTGGTGCTGTCCGGGTGGTAGACCTCGGTCATCCAGAGTTCTTTCCCCGCGCCCTTTTTCTTGAAGAGAGGGTAGGGGAAGTCGGTGAACGGCGTGCCGTAGAGGTGGGTGCCGATGATGTCCACGTTGGCGAGCGCGGCGGGGTCGTCGAGGATCGGGTCCGACACGGATTTCGTGTAGGTGAAGGATTCGGGCGCGATGACCCTGGTGCCGATGGAGCCGGCGTTCTCGCGCAGGAAGCGGACCATTTCGCCGGAGGTCCACCACGTCCAGTCGTGCGCGTAATCGGGTTCGTTCTGCACCGATATGCCGTACAGGTTCACCCCGTTGTTCCGCAGGAACGTGGTGAAGTCGTTCAGATGCCGGGCATAGGCGCCGTACATGTCGTGCCTGAGGCGTTTCGCGTTGGTCTGGTTGCCGTGGGTGAAGGTCTCGACCATGTGGGCGGGAGGATTCCACGGTGAGGCGAACACGGTCGCTCCCAGCTGGACCGCGCGTTTGGCCGTCGCCAGGTCACGGCTCCAGTCCGCCTGGTTCTCCGGGACGGGGATCCGCAGCACGGACAACCCGAGCCGTCCCTCACCGGTGCCGAACGCCGTGTCCCGCTGGGCGGCCGTCAGGTCGCCGATCCAGGCCGCGTGTGTCATGCCGCCGAAGCCCCGGATCGTCTGCCGCCGAGCCGAGGGGTCGATGACCGCCGTGGTGGCGGCCGTCACGGCCGCGGCCCGCGGAGCCCCCGCGGCTGGTGCCGTCGCCGTGAGGACCGGCAGGGCCCCCATCGCCGACAGGAGGAGTCTCCGGCTCGGAGGCCTGCGCTCGCCGCTGCGGGGCTCGGTCGGGTCTTGCCGCATGGTGCGTCCTCTTCTCGTTTTCCGGTGCGGTGCGGTGCGTGGTGGTCGGGTGGTCCTCAGGGAAGCGGGGTGCCCCGTGCGGCGACCCACAGCTCGTACCACTCCTCGTGAGTGAGTTCCGGCTCGCGGCGGACCGCGTCGGCGCAGGCACCGATGCGCTCGGGGCGGGTGGTGCCCACGACGGGGGTGATGCCCGCCGGGTGGCGCTGGAGCCACCACAGGAGAACGGCTTCGGGTGTGGTGTCCTTGCGCCGGGCGAGGGTCGTGACGAGGTGGCCCACCGGCGTGTCCGGTCGAGTGAGGCGGCCTTGGGCGAGTGCGCCCCATGCCTGCAGCCGGATGCCGTTGGCCGCGCAGTGCTCCAGCGTGCCGGGGGCGAAGCCGTTCCGGGCGGCGGCCGGTGTGTTGACCAGGACGCCCGCCTCCACCCAGTCGCGCCGCTCCAGGCTCATTTCGAGCTGGTCGACGACCAGGGGGACGTCCAGGTGGGCTTGGAGGGAGGCGATCTGCGGGCCGCTCATGTTGGACACGCCGAACTGGCGGACCAGCCCCTGGGCGTGGAGGGAGGACAGCGCCCCGGCGATGTCCCGCGGGTCGGCGAGGGGGTCGGGGCGGTGCAGGAGGAGGACGTCCAGGACGTCCGTGCGCAGCCGGGCGAGGCTCTCCTCGACCCGTCGCAGGATGCTCGCTCCCCGCAGGTCGTAGTGGCCGGGCCGGTCGCCCTCGGGTAGCCGGATGCCGCACTTGGTCTGGAGGACGACGCGCTCCCGCAGCCCGGGCGTACGGGCGAGCACCTCGCCGAAGACGGCCTCCGACTTGCCGTACCGGTAGATGTCGGCGTGGTCGAAGGCCGTGATGCCGGCGGCCAGGGCCGCCTCGATCGCGGTTTCGGCGTGCTGGATGTCCTGGGGTGTGTACGGCCGGGTGTCCCAGTCGCCGCCGAGTCCCATGCAGCCGTAGGCGAGCTTGTGCGCGCGGATGTCGGTCTGTGTTGCCATGCGGTCTCCGAGGTGGGGGGAGGAGCGGTAGGTGCGGGGGGTGGCGCCGAGGTCAGGTGCCGAGGGCTTCGGCGAGCATCTCGGCGACGGCCAGGACCGGCAGTTGCGTGTTGGCGGCGGGCACGGTCGGCAGGATGGAGGCGTCGGCCACCCGCAGTCCCGCCACACCGCGAACGGCGCCCTGCCCGTCGGCCACGGTGTGCGGGTCGTCCGCCGGGCCCATGGCGCAGGTCCCCACGGGATGCCAGTAGGTGCCCACCCGGCCGCGGAGTTCGGCGTCGGGCAGCGTGTGGGCCGGGGCTCCTTCCCCCGGCGTCGCCAGGGACCTCATGGCCCAGGCCAGCTCCCGCGCCTTCTCCAGTCCCGATCGGAGGACCGAGAGGTCACGGCCGCCGGGATCGGTCAGGAAGGCGGGGGTGATCCCGGGGGGTTCGGCCGGGTCGGCCGAGCGGAGCCGGACGTGCCCGCGAGAGGCGGGCTTCATCAGGAAGGCGGAGACACCGGCCTCGTACCGCCCGGGAGGCAGCCCGCCGAACAGCGGCGGGCCGGCCGTGGGCAGGAGATGCAGGTCCCAGGCACCGTCCGGGCAGTACGCGCTGGCGGCCCGGATCAGCATCCGGCTGACGTACAGTTCCCCGTCCGCCTCCTTGGCCGCCAGCGCCGCGTTCAGTTCCCGGGTGGGGGACAGCGGGACGAAGACACCGGGCTGGTCGGACAGGTTGCCGCCGACACCCGGCAGGTCCACCTCGCACCGGATGCCGTTCTCCTCCAGGTGCGCGGCCGGTCCGACACCGCTGCGCATCAGTACGGCGGGGGAGCCGAAGGTGCCGCACGCCAGCACGTACGTGTCGGCCGTCAGCGTCACGCGGCGGCCGTCCAGCACGGCGTGGGCGCCGTGCACCCGGCCCGCCCGTACGTCGAGTCGGTCCACCAGGACGTCACTCAGGATCGTCAGGTTCGGCCGGGACCGGACCGCCGGGTCCAAGTAGGCGAAGGCGGCGTTGAAGCGCAGGCCGTCGACGGCGTTGAGCAGCGGGCGGCCGTAACCGGGCCGGCCGGGGGCCGCCATGTCCACCTCCTCGTGGCCGAGGTCCCGCGCGGCCAGGAGGGCGGACGACGCCCAGACGGAGAGTTCGCCGTCCGGGACGGTCCGCAGCGCCATGCTCTCCATGGCCCGCCGCCGGTACGGTTCCATCGCCGTGGCCGACCAGCGGTCGCCGCCCGCCCGTGCCCACTCGGCGTGGTCGGCGTGCGAACCCCAGGTGTTCCAGGCGCCGTTGACGCATGAGGAGCCGCCCAGGACGCGGGCCCGGACGCGGTAGGGGGCGGTGTGCCGCTCCCATACGTCGTCGCGGGGCAGGGCCCGGGCGTTCCGTATCGTCCGGGGCCAGTTCTCCTGCCGCGGTCCGTAGTCGGGGCCCGCTTCCACCAGGCACACGGAACGGCCGGGATCCTCGGAGAGGCGGGCCGCCAGCACGCAGCCGGCCACTCCGCCGCCGAGGACGACGACGTCGTAGCCGGGAAGGGCGGATGAGTTCGTCACGATCGCTCCGTCGAGTGGTTGCTGGCGTGGGGAACAAGGAGGACGGCCGAGGGGCGGCCGGGAGTGCGGGCGGTCGCACCGGGGCCGCGCTCCGAGCGGGCCCGGACGGCGGAGCGGCCGGTCGGCCGTCGGCCGGTGGCGCCCGCCGGAGACGGGATCCTGCCCGGTCTCGCGGTGCCGCGAGGGGAGTCGCGGCGCAGGGCCGGGTAGGGCCGGGCGTGTCGGCGGCGCGTGGGTGCTGCGGGCATGGGGGCTCCTCGTGCGGACGTGTGTGCGGGCACCGGGGCGGGTTCAGGCGGCCGGGGGCGCGGTCGCGGTGAACGCGGGGGCCAGCAGGCGGGCTCCCTCGCGCACCCCCCGGACGGTGATGTCCCCGATGACGGGCAGAGCCGGCAGCACCTCGCTGGCGAGGCAGGCGTTCACCGGGCGGGAGGCGTAGCGCGTGCGGGCGCGCGGTACGGGCTTGACCAGTTCCGCGGGAGCGCCCAGCGCCCGGGCGATGGCGGTGGCCCACTCGGCGCGCGTGACGCGGTCGGGCCCGCCCAGGTGCAGCAGCGGGGGCGGCGCGAGCCCGGAACGCAGCAGCGCGGCCGTCACCTCCGCCACGTCGTCCAGGAGCACCGGTGTCGTCCAGTGGTCGTCGGGGGCTTCGACCGGCTCTCCCCGCCGCAGCCGGTGGGCGCAGGCGGCGAAGAAGTTCAGCCACTTGCCCGCGTCCGCGGGTTCGTGGCCGTAGACGAGGCTGACCCGCAGGATCACGGACCGGGGCGCCCCGGCGAGCAGTGCCCTCTCGGCTGCCAGCTTCGCCCGGCCGTAGGCGTTCGCCGGTGCCGGGGGAGTGCTCTCGGTGTTGCGCGGCGATCCGCCGTCGAAGACGTTGTCGGTGGAGATCATGACGATCCGCGAGCCGGGTGTCAGGGTGGCGAAGGTGTCCGCCACGGCGACGTGCGCGGCCCGCGCCTCGTCCGGGTTGGCCTCACACCAGGTGACGTCGGACGGGCCGTGCACCAGGACGACGCGCTCCGGGCGGAGACGGTCCAGCAGACGGCGGCAGTCGCGGACGTCGGTGGCGTCCAGGGCGGCCCAGCGGGCTCCGTGGCCGTCGGGTGGCACGTCGGGCGGGCGGCGCGAGACGAGGGTCACGGGCTCGCCCGCCCGCGCCAGACGCCGGGCGATCGCCGTGCCGATCAGTCCGCTGCCCACGACCAGGGTGCTGTCACCGGTCATGGCGCCCCCTGCGGGGAGGGCACCGGTGTCCGCGCGGCCAGCAGGCGGCCCACGCCGATCAGCCCGTGGTCGTCGTCGGCCGCGCCGAGCGACACCATGGCGTCGATCCGCTCCGGACCGAGGCCGAAGCAGCCCAGCCGCCGGATCTCGGCCACCAGCAGGCGCCGGTACGTCTCGCCGACCGCCAGGGCGAAGCCGCCCACCAGGATGTAGCGGCACACCCCGATCGACGCGAACACCCCGGTGATCGCCTGGGCGAGCGGCACCAGGGTGCCGCGCAGCACTTCGGTGGTGAAGGGATCTCCCGCGCGGACCGCCCGGGCGATGGCCCGGTTGCCGATGCGCTCCACGCGGCCGTCGCACAGCGCGGCGAGCCGGGAGCCGCGGAAGGCGGCCCCGTCACCGTGCGCGGCCCGCCGTGTCGCCGCCAGCACACCGCGGCCGGAGGCGATGGCGCCCAGGTGGCCGCGGCCCCCGCAGTCGCACAGCGGCGCGTCGGGGGAGGGGTCGCAGACCCAGTGGCCCAGCTCACCGCCGTGGCCGTCGGCGTCGACGAGGACCTCGCCGCCGCGGAACACCTTGTTGCCGATGCCGGAGCTGACGGTCAGCAGGCAGAAGTCGCCGGGTTCGGTGGCGGCGTACCGCCAGGCCGCCGCCGTCAGGTCGTTCACCACCACGGCCGGAGCGCCGGTCCGTTCGGACAGCAGCGCGCCGAGCGGCAGCGGGTCTCCTCGCCGCCCCCATATGGTGGGCGCGGCCGTGACGAGCCCCGCGGCCGTGATCGGTCCGGCGAACGCCACGCCCAGCGCGCGCGGCGGCCGTCCGCCCGTGTGCGCGGCGACCTCGCGCACGATCTGCTCCACCACCCGCCGCCGCAGTGCCGGCACCGGTGCGCCGGGGGCGCGGTGCTTGCCGTCGACCGGCATCCGGCGCACCTCGGAAAGGGCACCCGTCTCGGGGTCGTAGGTGCCGATGCGCAAGGTCGTGCCGCCTACGTCGAGAACGGTGAACACGTCGTCAGCCGGCACGCCGCTCACCCGCCCCCTCCTCCAGCGCCTCCTCGAAGACGAGCAGCCGCAGGTCCCGTTCGGAGTCGTTGACCAGGCCGTGCTCCCCGTGGGGCGCGTTGACGACGATGTCGCCGGGGCCCACGCGGAACTCCTCGCCGTCCCGGAACATCAGACCGCTGCCGTCGAGCACGATGTAGGTCTCGCGGTCGGCGCCGTGCCGGTGCCGGCCGATCGAGGTCCCCGGCGGCAGGACGGCCAGGTCGATGAACTCCGCGCCCGGGGCACCGGCCCGGCGCGCGAAGACGCGGTGGGCGAGGATCGTGCCGGAACCTCCGTGGTCCCGCTCCTTGCCCGCCATCAGGTGCCGCAGATTGGACACGGGCTCAGCCATCGCGCCGCTCCCCGTCCGCCGCCAGCGCCTTCAGCGCGTCCTCCAGGACGTTCCCCGGTATGTCCGCCAGCTCCTCCACGAAGGCCGCCTTGCCGATGCCGGTCGGCACGACGAGGTGCAGTTTGCGGCCCCGGCGCTGCCATGACGCACACAGCGCCCGCGTCATCAGCTCCGGTGTGCAGGTGACCGGATCGAACACCGGCAGCCCGATCCGCCGCAGCAGCCGGACGACGCGGTGGCAGGTCTCCTCGTCCGCCAGGCCGAGCAGGCGTGCGAGATGCGCGGACAGCGCCATGTCGACGGCGACCGCCTCGCCGTGCTCCAGCCGGTGTCCGCCGGCCGTTTCGATCAGCGGGCTGAAGGTGTGGCCGAAGTCGACGAGCCGGGCCAGGTCACGCTCGTACAGGTTGGGGCAGAGTTCCTCCATCATCAGGCGCATCGAGGTACGCAGGATGTACCTCTCCAGCTCCGCGGGCGAGTGCTCCGCGTATGAGTGCTCCGCCGGGCCGGCGGCGGGGCGGCGGAACGCGTCCGGGTGGCGCTCCAGTACCCGGAAGAGGTCCTCGTCCAGGATCACGGCCATCTTCACGATCTCGGCGAGCCCGCAGCGGATCTCCCGGTGCGGCAGCGTCGCCAGGAAGGCCGGGTCGTTGAGGGAGGCGTGCGCCGGATGGTAGGCGCCGAACATGTTCTTCGTCCCCAGGGCGTTGACGCCCGTCTTGACGCCCACGCCGACGTCCACCTGGCCGACGAGCGTGGTGTTGACCTTGATGTACCGGATGCCCCGCGCGTAGATGGACGCGGCGAAGCCGACCACGTCGGCGACGATGCCGCCGCCGACGGCGAGCATCAGGCCGCGCCGGTCCAGCCCGTCCGCCTTGGCCAGGGCGCAGACGTGCTCCACCGCCGCGAGCGTCTTGCGGTGCTCGCCGGTGGCCATGACGTGCAGGGTCCACTGACCCGGCGGGGTGTGGGCGTCCAGGTAGGCGCGCAGCCGTTCGCCGTACAGCCGGTCCACGGCCGGGCTGACGAAGGCCACGACACGGCGGTCCTCCAGGTAGCCGCCGAGCAGGGCGTTGCCGGGGTCGAGCACCCCGGAGGAGAGGTCGACCCGGTACCGGACGCCGTCCGGTGCTCTCAGCGCGAAACCGCCGGCGTCCTCACTCACCCCCGTCGGCGCTCTCAGGACGACATCGCCGGGGCCGTCGCGGCCCTCCGTCGGCGAGGGGCCGACCCGGTCGGGAATCTGGCCTGACATCTTTCTCCTTACGTGGTCTCGCGTCGGTGCGAAGGTCCGCGAACACCCTGGTGAGGGCGGCCACGAGGGGCCGGCCCGGGAGGTCCTCCAGCGGTACGGGACGGCCCTGGGCGTCGCTCACGGGCAGCCGCCAGTTGGGGTACGCCGCGGACGTTCCGGGAAGGTTCTGGGGCCTGCGGTCGCCGGTCGCGTCCGGCAGCCAGACGCCGAGCAGGCGGGCCGGGGTGCGGCACAGGAAGCGGTGCAGCGCGACGAGATCGCCGTCCGGGTCGGGCAGCAGCCCGAGCCGCTCCAGTTCGGCCAGCCAGCCGTCGCGTTCGGCGGCGGCCTCGGCCTTCTCCTCCACTTCCGGACGGGTCAGCAGGCCCAGCCGGGCCCGCAGGTCGACGTGCTCGCCGCTGAGCCAGGCCGCGGTCGTCGGCAGGTCGTGCGTGGTGAGCGTGGCCAGGCAGTCGCGCCGCCACCGGTCGGGCGGCAGCGGGCCGTGCCGGCCCTCCGAGCCCCCGAGGTACTCGAACCGCTGGACGGAGGTGCCGAGGATGCCCCGCTCGCCGAGCGCCGCACGGACACCGGCCCCGACCGTGCCGAGGTCCTCGCCGATCACACCGGCTCCCGCGCGGTGCGCCTCCAGCGTCAGCACGCCCAGCATCGCTTCGGCGTCGTACCGGACGTACGTGCCCTCGGACGGCGACCGGCCCTCGGGCACCCACCACAGCCGGAACAGGCCCATCACATGGTCGATGCGCAGGGCGCCCGCGTGCCGCAGCCCGGCCCGCAGCAGTCCGGCCAGGGGCGCGTAGCCGGCGGCGGCGAGCCCGTCGGGGCGCCATGGCGGCTGGCCCCAGTCCTGGCCGTGAGGGGTGAAGTCGTCCGGCGGCGCGCCGACGCTCATGCCCGCGGCCAGGCAGTCCTGCAGGGCCCAGCTGTCGGCGCCTTCCGGGGCGACGCCGACCGCCAGGTCGTGGATCAGGCCGATGCCCATGCCCGCGTCCGTGGCGGCGGCCTGGGCGGCGGCCAGTTGCTCGTCGGTGACCCAGGCCAGCCAGCGGTGGTAGCCGACCTCGGCGGCCAGCTCCCGGCGGGCCCGGGCCACGGCCGGGGAGCGCGGGTCGCGCAGCGCGGCCGGCCAGGACCGCCACGCCTTGCCGTGCACGGCGGCCAGCGCGCACCAGGTGGCGAAGTCCGTCAGGTCCCGCCCTTCACGCGCGGTGAAGTGGGCGAAGGCGGCGGCGCGCCCGGGCGACAGCGGCACCTCGTGCACGGCCCGCAGCGCCTCGTGCTTGAGGGAGCGCACCGTCTCCCGGTCGATGAGCAGGTCGCCGCGCAGCATGCCCTCGTTCAGCACCCCGGCCTGGGCGGCACACCGGTCGGCCGTACGCCGCCCTTCTCCCCTGAGGTACGCGTACTCGGGGACGGCCTCCACGCGAAGGTGCATGGGATCGGGGTAGCGGCGGGAACTGGGCCGGTACGGCGACGGGTCCGGCAGCGGCCCGGGTTCGGCGGCGTGCAGCGGGCCGAGCTGGACGAAGCCGGCCCCGAGCGCGCGCCCCGACCAGGACGCCAGTTCCGCCAGGTCACCGAGGTCGCCCATGCCCCAGGAGCGGCGCGAGAGCACCGAGTGGAGCTGGACGAGGAACCCCCAGTGCCGCTCGGCCGGCACCGGCAGCCGTGCGGGTACGGCGAGCAGCGGCGCGGATTCGGCCCTCCCCGCCGCGCTGACGTGCACGGTGTGCCTGCCGACCGGCAGGGAGCCGGACAGGGCCGCCGTGCCGCCTTCCTCCAGCTCCACTTCCACCCTCGCGTTCCGGGGCAGGTCCAGCCGTGGCACGACGGCTCCCCGCACGACGAGGCACGGAGGCAGCGACCGGGCCGCCGCGCGCTCACGGTGGGCCCGCAGAGCGGCCCGGGCCGACGCGTCGGTGGCCGCGTCGACCCCGCACGCGGCCAGCACGGCCACGAGGGTGTCCGGGGACACCGTCACCCGCCGTCCCCGGTCGGTGGTGTAGGCGGTGGAGACGCCGTGGGCGCGGGCCAGTTCCCGCAGGGCCTCGCTCATGACGCCTGCTCCGAGCCGCCGAAGAGACGTTCCAGGACGGTGGCGACGCCGTCGTCGTCGTTCGCGGGGGCGATCTCGTCGGCCATCGCCCGCAGCGCCGGATGGGCGTTTCCCACGGCCACCCCGTGCCCGGCCCAGGCCAGGAGCGGGATGTCGTTCGGCATGTCGCCGAACGCGATGGTCCCGGCCGCGTCGTGCCCGAGGAGCCTGGCCGCCTGTTCGACGCCGGCCGCCTTGGTGGTGCCCGCCGGCAGCACCTCCACCATCCCCCGCACCGAGTGCACCACGGTGACCTCGTCACCGCACAACCGCCGCGCCACGGCCTCGACCTCGTCCTCCGGGAGGCCCGGATGGTGCAGGACCAGCTTGTCGATCGGGTGCGACCACAGCAGCCGGCGGTCGGTGGTGACGTCCCAGCCGTGCCGGACGCGTTCGCCGAACCGGGGCGTGACCTTGAAGCGGCTCTCCGGCGGCGCCGTCACGACGCCGAGTTCCAGTGGCCCCAGCGCGGCTTCGACGCGTTCGACCACACCGCGGGCGAGGTCGAGGTCGAGCGGGGCCGAGCTGAGCAGCCGGTCGGCGCCGGCGTCGTAGAGCTGGGCGCCCTGCCCGCACACGGCGAGCCCGCGGTAGCCGAGCGCGTCCAGATACTGCTTGCAGGCCCTGGCGGGCCGCCCGGTGACCACGAGATGGGCGGCCCCCGCCCCGGCCGCCGCGGCGAGGGCGCGCAGGGTGCGCTCGGAGACGGACTGGTCGCTGCGCAGGAGGGTGCCGTCGAGGTCCGTCGCCACGAGCCGGAAGGGCGGCGAGCCGGCCGCGGACCCGTACGGGACGGCCGACGGCCGGAAGGAGAGGTCCGGCGGCTGGGAAGGAACGCCGGACGGTTCGAGGGAGAGCCCCGGCGGCTGGGAAGGAACGCCGGACGGTTCGAAGGAGAGCCCCGACGGCTGGGAGGAAATGCCGGGCGGCTCGGAGGAGAGCCCCGACGGCTCGGACGGAACGGTGTCCCAGGTGACGCGTCCCGAGGCCAGCGTCAGCATGACGAGCAGGTGGCGTCCCACCGGCGGGCCGGGCAGGACGCCTTCGAAGACGCCTTCCCGTGTTGCCACCAGGGGCACCAGGACGACGCCGGTTCCGGCGGGCACCGCTTCGTCGGAGGCGAGGGCTTCGGCGGGGGACTCCAGGTCCGACGCGGACACGCCGGTGCCGGGTACGGCCACTTCCACGTGCCGCGCCTCCGGGTGCCGGTACGTCAGGTGCCGGCGGCGCGCGGCGTCCAGACGTATCTCGTACCGCCCGCGCACCCGTGCCGCCCAGTCCGCCCGGCCGGCCGCCCGCGCGGTACGGGCGCAGGCGGCGAAGTCGGCCCGGGCGTGGGCGGCCTCGAAGAGACGCGCGTACGCCGCCTCGTCGAGCGGCGCGGCACGCCCGTAGGCCGCCGCGTTGCCCAGGGCCGCGGCCGACCGTGCGATGAGCGCCCGGTGCCGCTCCCATGCGGCGTCGGGCAGGGAGTCGAACCAGCCGTACCGGACCGCGTCCTCGGCGGGGAAGGGCCTGGGCCGCCCGCGCAGCAGGCCTTCGAAGGCCGTCAGACGCCGGTCGGCGCCGCGGGCCCAGGTGAACCGGCGGGCGGTGGCCCGCGCGTTGGCCGACAGCCGGGCGTAGTCGCCGGGGGCCGCGCGCAGCAGCTCCACGGCCTGGCGTACGCGGGCGACGAGCGCGCGGGTGAGGGCCGGGTCGTCGTCGCGGAACGAGCCGGGCAGCGACAACCCGGTGGCCCGGGGATCGTCCATGGGCAGGGTGTGCCCGAAGTGGGCCGTGACGCTCTGCGCGGTCGCGATCGGCACCGCGCCGCACGCCATGGCCTCGGCCTGGGCGATGAGGAACCCGTCGAGCTCGAATTTCGAGGGGAAGACGCAGAAGTCGGCACAGGCGGCCTGCTCGAACAGGGTGTCCTCGTCGGCCAGGCGCCAGTCCAGGTACACCCGGCCGGGGTGGCGGTCGGCGACGCTCTGGAAGTACGCGTTGCCGACGGGGGCCGGCTGCCCGCCGCCCCCGCTGGTGGCGAAGCGCAGCACGAAGGCCGCCTCCGTGCCGCTCGTCAGGATCTCGTCGACGGCGCGGACCAGTTCGAACTGGCCCTTGTGGTGCACCGCGTACCGGGCGGCGTGGTAGAAGACCGGCAGCACGGGATCCAGGCCCAGGGAGCGCAGGACCGCCTCGCGGTCCACGGCTGCGGGGTCCCGCGCCAGCCAGCTGCCGGATATCCCGCAGCCGCCCGTGAACAGCTTGTGCGCCTGGGCGCGCACCATGCGGGACACCGGCAGGGTCCGGAACAGGGCCTCGAACGGGGTGTCGCGGAAGGTGCTGTAGTGGTCCCGCTGGCCGGACGAGACGAAGTCCAGGAGATCGGCGTGTGCCAGGACCAGCGGCAGGACGGCCACGTGGTCCGGCCCGTACTCAGCGTGCATCCGGGTGCCCGCCAGGGCCCGTGACAGGGTCGCCCCCGGGCTGTCCTCGGCGGGCGGCTCGTCCTCCAGCGCGTCGAGGTCGGCCCGCACGCCGAACAGGCCGAGCAGCCGCTCCACCTGCGGGCGGTAGACCTTCTGCGTGACGGGCGCGTTGGCCGCGACCGTGCTCACGGTGCGCAGGGACGGGTCGCCGGCGAACAGGGGCGGCAGGAGGTAGTGGTAGTACGGCTCGAAGCCGTGGACGACCGCCTCCTCCCCGCCGAGGTACCGCCGGATGAAGTGGGCGCCCGAGACCTGGAAGACCAGCGGCTTGAAATGGGCCAGGTCCCTGCCCTCGGTGCCGGGCGGCGGGTACAGCCGGTCGGGCAGCAGGTCGAGGAAGGCGTCGGACAGGAAATAGACGTCCACGCCGTCGAGCCGCAGCCGGTGCGCCCGGGTGGTCAGCTCCAGGGTGATCTCACAGGGGTGGTCCGGCCACACCTTGGGGTCCAGGACCAGCGGGACGCGGTGCTCGTGGACGTAGGGGACCTCCGTCACGGGGTGCTCGCGCCGCAGCGTGTCGATCAGTCCGTGCGCCGGGGTGACCAGGGACACCCGGTGACCGCGGGCGGCGTACTCGCGCGAGAGGTTCCACACCAGCGGGGACAGCCCGCCGCGCATGAGGCGGTTGTCGAACCCGCCGCACTCGAAGGCGAAGAGGATCAGATGCACGAATCGGCCCCTCGCCAGCCCGTCGCCGCCCGGCCGCTGGCCGCGCGCAGCCCCGGCAGGTCGATGAACTCGGTGTGGGTGCCCTCGCTGCCGCACACGAACGCCCCGGCCACCGAGCCGGCCAGCACGCACTCCTCGATCGGGCGCTTCTCGAAGTACGCGTGCAGGAAGGCGGTGACGAACGCGTCACCGGCGCCGTTGCTGTCCACGACCGGACGCTCCGGACGGACGGCGGGGAAGTGCCGGACCTGCTCGTCCCCGCGTTCCAGCAGGTGGCAGCCGTCGGCTCCGTCGGTCGCGACCACGAACCGGGCCCGGCCCTCGTCGAGGATCGCGCGCATGACGGCGGACAGCCCGTCGCGGACCGCCGCCGCGCTCAGGAAGACGTAGTCGGAGCGCAGGGCGTAGTGGCGGTGATGGGGGTCGTGCCCGTCCCAGTCGTGCAGGTCGGTGGAGCTGGTCACGCCGAGGCGGTGGATGTCCTCGTACATGTCCTGGTTGTGGCCGACGATCGACAGGTGGACGTGGGCCGCCCGCTCCAGGTGGGGCAGGTAGAAGTCGCGGGGAAGCCTGAGGTCGTCGGGGTGCCGGCCGTCGTAGAAGGAGAAGCGGCGGCCCTGCCGGTCCACCAGGTTCGCCGAGCGCGGGGTGCCGTGCGGGGAGACGACGTGGCTGAAGTCCAGGCCCTGGCGGGCGTAGTGCTCCAGCACCATCCGGCCCTGCGGGTCCTCACCGAGGAAGTCGACGAACTTCGTCCGCAGCCCGAGCGCGTGCCAGCCGAGCGCCACACCGTTGCCCGTGTGCCCGACGTAGTCCCGCAGCGGTTCGACGAAGACCGAGTCGCCGGGCGGCACCCGCAACTCGTCCACGCGCACGATGGTGTCCACCCCGACCCCGCCCACCACCAGGACGTCGTAGTCCTCCGGGCGCCGTTCCCCGTTGTGCTCCTGATGCGTGGTCATGCCCTCACTCCTTCGGCAACGTGCTGAATCCGTCCGTCCTCCAGGACGACCGCCCCGTCGATGTCGGCGTCCGGCGGTATCACCGCGCCGGGCAGCACCACGCTGCGCCGCACCCGTGCTCCCGCGCCGATCCGGACCCCGGGGAAGAGCACGCTGTCCGCCACCCGCCCGGCGTTGACGAGGTCCGAGGGGATCACCGACGCGCGCACCCCGGGAGCGTCGGCGACCCAGCGCCGCCCGACCCCCGGCCGTACCGTCCGCGGCATCCGCTCGACGGGCAGCGGCGCCCGCGGCCCCGCGGCGAGGGCCAGATGCGCCCGGTGGTAGCGCTCGACGGTGCCGATGTCCTCCCAGTGGCCGCGCACCTCGTGTCCGCGGATGTGCTCTCCGCCCGCGAGCATCGCGGGGATCACGTCATGGCTGATGTCGTGCTGCCAGCCGGTGCCGTCCAGCAGGGCCAGGTACCGGCGCAGCACGGCGGCGTCGAAGACGCAGAACGCCGCGAAGACCAGGTCGGAGGTGGGGTTCTCGGGCTTCTCCGCGAACTCCGTCAGCCGGCCTCCGCCGTCGAAGCGGACCATGCCGAACAGGTGCACCCAGCGCCTGTCGATCCGCTGGTAGGCGACGGTCAGCGCCGCGCCCGAGGCGCGGTGCGCCGCGACGAGGGGGCCGTAGTCGTACCGGTAGACATGGTCGGCGTGCAGCACGAGGACGTCCTCGACGCCGTCGGTGAAGATGTACTCCGCCTTGCGGATCAGGGCGTCGGCGGTGCCGCGTTCCGGGGGCCAGGTGCGCCGCGGCAGCTCCGCGGGCAGTTCCCGGCCGCGGTAGGCGGCGTCGTATGGGCCGAAGCGCACCCGGAATCCCGGTTCCGCGTTCCATACGCGGTGCAGGTCGTCCATCAGCAGCCGCTCCTCGTACTGGGACAGCAGCAGCACTTCCGCGAGGCCCGAGGCCCGGGCGTTGGCCAGGCTGAAGTCGATGAGCCGGCAGGCGCCGCCGTAGGGCACGAGCGGCTTGAGCCGCCCCGCCCCGAGCGGGCCCATCCGCTGTCCCTCGCCGCCCGCGAGCAGCACCGCGCGCAGTTTTCGCACAAGAGGGGCAGTCAGGTCAGCCATGCCGCACCTCGTCCCAGACCGTCCGGCCGCTGGACAAGGTGACCAGCAGTCGGCCGTCGGCGTCCGGCGCCTGGCCCACGAAGACGCCCGGGCCGGTGCGTTCGAGGGCGCGTACGGACGGCAGGGCCCTGGCCGGGCCCGGCCGCGCCTCCACGGCCTGCACCCGTTCGGCGTGCGGCAGCCGGTACTCCAGACGCCCGTCGGCCAGGACGCGGGCGCGGGTGCGCAGCAGGTGGGCCTCCCGCGCGGGGACCGCCCCGGGAAGCCGGTCCAGGACCCGTTCGCAGGCGGCGAAGTCGGCGCGTCGCCACGCGGCGCGGAACATCCGCGCGGCGGCGTCCGCGTCGAGCGGGGCGCGGCGCTCGTACGCCTCGATGTCACCGTGCTCGATCGCGGCCTCCGTCGTGACCTGGTCGTCGGCGAGCAGGTCGAACCATCCGTGCCGCAGGGCCAGTTCGGTGGACAGGGCGGGGGTGCGGCCCTCCCACAGCCGGGTGAACGCCGCCAGGTGCAGATCGGCGCAGTGGTCCCAGGTGAAGGCGCGGGCCACGGCCGAGGCGCGGTCGGACAGTTCCCGGTAGCGGCCGGGGTCGTCCGACCACAGGGCCGCCGCCTGCCGGATGGCTGCCGCGAGCGCGTCGGTGAGCAGGGCGTCGTCCTCCGCGAAGGAGCGGATGACCGCGAAACCGGTGGTCGTCTCCGGGCCGTCGGCGTGCCGGAAGTGCTCCATGCCGCGCTGGTCGGTGGCGATGGGCACCGCGCCCACGGCCATGGCCTCGCCCTGGGCGATCAGGAAGGTGTCCATCTCGAACTTGGAGGGGAACAGCGCGAAGTCCGACGCGGCTGCCCGGGCGAAGACGTGGGCCTCCTCGACGCGCTCCCACTCCAAGCGCAGCCGGCCGGGGTGGCGGGCGGCGACCTCGTGGAAGAGCGGGTCGTCGATGCCGTTGGCGCTGACGCAGCGGATGACGAAGTTGGCCTTCAGGCCCTCGCTCAGCACGCGGTCCACGGCCCGTATCAGTTCGATCTGGCCCTTGTGGTGGACGGCGTAGCGGGCGTTGTGGAAGAACGTCGGCAGCGCGGGGTCGAGGCCGAGCCCGCCGAGCACCTCCGCCCGGTCCACCCCGGCGGGGTCCCACGCCAGCCACCGGTCGGAGATGGCGCAGCCGCCGACGAACATCTTGTGGGCGTTGCGGCGCACGACGTCCGAGATGGGCAGCCGCCGGAAGAGCGGCTCGAAGGGCGTGTCCCGGAAGCCCGCGTAGAAGTCGAGTTGGCCCGGGGACAGGAAGTCGATCAGGTCGGCGTGCTCGGCGGTCAGCTCGTAGATCGCCACATGATCCGGCGGGTAGGTGTAGTGCAGGTGGGTGAGCTGCTGGTACTGGACGATGGCCGGGGGCACGTCGGGCTCGGGGTCGGGAGCGGGCAGCTCGACGTCCACGCCGAGCAGGTCGAAGAGGCGCGTTACCTCGGGCCCGTACACCTTCTTCGTGATCGGCATGTTGCTCTGCACGTTGCTGACGACCAGCTTCGCCGGGTCCTCGCGCAGGGCGGCCGGCAGCAGGTGGTGGTAGTACGGCTCGTGGGTGTGGACGACGGCCTTCTCGTCGCGGAACCAGGAGCGCAGGAACCGCACGCTGTCCACCTGGAACACCAGCGGCTTGAAGAACACCAGGTCCCGGCCCTTCGCGGAGTACGGCGGGTAGAAGGTGTCCGGCAGCCGGTTCAGCTGGTCGTTGGCGAGGAAGTAGAGGTCGACGCCCTCCAGGCGGATGCGGTGCGCGGTGGTGCGCAGCTCCAGGTCGACCTGTCCGGGGAACCCCTGCCACACCCGGGTGTCGAGGACCAGCGGCAGCGTGTAGGTGTCCTCGTAGGGCAGGTCCTCCACTTCGTAGCGCTGCCGCAGGTCGTCGAGCCGGCCGTGGGCGGGGGTGACGACGGAGACCCGGTGGCCGCGGGCGGCGAAGGTCTTGGACAGGTTCCACAGGTAGACGGAGGTGCCGCCCTGCAGGAAGGTGTGGTCGAAGCCGCAGCACTCGAAGTAGTGCTCGATGATGTGCATCCGGGGCGCGTTCACGACGGTCACGTCCTTGCGTGGAGGGTCGGGGCGGGGGAGGCCAGCGCGAGCGCGTGGCGCAGGTCGATCGCGGCGTGGTAGGGGCGGGCGTGGTCGTGGTTGTAGCCCAGCTCGTGCAGGAGGCGGCGCAGGTACAGCAGCCGCCGCAACGGGCTGTCCGGCGCGGGCCCGAGCAGCAGGCGCAGCACCCGCTCGCGCCAGGTGTCCGCGGCGCGGAAGACGGTGCGCAGCACCTCTCGCTGCGCGTCGGGCAGGTGCGGCGCGCCGTCCACGGAGCCGTGCATGGTGGTGTCCGCGTCCACGCCGAGCCGGCGGGCGCTCTCGAAGGCCGCCTCGTCGGCCGTGAAGTACTCCAGCGCGCGCCGGACGGCGACGAGGTCCTGGAGGGGCGACTGCGCGGCGTAGCCGGGACCGTCCGACGGGAGGGCGGGCGTGGACAGGTCGATGACGCTCATCCGCCAGGTGCCGTCGGGGGCTTCGGCGCACAGCAGGTGTGACAGGTGCAGGTCGCCGTGGCAGGGACCGGCGCCGGGGGCCGTCACCCGGTCGCCCAGCTCGGAGCGCAGCCGGTCCAGCTCGGTCCGCAGGGCGTCGAAGGCGGCGCTCCGGGCGGCCGGCGCGAGGGGGAGGTCCGCCAGGGCCAGCCGGTCCAGCCGCGCCGACGTCCGGGGCAGGACGTCGGCCACGGGGTAGCCGGTGGCGGGTTCGCCCAGGCGCAGCGACAGGTCGCGGTGGAAGGCCCGCAGGAAACGCCCGGCCGTCCGCAGCCCCGGTTCGAGCGGACGCAGATGGGCGCGCACGAGCCGTTCGGGAGGGGTGCCGCCGGTGAGCCGCGGCCACAGCGCGCGCAGGTTCGCCCGCAGGGGCGCGTCGATGCCCTGGCCGGGCGCGTGGCGGTACAGGACGCCCACCGGATGCCGGGTTCCGTCGACGGGATCGGTGTAGGCGCAGTCCCCGGCCCACTCGGGCGTCCGCCCGGTGCCGCTCATCAGGCGCAGCACCTCGGGTTCGCGGATCACCTCGTCCAGGCGCCGGTAGGTCTTGTGGACGTAAGGGGAGCCGCCCGCCTCCACCAGGGACAGGGCGTTGGAGGACCAGCCCTGGTCGAACGGCAGCCGCCGTACCTCGCCGGCCGGCGCGCAGGGCGCGCGGCGGAAGTCCACGGACCCGCCGCGCGCCGTGCGCAGCCGCGCGCCGGTCAGCACCCGGCGCACGGTCGCGAGCCCCCAGGGCCCGCCGTCCCGCGTTTCGGCCCAGGCGCCGGACGGCCGCCGGTGCACGGGGACGAAGATCCGTGCACCGGAGGCGGGGCCGCCGACCGCCCGTACGACCAGCAGCAGCTCGTCCGGCGCCGGCTCGGCGTGGTCGACCGTTTCGTAGCGGTGGGCGGCGCGCAGGTCGCGTGGCATCCAGGAAGCGGCGCGCAGCAAGGGTTCGAGGTGTTCGTCGGGGATCACGTGGGACCTCAACTCCCGGTCATTTCGTAGGCGTTCAGGCCTCGCCGCCACACGGTCAGCGCCAGGGCCAGGGCGCCGGCCGTCACCACGGGCAGCCAGACCACCAGCCCCGTGGCGCCCGTCAGCAGGTAGACGCACGGCGCGTACGAGGTGAAGGCGAAGGGAAGCACCCAGGTCAGCAGGGCACGCAGCGAGGAGTGGTAGATGTCCAGCGGGTACGCGGCGAACTCGGACACCTGGTTCGCCGCGTACATGGACGGCAGGCTGGTCACGGTCCAGAAGGACAGCGAGGCGAACAGCAGCTTCACCGAAGCGTGGATCAGGGCGCCGCACAGCACCAGCAAGGGGGCGACGGCCCACTGCAGCGGGGTGAGGCCGAGGCCGATGGCGCTGCCGGACCAGCACACCAGGAAGGCGCCCACGGCCAGCTCGCCGAGCGCGTCGGGGTGGAAGAAGCGCTCCGAGAGCAGGGAGAACAGCGGGTTCACGGGGCGGATCAGGTAGCGGTAGAACTCGCCGCGCTGGATGAGTTTGCGGCCCAGCTCCCACAACTGGTCGGTGAAGAGGTGGTCCAGGCCGCGCGGCAGCAGCGAGAAGCCCAGCAGGAACAGCACCTCGTGGTAGCTCCAGCCGCCCAGGGCGGGAATGTGCCGGAAGACCAGCCCCACCACCGCCGTCTGCAGGCCCACGCGCACCAGGAAGGCGCCGGCCCCGAGAACGAAGTCCATGCGGTACGCGCTCAGCCGGTGCAGCCCGACCCCGCCGAGGAAGAAGGCCAGCCGTACGTGGCGCCACAGCGTCCGGGTCATCCGCCGAGCACCTCCAGACGGCTGAGCGCGGCGCGCCAGAGGACGGCGCCGAGCAGGGCCAGGACGGTTGCCCAGCCGAGCTGCCGGGCGAGGATCCCGGCGGCGTCGGCCGCGCCGTCGTAGCGGCCGAGCAGCAGGGCGAGCGGCGCGTCGACCATGCCCTGGAAGGGCAGCGCGGACGCCAGGGCCCGCAGCGGTCCCGGCATCAGCGCGAGGGGCACCAGCTGCCCGGCGAAGAAGGCGACCACGCTCTGCTTCACCATCCGCACCCCCCAGGTGTTGGTGGTGAGGAATCCCGTCATGCCGGTCAGCATGTTCACGAGGAAGGCGAGCAGGACGGACAGCGCGGCGGACACCAGGAACAGCAGGGCGTCGGCCGGTCGGGGCACGGTGAGCGGCGTGATCAGGGCGAACAGGCCGAGCACCGGCACGCCGACCAGCACGGCGTTGGCCGCGACGACCGGCAGGCACGCGAAGAACCGCATGACCGGATAGCTGACGGGCCGCACCAGCATGACGGCCACGTCGCCGCGGTAGACGTCGGCCGCGACCTCGTCGTCCACCCGGTTGGCGTGCAGGACCTGCAGGATCTGGGCCATCAGCAGGTAGGTGGTGATGGTCCCGGTGGTGAAGCCGCCCGGTCCGCCGCCGGGCGGCGAGCCCGCGTACACGGCCCGCCACAGGAAGACGGAGACCGCGGCGCCCGCCGCCGCGGTGACGCCGGTCGTCACGAACGACGAGCGGTACTGCAGCAGGGACTGGAGACCGCCGGTGGCGAAGGGCAGATAGTGCCGCAGGCGTGCGGCCGGGCGGACCGGCCGGGCGCTCCTCGTTCTTGACGCGGGGGAGCCGCTCATGCCCCACCTGCCGCGGGCCGTCCCGGGCTCTCCACCGGGACCGGCTCGGGACGGCCGCGGTCGTAGATCCGCCGCAGTACGTCCTCCAGGTCCGGTTCCGGTGCCCAGCAGTCCGCCAGGTCGAAGCGTTCGAGCAGGAAGGCGAGCACCTGGCGGGAGGTGAGCCGGTCCACCGGGTAGTCGACCCTGATCCGGCCGTCCTCGGCCGGCGAGGCGCTCACCCCGGGCAGCCCCCGCTCGATGTCCGCGCAGGCCCGCTCGGGAGCCGTCGCGTCCCGGTGGTCGAACAGGACGGACCGCCGGTCGGCGGTGCGCAGCAGGTCGCGGATGCTGCCCTGGTGCACCACCCGCCCCCGGTCCACGACCAGGGCGCTGTCGCAGATCGCGGCGATGTCGGCGATGTCGTGGCTGGTGAGGACGACGGTCGTGCCCAGTTCCCGGTGCACGTGGTTGACCAGGTGCCGCACCGCGTCCTTGAGCACCATGTCCAGGCCGATGGTCGGCTCGTCCCAGAAGACGACGGGCGGGTCGTGCAGCAGGCTCGCCGCGATCTCGGCCCGCATCCGCTGGCCCAGGCTGAGCCGGCGCACGGGTGTGGTGCCGAGGGCGTCGATGTCCAGCAGGTCCCGGTACAGGGCGAGGTTGCGGCGGTACACCGGATCGGGGATCTCGTAGATGCGGTGCAGGATGCGGAAGGAGTCCGGGACGGACAGGTCCCACCACAGCTGGCTGCGCTGGCCGAAGACGACGCCGATGCCGCGGGCGTTGGCCTTCCGGTGCCGGTACGGCTCGATGCCGCGGACCAGGCAGCGCCCGGAGGTGGGCGTCATGATGCCGGTGAGCATCTTGATGGTGGTGGACTTCCCCGCCCCGTTGGCGCCGATGTAGGCCGTCTTGGAGCCGGCCGGGATCGTGAAGGACACACCGTCGACCGCGCGGACGATGCGGTGCTTGCGGGTGAAGAGCGTGGCCAGGCTGCCGGCCAGGCCGGGCTTGCGCTCGGCGAGCCGGAACTCCTTGACGAGGTTCTCCGCGACGATCACGACAGCACCTGCTCCAGGGCCTTTTCGAGGAGATCGGCGCCCTCGTCCAGGAGCGGCTCGTCGATGGTGAACGGAGGGGCCAGCCGCAGGATGTGTCCGCCGAGGGCCACCCGGAGGCCCAGGTCGAGCGCGCGTGCGTACACGGCCCGGGCGAGGTGCGGTGCGGGTGCGCGGCTCTGCCGGTCCGTGACGAACTCCAGCCCGTACAGCAGTCCCAGGCCGCGCACGTCGCCGAGGTTCTCGAAGCGGGCCGGCAGGGCGGACAGCCGCTCGTGCAGCAGTTCTCCCAGGACGCGGACGCGCTCGACCAGGCGGTCGCGTTCGACGACCTCCAGGGTGGCCCGCGCGGCGGCGATGCCCAGCGGGTTGCCGCCGTACGTCGCCGAGTAGGCGCCGGGCACCGAGGCCGCCGGGTGGCGCAGCAGCTCCGCGCGGCCCGCCAGGACCGCGAACGGGAACCCGCTGGCCAGGCCCTTTGACAGGGTGACCAGGTCCGGTTCGATGCCGAACTGCTCGCTCGCCAGGAACGTGCCCGTCCGGCCGCCGCCGGTCATCACCTCGTCCGCGACCAGGAGCACCCCGTTGGCCCGGCAGGCTGCGGCGATCTGCTCCCAGTACCCCGGGGGCGGCACGACGACCCCGGCCGCGCCGAGGACGGGTTCGAAGACCAGCGCCGAGACGTTCGGCTTGTCGGTGATGTGCTTGCGCACGAGGGTGGCGCAGCGCAGCCCGCACGAGGGGTGGCTCAGTTCCAGGGGGCAGCGGTAGCAGTAGGCGGAGTAGCCGAGGACGGAGTTGCCGGCGAACGCCTGATGCCCGACGTCCCAGTGCACGAGCATCCGCGCGCCCATCGTCTTGCCGTGGAAGCCGCCGCGCAGGGCTCCGATCCGGTTGCGGCCGGGCGGGGCGGTCGCCTGCACCACCCGTAACGCCGCCTCGACCACCTCCGCCCCCGTGGAGAGCAGGGCGTAGGTGTTCAGTTGCTCGGGCAGCAGCCTGGCCAGCAGTTCCAGGAGCGCGGCGCGGTCGGGCGTCGCCGAGTCGTGCACGTTCCACAGGCGCCGGGCCTGCTCGGTCAGCGCCTCCACGACCTCGGGGTGTCCGTGCCCCAGCGACTGGGTCAGGGTGCCCGCCGCGAAGTCCAGGTACTGGTTGCCGTCGAGGTCCGTGAGGACCGGACCGTGCCCTTCGGCGAAGACCCGGCGCCCGACGGCCGCCTCGTCCGATGCGCCCGGGGCCAGATGCCCGGCCTCGCGCTCCAGACGCTCCATCTGGTGCTGACCCGTCACTGCCGATCCCACCCTTCTGGGCGAACTGCTGTGCCATATGGCGCCGTTGGGTGGCGTCGGAGGTGAGTCAAACATCAATCACTCATCGCTGCAAGAAATTGCTGCAAGTTTCCGAGCGGTCTTGCGTGTCAGATACAGCTTCTGCTTGAGTCAAAAGCCGCTTCACCGGTGACACCGCGACCTTCGTTCGAGGAGAGATCCGTGAGACAACAGACCCCGCCGCTTCCGCGACATCGGTGGCCGAGGTGAAAGCCCTCGTCCTGGCGGGAGGCACCGGCAGCCGGTTACGGCCGTTCACGCACACCCGCGCCAAGCAGCTCCTCCCCCTCGCCAACCGACCGGTGCTGCACTACGCCCTGCAGGCGATAGCGGAAGCCGGTATCGAGCACGTGGGGGTGGTGGTCGGCGACCACGGCGACGCCATCCGCCGCGCGGTGGGGGACGGGTCCGCCTTCGGGCTGCGCGTCGCCTACCTCCGCCAGTCCGCATCCCTCGGCCTGGCCCACGCGGTGGCGATCGCGCGGGACTTCCTGGCGGACGACGACTTCCTGCTGTACCTCGGGGACAACTACCTGGAGGACGGGATCGCGGGCTTCGTCCGGCGTGCCGCCGCCGGCCGGGACGCCGCCCGGCTGCTGCTCACCCCGGTGCCCGACCCGACCGCCTTCGGCGTGGCGGAGATCGACGACGCGGGGCTGGTGCGCCGGCTGGAGGAGAAACCGGAGCACCCCCGCAGCGATCTCGCCATGGTCGGCGTCTACGCGTTCACCCCCGCGGTGCACGACGCGGTGCGCGCCATCCGCCCCTCCGGACGGGGTGAGCTGGAGATCACCCACGCGGTGCAGTGGATGATCGAACAGGGCCTGGACGTCCGCGCGGAGACGACCACCCGGCCGTGGCGCGACACCGGCAGCGTGGACGACCTGCTGGCGGCGAACCGGCACGTCCTGGACCGGATGACGGGCGGCGTCGACGGCAAGGTCGACCCGGACAGCGTCCTGGTGGGCCGGGTCCGCATCGCCGAGGGGGCCGTGGTCACGGGGTCCCGGATCGTCGGGCCCGTGGTGGTCGGCCCGGGCGCGGTGATCAGCAACTCCACCGTCGGCCCGTACACCTGCGTCGCCGAGGACTGCCGCATCGAGGACAGCGCGGTCGACTCCTCCGTGCTGCTGCGGGGCGCGTGCCTGGAAGGCGCCTTTGGCATCGAGCGGTCGCTGATCGGCAGCGGGGCGGTCGTGGCCGCGGCGCCCCGCCCGCACCCGGCCCACCGTCTCGTCATCGGCGATCACAGTAAGGTGCAGCTCCCCTCATGACGTCACGCATCCTCGTCACCGGTGGCGCCGGGTTCATCGGATCCGCCTACGTCCGCGCCGTTCTCGGCCCGTCGGGACCGCCCGGCGTCGCGATCACCGTGCTGGACAAACTCACCTACGCGGGCAGCCTCGCCCGGCTCGATCCGGTGAGCGGCCACCCGGGTCTGGCCTTCGTCGAGGGGGACGTCTGCGATGCCGCGACGGTGCGGCGTCTGACGGCCGGGCACGACGAGATCGTCCACTTCGCGGCGGAGTCGCACGTGGACCGCTCCATCGAGGACGGCTCTCCTTTCACCCGCACCAATGTCGTGGGCACCCAGACCCTGCTGGACGCGGCGCTGCGGAACGGGGTGCGGATCTTCGTGCACATCTCCACCGACGAGGTCTACGGCTCGATACCCGAAGGCGCCGCACGGGAGGAGGACCCGCTCAGGCCCAGCTCGCCCTACGCGGCGTCCAAGGCCGCGGCGGACCTCGTCGCCCTCGCCCACCACCGCACCTACGGGATGGACGTACGGGTGACCCGCTGTTCCAACAACTTCGGCCCGTACCAGCACCCGGAGAAGGCCGTTCCGCGCTTCCTGGCCGCGGCGCTGACCGGCGGCAGCCTCCCGGTGTACGGAGACGGCCGGCAGGTCCGCGACTGGCTGCACGTGGACGACCACGTCCGGGCGATCGAGCTGGTACGCACGGCCGGGCGGGCCGGACAGACGTACAACATCGGGGGCGGCACGTCCCTGAGCAACCTCGACCTCGCGCACCGGCTGCTGCGCCGGTGCGGCGCGGGCCCCGACCGCATCGCGCACGTCAGGGACCGCCAGGGCCACGACCGCCGTTACGCGGTGGACCACGGCAAGATCGCCGTGGAGCTCGGATACCGGCCGCGGGCCGACTTCGATCAGGCGCTGGCCGCCACGGTGGACTGGTACCGCGCCCACCGGCGGTGGTGGGCGCCCTTGTTCGAGGCCGTCTGAGGGGTGGAAGGAGCGGGGGAGCGCGGCGCCGGACACTCCGGCCCGGTCGGCCGGGCGCGTAGGGGACAACCTGCCGCATCCCCTCGGCCGCGGGCCGGAGTGCGTTGAAGGTAACAGCGCTGAAACACTTGCGAAAGAGTTTGCACGTTCACGGTTCACCTCCCACCTCGGTGAACTGGGAATCTCCGGCGAGGGGTTGACCAGCGGTAAGGGGCGCCGTACGGTCTCGATCGCAAAATCTTGCAGCAAAAATCAGTCCCGCCTTGTCCGGCATGGCGCGTTGCCCACCGAGGCCGACCCCCACCCCCTCAGACTGGAGCACACCATGGCCAGAAAGACCGTGGCCGCTGCACTTGCCCTCGTGGCAGGAGCCGCTGTGGCCGTCACGGCCCCGACGCCGGCACAGGCAAGTGCGCCCGGCGGCAAGGACGTCACCGCGGTGATGTTCGAAAGACACTTCACGTCGGTGGCGAAAGCCTGCACGGACGAGCTGGGCCCCGCCGGATACGGGTACGTCCAGATCTCCCCACCGAACGAGCACCTTGCGGGAAGCCCCTGGTGGACGGCGTACCAGCCCGTCAGCTACAAGATCGGCACCAAACTCGGCAACCGCTCGGACCTCAAGAGCATGATCGACACCTGTCACGCGGCAGGCGTCAAGGTCATCGCCGACGTCGTGATCAACCACATGGCGAACGCCTCCGGCACGGGCTCCGCGGGCTCGCCCTTCAGCAAGTACGACTACCCCGGCACCTACTCGGGTGCCGACCTGGACACCTGCCGCAAGAAGATCGTCAACTACCGGGACCGCTGGGAGTCCCAGAACTGCGAGATGGGCGACCTGCCCGACCTGGACACCGGTGAGGAACACGTCCGCAAGACCACCGCGGGCTACCTGAACGACCTGCTCTCCCTGGGCGTCGACGGCTTCCGCGTCGACGCGGCCAAGCACATCCCCGCGGGCGACCTCGCCGCCATCAAGTCCCGGCTCACCGACCCCGGCGTCCCCTGGCGGCAGGAGACCATCGGGGCCCCGGGCGAGGACGTCCAGCCGCCCGAGTACTACGGCACCGGCGATGTCCAGGAGTTCACCTACGCCTACGACCTCAAGCGGGTCTTCACCAAAGAGAAGCTCGCGCACCTGAAGAACTTCGGCGAGGGCTGGAACTACGTCCGCGGCGACAAGGCGTCCGTGTTCGTCACCAACCACGACACCGAACGCATCGGGAACACCCTCAACTACAAGGACGGCGCGAACTACACCCTCGCCCACGTCTTCATGCTGGCCTGGCCCTACGGTTCCCCCGACGTCCACTCCGGCTACGAGTTCACCGACAAGGACGCCGGCGGCCCGAACGACGGGCGGGCCACCGCCTGCTACACCGGCGGCTGGAAGTGCCAGCACGCCTGGCGCGAGATCGCGAGCATGGTCAAGTTCCGCAACACGGCCGGCGGCACACCGGTGACCAACTGGTGGGACAACGGCGGCAACCGGATCGCCTTCGGCCGCGGCGACAAGGCGTACGTCGCCATCAACCACGAGGGCGCCCCGCTCACCCGCACCTTCCAGACCTCCCTGCCCGCCGGCGCCTACTGCGACGTCCAGACCGGCAAGGGCGTCACGGTCGACTCCTCCGGACGGTTCACCGCCACCCTGGGCGCCGACACGGCCCTCGCCCTGCACGTGGGCGCGAGGACCTGCGACGGCACCGACCAGCCCGCACCGGCCACCGGAATCTCCTTCCACGTCAACGCCACCACCCAGTGGGGCCAGGGCATCTACGTCACCGGCGGCCACCCCGCCCTCGGCAACTGGAACCCCTCCAAGGCCCTCAAGCTGGACCCCGCGGGCTACCCCGTCTGGAAGCTCGACGTGAAGCTGCCCGCGGGCACGCCGATCGCCTACAAGTACCTCCGCAAGGACGCGGCGGGCCACGTCACCTGGGAGGGCGGAGCCAACCGCAGGACCACCGTCCCCTCCGGTGGCGGCATCACACTGAACGACACCTGGCGCGACTGACAGCCGCCCCGCGCGACGCACCCCGGCCGCCGCCGGCACACGGCGGTCACCGGAACGACCGCCCGGCGCCACCTCCCCGGTGCCGGGCGGTCCCGCGCCCCGTGGCAGGGCGGCGGCCCCTCCGCGTCCGTCACCAAGACACCGAGAAGAGGCGTCACATGGCCGGACACAGACCTCAGGCAACCGCCCTGGCCCTCGCACTGTTCGCCACGGCCCTGACATCCGCGGCGCCCCCGGCGGCGGCCGTCGGGCCGCCCCCACCGCCCTCGGACGCCCGGCTCGCCCGGGAACCGGACCGCCCGTCCGCCGGCAGGGAGCAGTTCTACCTGCTCCTGCCCGACCGGTTCGCCGACGGGTCCCCGGCCAACAACCGAGGAGGACTGACCGGCGACCGTACGGCCACCGGATACGACCCCACCGACAAGCACTTCTTCCAGGGCGGCGACCTCCGGGGCGTCATCGACCACCTGGACTACATCAAGGGTCTGGGCACCACCGCCATCTGGCTCGCCCCCGTGTTCAAGAACAAGCCCGTCACGGTCCACGACGGCAGGGCCGGCGCCAACTACCACGGCTACGCCATCACCGACTTCACCCGGGTCGACCCCCACTTCGGGACCGAGGCCGACCTGTCGGAACTCATCGACAAGGCCCACGCCAAGGGCATGAAGGTCTTCTTCGACGTCATCACCAACCACACCGCGGACACCATCGACTACGCCGAGAAGCGGTACGGATACCGCGGCAAGGGCGCCTACCCCTACCTGGACGCGCACGGCCGCCCCTTCGACGACAGCACCGGTACGCGCCGCGCGGACCGGGACGGCGCGCCCTACACTCCGCGGCCCTCCACCGATCCGCGGGACCGCAAGGTACCCGAATGGCTCAACGACCCGTCCCTGTACCACAACCGCGGCGACTCCACCTTCGCCGGGGAGAGCGCCCTGTACGGCGACTTCAAGGGCATGGACGACCTGTGGACCGAGCGGCCCGAGGTCGTACGCGGCATGGAGCGGATCTACCAGAAATGGGTCCACGACTTCGACGTGGACGGCTTCCGGGTCGACACGGCCAAGAACGTCGACATGGCCTTCTGGACGCAGTGGGCCGCGGCACTCGACCGGTACGCCGCACGGCACGGCCGCCGGGACTTCTTCCTCTTCGCCGAGGCGTTCTCGGCGGACGCGTCCCTCACCGCCCCCTACGTCACCCAGGGCCGGCTCGACGCGACGCTGGACTTCCCGTTCCAGGCCGCGGCCCGCGACTTCGCCTCCCGAAGCGGACCCGCCGCCGACCTCGCCCGCGTCTTCGCGCAGGACTACCGGTACAGCACGGACCGGACCAACGCCTACAGCCAGGTCACCTTCCTCGGCAGCCACGACATGGGGCGCGTCGGCGGCTTCGTCAGCCAGGACAACCCCGGCGCCGACGACGCCGAACTGCTGCGACGGGACCGCCTGGCCCACGAGCTGATGTTCCTGTCGAGGGGCAACCCGGTCGTCTACTCCGGTGACGAGCAGGGATTCACGGGCTCCGGCGGTGACGCGGACGCCCGCCAGACGATGTTCGCCTCGAAAGTCCCCGACTACCTGGACGAGGACCGGATCGGCACCGACCGCACCGGGGCCTTCGACGCGTACGACACCGCCCACCCCCTCTACCGGGCCGTCGCCGCCCTCTCCCGGCTGACGCGGCACCACCCCGCCCTGCGCGACGGCGTCCAGACCGAGCGCCTGTCCCAGGGCTCCGTGTACGCCTTCTCCCGCACCGACGTACGACGGGGCCGCGACTACCTGGTCGCGGTCAACAACGCGCGCGAGGACAGGACCGTCACCCTGCCGACCGGTGCGGCTCACACGCCCTACCAGGCGCTGTACGGCACCACGGGCAGGGTGCGCAGCGACGGGAACGGGAAGATCACCGTGACCGTGCCGGCCCTGTCGGCCACCGTGTACAAGGCGGCCCGGCCGCCGGCCCCGCCGACGGCCGCGCCTTCCCTGGCGCTTCGGGCCCCGGCCGCGGGCGTCACCGGCACCGCGGAGATCTCCGCCGACGTCCGCGGCGGCGGATACCACCGGGTCGTCTTCGCGGCCCAGGCCGGCAACGGCCCCTGGAAGACACTCGGCACCGCCGACCACGCCCCCTACCGGGTCACCCACAACATCACCGCGGACATCGCGGCCGGAACGCCGCTGCGGTACAAGGCGGTCGTCGTCGACAGCGCCGGCCGGACCGCGAGCGACCGCGCCGCCACGACCGCCGGCCGGCCACCGGTAGTGGAGAAACCGACGGCGGCCCGCCACTGGGCCGTCGTCCACCACCGGCGGACCGACGGCGACCACACGGGCCTGCGACTGCGGACCGCCGACGGCCGGACCGCCGACTTCACCGGCCGGGACGCGTACGGAGCGTTCGCCTGGCTCACCCCGGCCCGGGGCGCCGACGCGATCTCCTTCACCGTGGAGAAGGACGGCGTGCCCGACGGCCCACCGCACACCCTGCGCCTGAGCGTCGCACCGGAAGTGTGGACGGAGCAGGGGAGCGACGCGGTGACCACGACCCGGCCCCCGGGCGCGTACCCGGAACAGGACCCGGCGAAGGCGGTCATCCACTACCACCGGGCCGACGGCGACTACGACGGCTGGGGCCTGCATCCCTGGACGGGAGCGGCGAACCCCCCGGAGTGGAACGACCCGGTGCGCCCCGCGGGCCGGGACTCCTTCGGCCTGGTCTTCGAGGTCCCGCTGACCGGTGGCGCGCAATCGCTCAGCTACCTCCTGCACAAGAAGGAGCAGAAGGACGTCCCGGTCGACGAGACGCTCGACTTCTCCCTCTACGGGCACGAGGTCTGGCGCGTGGCCGGAGACCCCGCCTACCTCACTCCCACTCTCGGCGGAGCGTTCGGCCTGGACCTCGCCACGTCGGCGGCGACCTGGCTGGACGACACCACCGTCGTATGGCAGGGGACCGGCGCCGGAGTCGCCAGCCAGCAGGTGGTGTACGCGCCGAACGGCGGCATCACCCTCCGCAACGGGGCCCTGTCGGACGAGGGCCGGTGGCTGCGCCTGATTCCCACCCGGCTGACCGAAGCACAACGAACAGCCCACCCGCGGTACGCCGACCACCAGGCGTTCACGATCGACCCAAGGGACCGCCGGCGGATCGCCGAGGCCCGGGCGAGCCGCCAGGTGATCGCCACACAGCGGGGCCAGGACGGAGCCCTGCTCGGCGCGACCACCGTTCGTCCGAACGCGGACGCGCCGCTCGTGGACCGTGTGGCGGGGGCCGCCGGCGGAGCCGGCGTGAACAGGGCGGCGGCTCCGGCGTCCTTCTCGAAGCGGTGGTGAGCGCCGCGGCGGGCCAGCCGGGCGGCGGTGGTTCCGGGGGCGGCGGTCAGGACGACCGCCAGGTCCGGGAGCCGTATGTCGGCGTTAAGGGCGAGCAGGAAGGTTTCCGGGACATCGTCGAGCCGTTGGACGACGAGGGTGGAGGCGAGGTAGCGGTCGTACACGACGGTGTCACCGGCGGCCAGGCGAGGCTGTATCTCGGTGCGCGGGTGGTGGTAGCGGTCGGCGGCGAAGAGGCAGGCCAGGGCGCGGCCGTGGAGGCGGTCGGCGTGGGTACGGGTGAACTCCCCCGAGGGGTTGCGGGAGGGCTCGGTGGTGGCGTGGACCGTCTCGCCGCGACCGCGCAGCTGGTCGGTCAGGGCGGCCAGAGCGGTTGGCGCCCGCCGACGACCAGGGCGATGCCGTCGACGAGCCCGGCCGCGATGCGGGCGGACAGCTCGTACGGAGGGGCCAGCAGGTTCATGCCCACCCAGCGCGGCCGGGCGGTGTTGATCAGGTCGGTGGTCTGTGCGAGGCCGAGGCCGTGGGCCTCGGCGTCCAGCACACCCACATCGAAGCCGGCCTGGTGGGCGTAGGTGGCGATGTAGGCCATGCCGAGCACGGGCAACGTGTAGTCGTTGACCCGGGGGCGCAGGGCGTAGTCGCGTAAGGAGCGTTGACGAACAAGGAGTCCAGGGTGCGGGATCGGTCCGCGCCGGCGATGGGGTCAAGCGGGCGGGTGCGGGGTGTCTCCTGGCTGTGCGGTGCGGACATGGCTCCCCCAGGTCAGGGTAAACAAGGTCAGGGCGTGCAGGTGCGCACGGTCCTCGTTGGCCAGGCGGCGCCAGCGGGCGGGTAAAGGCACGCTCGCCGCCGGGGAAGGGATGGTCGGGGTCGGCGCGGCGGGTCCAGGTGCGCACCGCGAGATCGCCGTGCGGGTAGACCGCGAAGTCACCGGTGTAGTCGGCGGCCGCCGCTGTCCACGGGCCGATCCGCGGCACCTCTTGCAGAGCTTTGACAAGGCCGTCCGGGCCGAGATGTTCCCATGAGTGGTGGTGCGCGCGGTAGGCGGTGGCCGGGGCGCGCAGCACGGTGCGGTGGAACGTCGTGCCAACCTCCGTGAACTGCTGGTCGCTCAGGCCCAGTACGGTCTCGGGGGCCGGACACAGGGACAGGACACCGACAGGGGTGGGCACGGCCAGGCCGTGTTCTTGGCACCAGGCGCTGTAGACACGGCGGGCCTGGTCCGCGCGCACGACCTGCCGCAGGATCGCGGTGGTGATCGCGTCCCACAGGCTCGGGTTCGTCAGCCGCTGCACCGTGCCCAGGGAGGCGAGCCACTGCACCAGGGTCGTGGCCGTATGGGGCGCGGGCAAGGCGCTGTGCGCCACGGTCAGGAGCGGTGGGCTCTGGCCGTTGCCGTCTGTGCCGGCCGGGCGCAGCGTGACGGCCTGGACCGGCGAGCACACCTCGTCCAGGGAGCGCCCTGGTACTCGACCAGGTGCACGCGCTGTCCGTACGGGTCTTCGCCCCATGCAGGGTGGTCGGTGACGAGGGTGAGGGTCACTGTGCCGATCTCCGAGTCGCGTGACGGATGCAGCGCACCGGTTTGCACCCGCGACGGTCATCCGCGAGCGGAAACGTGCGAACGGCAAGCAAGGCGTGGTGGCTGCGAGCGCCATAGCGCGGTAGCGCGCTGTGCTGAGCGCCTGCGTTTCCGTCGTGACCGCTGTCACCATCGAGCTCTCCCGCTTGCCGTGGCTATCCGGCCTGTGCGGGCATTGCCGACGCCGGCACCGATGCCTCTTGTCGCGGAGCATCAAGCCCGGCCGTCCGCCGGTGCGGCCCCGCCGACAGTTGATCGACGGCATACGCCGGCGGACGCGGACCGGTGTCCCCTGGCGGAATGTGTCCGAGCCGTACGGGCCCTGGGGACGCGTCTACGTTGCGTCTCTTGTGGAGCTGCTTGTCGACGGCAGGTGGGCGCCCGCCGCGGCGGCCGCGCCGGCGCCGGTCGCGGAGCCGGTCGGACCGTACCGGGATGGTTGCCGATACCGCGCCGTCTGGGCCAGGCCCGGATCACTTGGGAGCTGTGGCCCTTGCCGCCGACGCGCCCGGTGTCCGGGATACGCACGGGAAAGGCCACCAGATGGCCGGTCGCGCAGAAACCCGTGACGGTGATGGCGTGCCAGGCCCCTGCCACGCGCGACGGCAGGGCGCCGTGGTCTGGTCGGCGGTCTCGCCGGGCCGGTCCCGGTCGCGGCCACCGAGGTGGGCAGACGCTCGCTCACGAGTCGGCCGGCACATTCCTCGTCGCCTCGACCAGCCACATCCTGGCGTCCCCGACGGTGTCCGGGTCGGTCAGCTCGGGTACAGGGCGGCCGTGCCGGGCGGCCAGTTCGGTCTGCGGGACCACCGTCGCCGACCAGCCGTGTGAGGCGAGCCAGGCGGACGGGGTCTGGATCGTGGACCGCCAGGAAGCGCCGACCTTGCGGAGCCGCTCGTGGACGGCCCGCAATTGGGGCAGTTCCGTGTACTCCTTGTTGATGTGCTCGATCGCCAGCCGGCTGCCGGGAGCGGAGAGCTTTCCGACGCGTTCCAGAAGACGGTCGTTGTCGGTCGGCTCCAGATACATCATCAGGCCCTCGATCAGCCAGGCGGTCGGCCGCCGGGGGTCGAAGCCGGCGGCGAGCAGATCCGCAGGCCAGTCACCCCGGAGGTCGGCGCGCACCACCGTACGGTCGCAGGACGGCTCGGCCCGGCGCACACCCAGCACAGCCTCCTTGAAGGCCATGAGACCGGGCAGGTCGATCTCGAAGAGCCGGAACCCTTCCGGCCACTGGAGGCGGAAGGCACGGGTGTCCAGTCCGGCGGCGATCAAGACGGCCTGACGGCACCCGCCCTCGGCCGCCGCCCGGAACCAGTCGTCGAAGAAGCGGGTGCGCAGGACGAAGTGGCCCTGGTTCATGCGGCCCGCCTCGGCGACCTGGATCCACCCGACGGCGTCGACGAAGGACTGCGCGTACGGGTCGGCGAACAGCCGGTCGGTACGGGCGTTCTCGGTCGCACGCGCCTGGGCGATGATGACGGCGGTCCGGCTGACTCCGCTGGTGGGGCGGGTATCGGTGGTCATCGGTGGGTGTCCTCCTGTGGTCCGGTGCTGCTGATGAGCGCACGTTGCCGACGGAAACGGCTGGTGCGCTTCACGAAGATTTCGACATTCGAGGGTGAAGAGGGAAATCGCCGACGTCGGTGTCCATGGTGAGTTGGTAGGTCTTGCGGTACACCAGCCGGTCGAAGGCCACCCGCATGAACGCGTCGCGCGACCGGCACACGACGGGGTTCCGTCGGCGGCTGAGTACACCGTTCGTCCGGGAGCGCCGGGCGATGCGCACCGCCCGGCCGATACGGCGCCGTTCGTAGGCGGCCAGGGCGGCGGCGGTGTCGTCTCCGGCCGACGACAGGCACTGGGCGAGGACGATCGCGCCCTCGATGGCCTGGTTGGCGCCCTGGCCGAGGTTGAAGGTCATGGGCTGGGCGGCGTCGCCGACCAGGGTCACCCGGTCGGTGCTCCAGCGCTCCACGGGGTCGCGGTCGTAGATGTCGACCGGCAGGATCTCGTCCTCGCCGGTGGCTTGGATCAGGGCCGGCACCGGGGCCGGCCAGTGGCCGAACTCGCGCAGCAGCGCCTCCCGGGTGCCGAGGCCCAGGGAGCGCGCGCTGCCGCCGAGACGGCGGCTGGTGCGGTCGTTGAGAACGGCGTCCCAGTAGACGGAGTCGTCACCGAGCCGGTAGTAGACGAACCAGGAACCCTCGCCGAAGGTGTTGACGAACACTCCGGCCGGGACCTTGTCGAGCGGCATCCGCGTGGTGCCCTGACATGCCGTCATCTTCGCGTAGTGGGGCGGGGGTTCGTACGGCATCAGCCGGCGACGCACCGTCGACCGCAGTCCGTCGGCTCCGACCAGGAGCGGGCCGCGGATCTCCCGGCCGTCGTCGAAGCGCACCGTCACGCCGTCGGTGTCCTCCGCGAAGTCCTCGCACCGGGCGCCCAGAACCAGGTCGTCGCCCACCAGTTCGCTGAGCATCCGGTGCAGGGCGGGGCGGCTCACCGTGTAGGCGGGGGCACCGTGCCGACGGGCACCGTCCTCGACGGACCAGTCCGCGAGGCCGCCGCCGCGCCGGGAGCGGAACCGGTAGCGGCGCAGCTTTGCCCCGATGTCGTCCAGGTGCGTGTCCAGACCGATCGCGCGGAGCGCGAGCACGGCGTTGTGCCAGATGACCAGGCCGTTGCCCGACGCGGCGGCGCGCAGGACCGGCGCGCGTTCGTACGCCCTGGCCCGGATGCCCGCGGCCCGCAGGGCCAGCACGGTGGTCAGCCCGGCTATTCCGCCGCCCATGACGACGATCTCGTCGTGCTCGCCGGTCATCACGTCTCCTCTGTCGGTTCGGGCGCGGGCCGCGCCCGCGGAAGGGCGGGAGGGGGAGCGCCGCGGCGGGGGAAGGCGCGCCGCACTGCCGGGAACGCTAGGGCGGCGCCGAGGCCGGCGTCTTCCCGCGCGGGGACGAACCGGCCGACCACCGGGAGGAGGAGAGGGCCCCTGCCAGGAGGAGAGGCCCCCGGGCAGGGGAGAGCTCCTCCCGAGTAAGGAGATCGAATCTCGTCCGGCCGCTGGAAGACCCGGGAGGAGGCCGACCGGCACGCTGGCCGTGGCCGGTGGCAATCGGCCGTTCCCACATTCGAACGTCAGGGAGAAGACCTTTGATGGAGCGTTACGCGATCGGCTTCCAGGTCAAGCCGGGCACCGAGGCGGTGGTCAAGGACCTGCTGGCCGGCTACTCGCCGCCGGAGTGGATCACCTCCGGCGGGGACCGGTTGCTGGGCACCTCGATCTTCATGAAGGACGGCCTGGTCGTCCGCGTCATGGAGATCGACGGCAGTCTGCCCCGCGTCATGGCCCACCTCGCGCGGCAGCCCGCCATCCAGGAACTGGAGCGCAGGCTCGACGAGTTCCTGGTCGAGCCTCGCGACCTGTCGTCACCGGCCGGAGCCCGCGCCTTCTTCCAGAAGGCGATGATGGAGCACGTCACCACCCGTGTGGCGGTCTTCGGGGAGCAGGACACATGAGCGCCGCGCGCGCTCTGCTCGTCACCGGTGCCACCGGCCGGCTCGGTCCCGCCACGGTGCGCGCCCTGGTCGAGCGCGGCGACCGGCTCCTGCTCACCGGGCGCGACGCCGCCCGGCTGACCGCACTCGCCGGGAACGCCGCCGCTTGGGACGGACCGGGCGAGGTGGACGTCCTGGTGGCCGACACCGGTCGGCCGGACGGCGCCCAGCACGCGGCGGCCGAGGCGGCCGCGCGGTTCGGCTCTCTGGACGGCATGGTGCATCTGGTGGGCGGCTTCGCCGTGGGACCGCTGATGCTCACCGACGTGTCCGCGTACGAGGACCTGCTCACGGCGAACTTCCTGTCAGCGGTGGTGGCCACCCAGGCGGTCCTGCCCCATCTCACCGAGGGCGGGAAACTGGTCTACTTCGGCACTCCGCTCGCGGACGAACCGCTGGCCGCGATGTCCGCGTACGCGGCGAGCAAGGCGGCCCTGGTCACCTGGATGCGCTCGATGGCCCATGAGGTCAAGAACCGGGGGATCCACGCCAACGCGATCTCGCTGACGCTGGTGGACACCCCACAGACGCGCGAGGAGATGCCACACGTCGATCCCGCGCTCACGGTCGACGCCGAACTGGTGGCCCGCGCCGTGCGTTTCCTGACCAGCGAGGATTCCGACGGCATGTACGGCAGCGTGATGCCGGTCGTCGGGAGGTTCGGCTTCACTTCCGCGCTGGCCGGCGGTCCCCCGCCGGGTGTCACAAGGCCGTCCCGGTGAGCGCGGGTGCCCGCGTGGTCTTCCTGGTCCGGGTCCCGGCCGCACGGCAGCGGGAGTTCCTGGACGCCTACGACACGATCCGGTTCCAGGTCGCCGGGGGAGTCGCCGGCCACATCCAGGACCAGGTCTGTCAGTCGGCCACCGACCCCGAGCAGTGGCTCATCACGAGCGAGTGGCGTGACATCGAGGATTTCGAAGCCTGGGAGAAGTCCCGGGAGCACCGGGACCTGGTGAAGCCCATGCGGGACTGCTTCACGGAGGCGCGCTCGCTCCGCTTCCGCATCCACACTTCGACCTCCACACCTTTACCGACGGGGGAAAAGCCATGACGTCATCCACGTCCGTGCAGGACGAACTCACCGGGATGCTGGCCGCGGTCGGCCTGGACCCGGCACTCGGTCAGGCGGCGCTCGCCAGGTCCTTCGAGGAACTCGACCTCGACTCGCTGGCACGTGTCGAGCTGGCGAGCCGGATCAAGAGCCGGTACGGCATCGACATCGAGGAGGAGATCACTCCCGAGAGCACACCCGCCGACGTCGAGAAGCTGATCGGCGCGCGTCTGTCCGCCACCGCCTGACACCGAAGGGTGCCATCATGATCGGCCACACCGACAACTCCATCGACATCGACGCACCCTTCACATACGTATGGGAGCGCACCAACGACCTTCCGCACTGGCCGGAACTGTTCTCCGAGTACGCGAGCATCGAGATCCTGGAGGAGGGCACCGGCTCGGCCACGTTCCGGCTGACCATGCACCCGGACGAGCAGGGCAGAGCCTGGTCCTGGGTCTCCGAGCGTCACTGGGACAAGGCCGCGCGCGTGGTCAGGGCACGCAGAGTGGAGACCGGGCCCTTCGAGTTCATGAACATCACCTGGACGTACGAGGAACTCGGGCCGGACAGCACCCGGATGCGCTGGGTCCAGGACTTCCGGATGAGGCCTGACGCGCCCCTTGACACGGCGGCGATGACCGATCGCATCAACCACAACACCGCCATCCAGATGCAACTCGTCAAGGAGCGCGTGGAACAGGGGCGTTGCCGGGTGGTGGGATGGGACGACGTGCCACCCAGCACCCGGCGCGGCGGCGACCTGCGCACGCTCCTCGCTCCCTCGAACGCGGGCACCTCCGCGGGCTTCTGCGGAGCGGTCCGGCTGGCGCCGGGGGAGGGGGTGTCCGAGCACTATCACCCCTACTCGGAGGAGTATCTGTTCGTCGCGAGTGGGGAGATCCGGGTCGATCTGAACGGGAAACCGGTGCGGATGGGAGCCGAGCAGGCCCTGCACATCCCGCGCAACGTCCGGCACCGCCTGACCAACACCGGCGACGCACAGGCCCTGGTGGTCTTCCAGATCGGACCGCTCGCTCCCGAACCCCGTCTCGGGCACGTGGACACCGAATCCGGCCCCGGCGATCCGGCGGCCGCCGCCGGTGTTGTCCCGGGCGGCGGCCCGGCCGGGACGGCCCCGTCGGACGGCTTCGGTTTCCCGCCCCCGTCCTCGGCGCCGAGAACGGCTTCGGATGCGGCTCCCGCCTCGGCCGTCACCGACGGCCCGGGCCTCCAGGCCCGTTTCGCCGTCCCCGCCGTGCCGCTCCCGGCCTCCATCACGACGGGCCCGGGCGGGCCGGCGGTGATCCGGTGACCGCCGGCACGGCACGCCGGGCCGTGGTCACCGGCATCGGAGTCATCGCACCAGGCGGGTCGGGCCGGGAGGAGTTCTGGGACCGGATCACCAGCGGCACGTCCGCGATCCGCACGATCACCTGCTTCGACCCCGGCCCCTTCCGCTCACGGATCGCCGCGGAGTGCGACTTCGTCCCCTCCGCGCACGGACTGTCTCCCCGCGAGATCCGGCGCACCGACCGGTTCGCCCAGTTCGCGCTGGCCGCGGCGGGCGAGGCCGTGGAGGATTCCGGCCTCGACCTCGCCGCCTCCGACACCGACCGGATCGGCGTCACACTGGGGTCCGCGGTCGGCGCCTCGATCACGCTGGAGGACGAGTACGTCGTCGCCAGTGACCACGGGCGCGAGTGGGAGGTCGATCCGCGGTACACGATGCCCTTCATGTACCAGGCACTGGTGCCGTCCAGTGCCGCCACCGAGCTCGCCGTGCGGTTCGGCGCGCACGGGCCGGCGGCGGTGGTGTCCACCGGCTGTACGTCCGGAATCGACGCCATCGGCCACGCTTTGCGGCTGATCGAGGACGGTGAGGCGGACGTGATGATCGCCGGTGCGTCCGACGCCCCGATCACCCCGATCACCGTGGCCTGCTTCGACGCCATCAGGGCGACGAGCCCGCTGAACGAGAGCCCGGAGTTCGCCTCCCGGCCGTTCGACGCCGACCGCAAGGGGTTCGTGCTCGGCGAGGGCTGCGCGGTGTTGATCGTGGAGGAACTCGGGCACGCCAGGGCACGGGGAGCCAGGATCTACTGCGAGATCGCCGGCTACGCGGCACGGGCGAACGGGTTCCACATGACGGGGCTGCGCCCCGACGGGCGTGAACTCGGCGAGGCGATCAAGGACGCGATGGCGCAGGCCCGGCTGCATCCGGAGGACCTCGGGTACATCAGCGCGCACGGCTCCGGGACCCGGCAGAACGACCGGCACGAGACGGCCGCCTACAAGTACGCGTTGGGCGAGGCGGTGCGGCGGGTGCCGATCAGTTCCATCAAGTCGGTCATCGGGCACTCGCTCGGCGCCATCGGCTCCATCGAGATGGCGGCCTGCGCACTGGCCATCGACCGGGGGGTGGTGCCGCCGACGGCCAACCTGCGGACGCCCGACCCGGAGTGCGACCTGGACTACACACCGCTCACGGCACGCGAGACGACGGTGGACCACGCCCTGTCCGTGGGCAGCGGCTTCGGCGGATTCCAGTCGGCCATGGTGTTCTCCAGGAGCCCGGAGGGCGGCGCGGCATGAGCGCACGACGCGGCGTCATCACCGGGATCGGCGTGGTCGCCCCCACCGGCGTGGGCGTGCACGAGCACTGGAAGGGCACCCTGGAACGGGTCGGCCGCATCGGCGGGATCGAGGATTTCGACACCTCCAGGCTGCCTTCGCGGCTCGCGGGCCGGGTGCTCGGCTTCGACGAGACCGAGTACGTCGACAGCAAACTGAGGGTGCAGACCGACCGCTGGACATGGATGGCGCTGGCCGCCGGCCGGCTTGCCCTCCAGGACGCGGACCTCGATCCGCACCGGCACGACCCCTTTGACCTGTCCGTGGTGACGGCGAGTTCATCGGCAGGGAACGCCTTTGGGCAGCGGGAGATTCACCATTTGTGGAAGGAGGGCCCGCACGCGGTGACGGCGTATCAGTCGATCGGCTGGTTCTACGCCGCCGGCAGTGGGCAACTCTCCATCCGCGACCAGCTCAAGGGCGCCTGCGGCGTGATCGTCGCCGACGGCGCCGGCGGTCTCGACGCCCTCGCCCAGGCCCGTCGGCTCATCGCCCGCGGCACCGAAGCGGTCGTCGTCGGCGGTACCGAGGCGCCCCTGTCGCCGTACGCCATGGCCTGCCACGCACGGCAGTACGGCCTCGGCACGGAACAGGACGCGACCCGGGCGTACCGGCCGTTCTCGCCGGACAGCCCGGGACACGTTCCCGGCGAAGGCGGCGCGCTGGTGGTGGTGGAGGAGGCGTCGTGGGCGGCCCGCAGGGGCGCGCCCGCTCCGTACGCGGAGGTGCTCGGCACCGCCTCCACCCATGACGCGCACCACCCGACCGATCCGGCGCCCGGCCACCGGCAGCTGGCCCGGGCTATCCGCCAGGCCGTCGGGCGGGCCGGGCTGACTCCGGAGCAGATCGACGTGGTCTTCGCCGACGGAGCCGGGGACCCGGAACTCGACCGCCGGGAGACGGACGCCCTCGTCGAGATCTTCGGCCGGAGAGGGGTGCCGGTCGCCGTACCGAAAACGGCCACCGGCCGGCTCAATTCCGGGGGCGCGGCTCTCGACCTGGCGTGGGCGGCCCTCGCCCTTGCCCAGGACACGGTGCCGCCGTCGGTGAACCTGGCCGCCGACGACGGCGACGATCTGGATGTCGTCACCGATGCCCGGGAGCGGGCGGGGCTGCGCACCGCGCTGGTGGTGGCCCGCGGCACCGGGGGTTTCAACTCCGCCGCCGTGCTGGGCCTGCCGGAGGGCGGCCGTCGCATCATCTGAGGCGGCGGGGAAAGGACACGGCACTCGCGGGCCGTGGGGCGTAAACCGCCTCACGGCCCGCGGTCATGCCCGGCCCCCCGTGCTCATCAGGAGACGATGTCCTTGCGGGAGAAGCCGCGGAAGGCCAGTGCCACGAAGACGACGGCGTACGAGACGGACACCACCAGCCCCTGGACCATGCCGGTCCACTCGACCTCGGGCTGCAGGACGTCTGTCCAGGCGTACTGCCAGTGCGTCGGCAGGAAGTCGCGTACCGGCCCCAGCGCCGTGACCGTGTCGAGGATGGTGGAGACAATGGACAGGCCGACGGCTCCGCCGACCGCGCCGAGCGGGGCGTCGGTCGCCGTCGAGAGCCAGAACGCCGCCGCGCCGACCACGAGCAGGCTGCCGTACGCGTATCCCGCGATCACGGTCATCCGCCACAGTACGTCCGAGGCCGGCATGACACCGCCGGTCGGGAGTTGGACGTCGCCCCATCCGTAGGCGGCGCTGCCGGCGGCCAGCGCGACGGCCGGCAGCAGCACGACCGTCACCGCCCCGTATCCGAGGGCCACCACGAGCTTGCCGGTCAGCAGGCGGGCGCGGGGCACGGGGGCGGCCAGCAGATAACGCAGCGAGGACCAGTTCGCCTCCGAGGCCACGGTGTCACCGCAGTACAGGGCGACCACCACAGGAAGGAGGAAGCCGGTGGACGCGAAGAGCACGAACGCGGCGAAGTTCGGTCCGGAAGCGGTGGCGAGGGGCACCAGGCCGGGGCTGCCGCCGTCGGCGTCGGCGGGTGGGCCGCCGATGGAGAAGGCGGCGAGCAGCACGAGCGGCAGCACGATCACCAGACCGAGCGACACCAGGGTGCGGCGGCGTCGGAACTGGCGCATCGCCTCCACCCGCAGGGGCAAGGTGCGCTTGGGACGGTACCCCGTGGCGGCGGCGGTCATCGGTCTTCTCCGGTCAGGGTGAGGAAGGTGTCCTCCAGGCGTCGGTGCGGGCCGACACTCTCCACCGCCACGCCCATGCCGACGAGTTCCGCGAGCAGTTCCGGCGTGGTCATGCCCTGGAGGCGGACCAGAAGGCCGTTGCCGGCGGCCGTCACGGCGCCGACGCCGGGCAGCGCGGCGACCTTGCCGGTGAGCGTGCCGTCCGGCGGTTCCGGTGTACCGATCAGCAGTTCGTCGCCGTCCCCGGCGATCTCCCCGATGGGCCCGGCGGTGATCAGTTCGCCGCGGTCCATGACCACGAGATGGGTGCAGCACTGCTCGACCTCGGCCAGCAGGTGGCTGGAGACGATGACCGTGCGCCCCTCGGCGGCGTAGCGGATCAGGACGTCCCTCATCTCGCGTATCTGACCGGGATCGAGTCCGTTGGTCGGCTCGTCGAGCACCAGCAGGTCCGGCAGGCCGAGCATGGCCTGGGCGATGGCGAGCCGCTGCCGCATGCCCTGCGAGTACGTGCGGACCGCCCGGTCCAGCGCGTCGCCGAGCCCCGCCAGGGACAGGGCCTGCTCGGCGTGGGCGTCCTCGACCGGCCGGCCCGTGGCCCGCCAGTAGAGGTCGAGGTTCTGCCGCCCGGTGAGGTGGGGCAGAAATCCGGCTCCCTCCACGAAGGAGCCCAGCCGGGACAGCACCGGGGAGCCGGGGTGCACCGGATGTCCGTAGATGCGCAGTTCCCCGGCGTCGGGCCGGATCAGACCCATGAGCATGCGCAGGGTGGTCGTCTTCCCGGCGCCGTTGGGGCCGAGCAGGCCGAGCACCTGGCCCCGTTCGACGGTGAACGTCAGGTGGCGAACGGCGTACCGGTCGCTGTCGTGGGTGTACTTCTTGGTGAGTCCGCTGACCTGGAGCGGCACATCCGTGAGGGCGGGGTCCGGCGCGGTGGTGCGGGCCGGGTGCCGGGTGTTCAGCGCGAGCGCCGCGGCCACGGCGAGCGCCGCGGCGGGCAGCGGCCAGATCCACCCGGGCAAGGTGCTGGTCACGGTGGCCTTGAGCGCGGGGACGACGGGCACGGTGAGCGCGCCGGCCCGCAGCCGGTAGGTGGCCGGTTCGATTGGTGAGGCGAAGCCGAGGTCCGTAGTGGACACCACGATCCGCAGCCGGTGACCGGGGGCGAAACGGTGGTCCAGGGCCGGGAGGGAGACCCGCGCGGTCCTCCCGTCCGCAAGGGTGACCGGTGCGGCCGACTGCCGTGGCTGTGTCTGCCGCCCGTCGGGGGCGACGTCGTACAGCTTGGCGAAGAGCACGGCGGTCCGCTTCGAGCGGACCGTGAGGTCCACTGTGGGCGCGCCGGTGACCTGGAGCGCGTCGTCCAGCGGTGGCCCGGTGAACACCGCGCTCTGGGCGGGCGGGACGAGTGCCGGGCCTGCTTGGGGACCGCTGCCGAGAGCGGCCGTGAGCCGGGTGAGCGCACCGAGTCCGGGCACCGCCGTGATGGTCGGCGGGCTGCCTCCGGCGGGGTTGGCCAGGGTCTTCTCCTCGCCGTCGAGGGGTACGGTCCGTTGCTCGGTGCCGTCGAGACCGGGGTAGCGACCGGCGGTGATCTCCTGCAGGACAGGGGTGCCGTCCTCGGCGTTCTTACCGCTGTTACGGCTGATCCGGAAGGCCGGGCCCGTTCCGGCGGCTTCGGTGTCCTTCTTCAGGTGGGCGTCGAACCACGCGACGGTACGGTCCGCGATCCGCGTGCTCTCACCGTCCCCTCCGTCATGGCCGCCGTCGATCCAGTCGACGGCGACGGGAGCACCGTTGCGCGCGACCGCGCGGGCGATGGCGTCCCCTTGGCCGAGGGGGAACAGCGAGTCCGTCTGGCCTTGGACCACCAGCGTCGGTACCGCGATGCGGCGCGCGTGGGCGGCCGGGCTGAGCCCGCGCAGCAGTGCCCCCGTCCGTGCGTCCGCGCGGCCGAGGACGGCCGACCGCTGGAACGCGGAGCACACCGCGGCGGTGAAGCGCCCGCACTGCGGGTCGCGAGGATCGGTCAGCCCTTGGCCGAAGAGGATTCCGGCCCACATTTTCTTGAACACCCCGCCGGGAAACAGCGCTTCCCGCAGGTCCCAGTAGGTGTTCGACGGGACGGCGGCGTCGATCCTGGGGTCCTGCCCGGCCGCGAGCAACGACAGGGCGCCGCCGTAGGAGTTCCCGGCGACGCCGACGACCGGGTCGCCGGTGCCGTCCAGCCGGACTTCCGGGCGCCCGGCGAGCCAGTCGAGGAGTCTGCCGACGTCGGCCACCTCGCCGTCGGCCGCGTTCAGCCCGATGCGGCCGCCGGACGCGCCGAAGCCGCGGGCGGAGTAGGTCAGGACGGCGTAACCGGCGCGGGCGAGCCGCTCGGCCCGGTCGCGCTCACCATCTTTCGTGCCGCCGAAGCCGTGTGAGAGGAGCACGGCGGGGCGCCTGCTCTTCCCGGGAGAGGTGAAGTAGGAGGCGTCGAGCCGGACTCCGTCCGCCCCGGTGAGCAGGTGATCTTCTCGGTGCACCGGGTCGGGTCCGTCGGGCGCCACCGCCCAGACGAGCGCGGCGGCGACAAGGGCCGGCGCCGATCCCACCGCCACCCACCGTATGCGGGACATGCGTAATCTCTTGAGAAATGTCCTTCTGTTCGAGGGCATGACTCACTGCCCTCCTTTCCGTTGTCGGTAAAGGCTGCGAAGAAGAAAGGAACCCGTCAGCGACGTGTGGCGTTCATCGGGCGTCGTCGGCCAAAGGCAGCAGCACCCGGAAGACCGCGCCCTTCCCGGGGCGGGAGGTGACGCCGGCCTCGCCCCCGTGCGCCGTGGCGACGGCCGACACGATGGCCAGGCCCAGCCCGGAGCCTTCGTGCCGGGGTCCGTCGGGATCCACGGCCGAGCGGGCGCGGGAGGGATCGGCGCGGTAGAAGCGCTCGAAGACGTGTCGCGCCTGCGCGTCCTCCATCCCCGGGCCGTCGTCCGCCACTTCGATCAGCGCCCTGCCGTCGAGCCGGCCGATCCGCACCCTCGCCTCGGTCCCCTCCGGCGTGTGGTGCCGCACATTGGCCAGCAGGTTCGCGAGGACCTGCCGCAGGCGGTCCGCGTCCCCGCGCACGACCACCGGTGTGCCGCCGCCCGTTTCGAGGAAGAGCGGACTGCCCGGGGCACGCACCCGAGCGTCGTCGACGGCCTCGGCGGCGAGCGCGGTCAGATCGACGGCCTCCCTCGCGAGCGGCAGCCCCTGGTCCAGCTTGGCGAGCAGCAGCAACTCCTCCACCAGCGAACCCATCCGGCGGGCCTCCGACTCGATCCGGTTCATGGCTTGTTCCAGGTCGTCCGGCCGGCCGGCGGCACCCCGGCGGAACAGCTCCGCGTAACCGCGGATGGTGGCCACCGGGGTGCGCAATTCGTGCGAGGCGTCGGCGACGAAGCGGCGCAGCCGCTCCTCGGCCCGGCGGCGCTGCGCGAACGCCGACTCGATCTGGCCGAGCATGGCGTTCAGCGCGCGCCCGAGTCTGCCGACCTCGGTGCGCGGGCCGGCCTCCGGCACCCGGCGGGCGAGGTCCCCGCCACCGATCGCCGCCGCCGTCTCGGCGATGCACTCCAAAGGCCGCAGTCCGCGGCGTACGGCACGCCAGGAGAGCAGCGTCACCGTGAGCAGCGCGGCCACGGCGGAGGTCGCCGCGACCACGGCGGTGCGGGAGATGAGTTCGTCGGAGACGCCGGTCCTCATGCCCACGAGCAGAAAACCGTCGGGGATCCAGGAGGCGTGGAGGAGCCACCGCGTGTCCTCGTCGGCCCCGGACACCTCGTGGAACCTGCCGCCGGAAGGATCCTTCCCCGTCCGCCGGCCCGGCCACAGCTCCGACGGGAGGGTGCGGGGCAGGCCGGGACGCGCGCCGAAGTCCGTGGTCTGCCCGATCTGGCCGTCCCGGGTCCGGATCTCGAAGAAGGAGGGAATGTCCCCCTGCCCGGCCGAAGCGCTCCAGACCGCGGTCAGCGGATCCGTGCCGCGCTTTGGCAGCGCGACGCGTGCACCGCCGCCCTGTGCGTGCTGCTCGACGAGGTCGTCGCGGAGCTGCCGCGCCGCCGCCACCAGCACCTTGTCGTTCTGCTCGTTGCGCCAGTCCTGGAGCGCCCCGAAGGTCGAGCCGACGGAGAGGGCCATGCCGAGGGCGAGCAGGCCCGCCAGCACGAGGACCAGTCGAGCGCGCAGGGTCATCGGGGGTCCGCTTCCCGCGGGGCCGCGCCCTGGACCCGTATGACATAGCCGATCCGCGGCACCGTCTGGATCAGCGGGGGGGAGAAGGCGTCGATCTTGCGCCGGAGGTAGGAGATGTACGTCTGGACCACGGCGTCACTGCCGCCGAAGTCGTACTCCCATACGTAGTCGAGAATCTGACGTTTCGACAGCACCCGGCCCGCGTGGGCGACCAGGAAGCGGAGCAGCTTGAACTCGGTCGGGGTCAGCTCGACGGGCACCCCGTGCCGGCGCACCTCGTGGGCTTCGTCGTCGATCTCCAGGTCGGCGAAGACGAGCTTGGTGTGCTCCTCGGGGCGGGCGGTGCGCCGCAGCACGGCCCGGATCCGGGCTATCAGTTCCTCCAGGCTGAAGGGTTTGGTGACGTAGTCGTCGCCGCCGACCGTCAGTCCCGCGATCTTGTCCTCGGTGGCGTCGCGGGCGGTAAGGAAGATCACGGGGGACTCCCACCCGGATTGCCGCAGCCTTCTGGTGGTGTCGATCCCCGAACCGTCCGGCAGCATCACGTCCATCACGATCAGATGCGGACGGAACGATTCCACCTGCGCGGCGGCGGCGCTCCCCGAACCGGCCACCGCGGTGTCGAACCCTTCGTACCGCAGAGCGGTGGCCACAAGATCCGCGAGATATCTCTCGTCATCGACAACCAGGACACGCAGCGTCGTTGAAGTCACCTGGCAAGTGTCACCCGATCACGGGTCGTTGGGGACGGCGGCGAGGGATTGACAGAGATCTCTAAGAACGCTCTCCGAGCCGCCGAAGAACTCTTTGATGGCCTGGAAGCATGAAACGACTCTGCGATTTCGTCCTGGGGCGGAAGCGACTCGTGCGGATGTTCGTCCTCGTGCTGCTGCTGGCCGGCGGCGGCGCCATCGGACTGCTCATCCCGACCATGGACGAGCGCAACGCCTACCCCGGCCTGCCGGGATACGAGGCGAACCAGAAGATCATGCAAACCTACGGGAACGGTGGCTACGAGCGTCCCTTCGTGCCCGTGGTGACGCTGCCCAAGGGCCAGCGGGCCGACGGTCCGCGGGCGCGGGAGGCGCTCGGCCGGGCCTTCGAGGCCGCCGCCGAGAAGGTCGGCGCGCGGGTGGCCTCGTACGCGAACACCCGTGACGAGGCGTTCCTCGGCGCGGACGGCAGGACCACCTTCGGGCTGGTGTTCGGCGGCCCCGTGGAACAGGGCGGTCTGCCGGGCAGCGCGCTCGGCGAGGCCCCGCCCCTCGCCCCGCTGATCGCCGACGCGATGCGTGGGGAACTGCCGCCTGGCTCAGAGATCCAGGTCACCGGTCTGGACACCCTGGCGCAGGGCTCGGACGCCGGCGGGCTCAACGTACCGGTCAAGCTCGCCGTCACCATCGGCGCGGCGATCCTCGTGCTGCTCTACGTCTTCCGCTCCGCACTCGCCTTCGTGCCCCTGCTCACGGCGCTCGTGGCCGTCCCGGTGTCCTTCCTCGGCCTGCTCGCGGCGAGTCCCTTCATCTCCGTGCACGAGACGACCGTGATCATGCTGCCGCTGCTCGGCGTCGGCATCGCGATCGACTACGCCCTGATCCTGGTCACCCGCTGGCGCGAGGAGGAGGCGAAGGGGCACCACGGCGACGAAGCGGTGCGCCGCGCGATGGCCACCTCGGGACACGCGATCGTCTTCTCGGCCGGCGCCGTCGCCATCGGCCTGGTCACCATGGTGCTGCTGCCGATCCCGCTGCTCCGCAGCCTCGGCGTGGGCGGCATGATGGTCACCGCCGCGAGCGCCCTGATCTCGCTGACCCTGCTGCCCCTGCTGCTCAGCTCCGCCTCCCGTCGGCTCGCACGACGCCGGGAGGAGGGGAAGCCCGTCCGCGGGGGACTGGAACGGGAGGCGTCCGCGGGGCGTTTCTGGACGGCCGTCGCCCAGCGGGTGGTGCGCTTCCGGTGGCTGGTCGCCGGCGTGAGCGCCGCCGCCCTGCTCTCCCTCGCGGTCACCGCGCTCGGCCTCAACCTGTCGGTACCCACCACCGACCGGCTCGCCGACTCCGGCACCGGGCGGGTGGGGCTGACCGAACTGACGGACAGCGGTGTGCCCTCCGGCGTCCTCACCTCGTTCGACGTCTACGTTCCCCAGGGCACCGACCCCGCCGCAGTCGCCGGCACGCTCCGTGTCACGGACGGGATTCACGCGGTCGCCGCGCCGGCCGACGCGCAGTGGCACAAGGACGGCTCCGCCGTACTGACCGTGCTGCCCGCACACGAGGGCGGCTCGCCCGCCGGAGAGGACACCGTCGCCCGGGTCGTCGCCGCCGTGCCGGACGGCGTCCTGGTCGGCGGCAACGTCACCCAGCAACTCGACTATGTGGACGTCACCTACACGGCGTTCCCCTGGATGCTGGCGGTGCTCTCGCTGGTCACGTTCGTGATGCTGGCCCGCGCCTTCCGCTCCCTGCTGCTGCCGCTCAAGGCGATCGCGCTCAACCTGCTCTCCCTCGGAGCGGTGCTCGGCGCGATGGTCCTCCTGTGGCAGTGGGGGTGGGGCACCAAGGCCCTGTTCGGCATCGAGCCCGACGGCTCCATCGGCACCTTCGTGCCGGTGACCATCTTCGCCTTCCTCTACGGCCTCTCGATGGACTACGAGGTGTTCATCCTGGCGCGTATGCGGGAGGAGTACGACCGCACCGGATCCACGAAGGAAGCGGTGGTGCGCGGCGTCGGACGGACCGGACGGCTCGTCACCTGCGCGGCGCTCATCCTCTTCTCCTCCTTCGCCTCCATGGCCTCCGGCGGGGAACTGGACGTGACGATCTTCGCCTCGGGCATCGCGCTGGGCATCATCATCGACGCGACGCTCATCCGGGGCCTGCTGGTGCCCGCGGCGGTCGCGATGATGGGCAAGTGGAACTGGTGGCTGCCGGCCGGTGTGGCCCGGCTGCTGCGGGTGGCACCGTCCCCCCTTCGAGAGGAGCGGAAGACGCCCGGACCGGCCGGCGAGGAGGAGCCCGAGCCGGGCGTACCGGCCGAAGCCGGCCGGTGACGGCCGAAACCGGCGAAGGGCCGGCCGCGTCCACCGCGGCCGGCCCGGGTCGGTGCCTCGTCGACGTGTTCGTGTCGGGGATCGGACCGGTGCTATGCGTCCTGCGGGGTCCACCGGTAGAACGAGGTTGCGGCGGCGTCCGCGGGACCGCGCCATGTCGCGGAGTCATAGGGGGAGACGAGCGGGTTCAGATCGGCACAGAGTTTCCGGAAGTCCTCCCGCACCCTGGCCTCGGCCATGGCCCGGTCCGCGTCCCCGGAGAACTCCACCAGATGGAAGTAGAGATCGTCCTGGTAATGGAAGAGTTCCCGCCGGATCACCCCCAGGTCGGTGGGCAGTGAGGTCCGGTCGGAAGCTCTGAACAAGGCGGCGACCTCATCGGCTCTGTCCGGTGCCATACGGGCGACGATGAGAATGCGATCGGTCATGAAGAAACCCTCCAGCTGCTGCGGCCAATACGCCAGGGCGACTCTAAGGAAAACGGAGTCGCTCGTCTTCCCCCGCCGGAAGGGAATTACTCCTCCTCCGTGCGGAGGAGGGAAACGCGAAGGGGACTCACACAAGCCCGTTCTCATAGGCGTAAATGACGACCTGTACACGGTCTCTGACGCCGAGCTTTCGATAGAGGTGCTGTATGTGCGACTTGATCGTGCTTTCCCCGAGGTGCAGTTTTTCTGCGATGTCGGCGTTTCCGTACCCCTGTGCCAGCAGCCGGAAGACGTCGAGCTCCCGGCAGGTGAGGGACTTGAGCTCGGTGGTGCTGGAGGGGAGTGCGGGCCGGCGGACGAACTCACGGATGAGCTGCCGCGTGACGGACGAGGACAGCAGGGCCCCACCGCAGACCACCTCTCGCACCGCGTCGGCCAGCTGGTGGGAGGGAGCGTCTTTGAGGAGGAAACCGCTGGCCCCGGCCCGCAGAGCGTCGAAAACGTACTCGTCATGGTCGTACATGGTGAGGATGATGATCTTCGGAGCGCTGTCGCCGAACTCGCCGGAGCACAGCTTCCGCGTTGCTTCCAGGCCGGTCATGCGGGGCATGTTCACGTCCATGAGTACGACATCGGGACCGGTTCGGCGTACGCGCTCCAGGGCCTCGACGCCGTTCGTCGCTTCACCGACCACCTCGATGTCGTCGATCGGCGCGAAGACGGCTTGCAGCCCCTGACGTACCAGCGGCTGGTCGTCGACGATCAGAATGCGGATCGGTCTCATGGGCCTTCCCGGAAGCTGGTGGTCCTGGCTCGCGTTGTGACGTTGCTCATGCCGCCGACGTGTGGACCGGCCGACGGCCCCGGCCGGGGAGGCCAGCCGTGATCCGGACGCCGCCTCCGGGGAGTTCCTGATAGTCAAGGGTTCCTCCCAACTCGGTGGCGCGCAGCCGCATGTTGGACAGTCCCTGTCCCGTGCCGGGCACGCGCGGGAGCGCTGTGCGAGTCGTGCGCGGGGCACACACCGGCGGCCTTCCGCCGTTGGTGATCTTCAGTTCGAGCCGGTCACCGAACCGGACCTGGACGTCGATGGGCCCCTCACCGTGCTTGATGGCATTGCTGACGCTCTCCTGGAAGATCCGCAGGGCGGCATGTCGGGTGTCGGGATGCAGGCCGGCCTCGTCCTCGATGTTGCCGAAGCGCACCGCAAGGCCGACGTCGGGAAGGGTGGATCCGAGGGCGACGACCTGCTCCGAAAGGAGGGGTCCGGCGTTCGCGGCCGCCCGGTCTGAGCGCGGCAGACGGCCCAGCGCCTCCCTGACCTCGCGCTGCGCCTGGACGGCCAGTTCCTCGATGATCTGCGCCGTCGACCGTCCCCCGGCGGTCTCGGCCGACAGCCGACGTGCGTGCATGACGATCGCCAGCATGTGATGACCGGCGCCGTCATGCAGTTCGCGGGCGATGCGGTGCCGTTCTCGGAACTTCTCGTGCCTGGCCAACTCCTCCAGGGCCCGGCGTCTCCTCTGCGCACGGACCACGACGCCCGCGGCGACGGCGATTGCGACGAGCTCGATAAGAAAAAACTCGCGCGCCAGCGATAAAAGAGGAAGCACGCCACTGTTGCTTTCCACTGCCATCCACTCCCCCATGGTGGCTGGTATTCACACTTGCGGGTGAGCTTAGCAGAAGCTCGTAACGAGAAGAGAGAGAACCCTGAGCGATTCCTGAGTGGCCTCACGGCCTCCTGGAGTAAGCACATGTATGGCGACAGGGAAGAGTCGACCGCCGGGAATTTGGCGGAATTGGATGCTCCGGCTCCGTCGATAGGCGGCGGAACGTTGCTGATCGGCTGGGCCTGCTGCACTGCCACGGAATGACGAAACGGGCCTGCCGTGGCGATGGCAGGCCCACTTCATGGGGGCGGGGAGGATGCGCTTCACACGGCATCCTTCGGGCGCTCTTCTGCGGAAAAGGTCACTGACCGTAAGTGAACAGAAGCGGGGTGGCGACCTCTTGTATGGCGGGAATATCACCATCGAGGCTCGATCATGCCGGTGCGTGCGCCGGCGTCGGCCTCGGCCCGACGGAGCCAGCCGCGCGGTGCCTCGTGACGACGCCCGGTTCCCCGGACATCCGACGGATCACAGGCTTCAGGTCGGCGGGCGGTACGGCTCCACCGCCCGCCCACTCCAGCAGCTACTTCCCCGGGGCGAGCATCGACAGAACTCCCTTCTGCGCGTCACCCCGAACTACGCTGTCACCCTTCCCCACGGCTCGGGGGAACCCCAGGTCCGGCAGGCCGGGCACTTCGGCACCATCACCTGCCCGAGGGTGACAGCGCGGGTGTTCGCCGACTGGTAGGCGTTCGTCCGCGAGCCCTTCCCGCGGTTGACGGCGGTCGGCCCGACCGGCTCGCCGCGCACCAGCGGCACCATGGAGCGGGCGCGGCACGCCGTCCTCGCCCGGCGAGGTGGCGTACACCTCCTTCGCGACGCCGACCAGTCCGTTCCACATCCGTGCTTCCGCGGGAGCCTCCTGCCGACTGCTGACGCGATCACCGCACGCATCACGGGGCTGAGGCCGTGTCGATGAGATGATCAGCCAGCGTGCGGCGGGGGAGCTGGATGCGGGCAGTGGTCGGCTGCGGGGCGCCGGCAGGGCTGTGCCGGGCGTCCCACTCGTCCAAGCCGGAGGTGAGCCGTGCACCTACCCACGT
>NZ_JBEXNM010000036.1:0-83207 GCF_040611095.1 Streptomyces sp. NPDC003077 | reverse complement strand
TTCGTCCTGGGCTTCCTGGACGCGGACGGGCGCCCGGACATGGCCGCCGTCCGCGCGCTGACCGGGACCTCCGGGGTGGCCGGGGCGATGGCCGGGGTCAGGGCCAGGTCGAGGACCTGGCGGACGTCGGAGACGGGGTGGACGTCGAGCTTGTCCAGGATCTCGGCGGGCACGTCGTCGAGGTCGGGCTCGTTGCGCTTGGGGATGATCACGGTGGTGATCCCGGCGCGGTGGGCGGCGAGCAGCTTCTGCTTGACGCCGCCGATCGGCAGTACCCGGCCGGTCAGCGAGACCTCGCCGGTCATCGCCACGTCCGGCCGGACCAGGCGGCCGGAGAGCAGCGAGGCCAGGGCGGTGGTCATCGTGATCCCCGCGCTCGGGCCGTCCTTGGGGACGGCGCCCGCCGGTACGTGCAGGTGGATGCCGCGCTCCTTGAGGTCGCCGACCGGGAGTTCCAGCTCGGCGCCGTGCGAGCGGAGGAAGGAGAGCGCGATGTGCGCGGACTCCTTCATCACGTCGCCGAGCTGGCCGGTGAGCTGGAGGCCGGACGCGCCGCTCTCCGCGTCGGACAGGGACGCCTCCACGTACAGCACGTCGCCGCCGGTGCCGGTGACGGCCAGGCCGGTGACGACGCCGGGGACCGACGTGCGCCGCTCGGCCGGGTCCTGCGCCGACTCCGGGGTGTGGTGCGGGCGGCCGATGAGCGGGCGCAGCTCGTCCACGCCGACCGTGAAGGGCAGTTCGCGCTCGCCGAGCTCGTGCTGTGCCGCGATCTTGCGCAGCAGCCGGGAGACGGCGCGCTCCAGGTTCCGCACGCCGGCCTCGCGGGTGTACTCGCCCGCCAGCTTGCGCAGCGCGTCGTCCGTCACGCTCACCTCGCCGGGCTCCAGGCCCGCGCGCTCCAACTGGCGCGGCACCAGGTGGTCCCGGGCGATGACGACCTTCTCGTCCTCGGTGTAGCCGTCCAGGCGGACCAGCTCCATCCGGTCCAGCAGCGGCTCGGGGATCGCCTCCAGGACGTTGGCGGTGGCCAGGAAGACCACGTCGCTCAGGTCGAGCTCGACCTCCAGGTAGTGGTCGCGGAAGGTGTGGTTCTGCGCCGGGTCCAGGACCTCCAGCAGCGCGGCGGCCGGGTCGCCCCGGTAGTCGGAGCCGACCTTGTCGATCTCGTCGAGGAGCACGACCGGGTTCATGGACCCGGCCTCCTTGATGGCGCGCACGATGCGGCCGGGCAGCGCGCCCACGTACGTGCGGCGGTGGCCGCGGATCTCGGCCTCGTCCCGGACGCCGCCGAGCGCGACGCGGACGAACTTGCGGCCCATGGCGCGGGCCACCGACTCACCGAGCGAGGTCTTGCCGACGCCCGGCGGACCGACCAGCGCCAGCACGGCGCCGCCGCGCCGCCCGCCGACCAGCCCGAGTCCGCGCTCCGCGCGCCGCTTGCGCACGGCCAGGTACTCGGTGATCCGCTCCTTGACGTCCTCCAGGCCCGCGTGATCGGCGTCCAGCACCTCCTTGGCGCCCGCGATGTCGTACGCGTCCTCGGTGCGCTCGTTCCAGGGCAGCTCCAGGACGGTGTCCAGCCAGGTGCGGATCCAGGAGCCCTCGGGGCTCTGGTCGCTGGCCCGCTCCAGCTTGTCGACCTCCTTGAGGGCGGCCTTGCGCACGTCCTCCGGCAGGTCGGCGGCCTCGACGCGGGCGCGGTAGTCGCCGCTCTCGTCCTCGGGCTCGCCGTTGAGCTCGGCCAGCTCCTTGCGGACGGCCTCCATCTGGCGCCGCAGCAGGAACTCGCGCTGCTGCTTGTCGACGCCCTCCTGGACGTCCTTGGCGATGGCCTCGGCCACGTCCTGCTCGGCGAGGTGCTCGCGCAGCGCCTCGGTGGCGAGCTTGAGGCGGGCCACCGGGTCGGCGGTCTCCAGGAGCTCGACCTTCTGCCGCGTGGTCAGGAACGGCGAGTAACCGGAGTTGTCGGCGAGCTGCGAGACGCCCTCGATCTGCTGCACCCGGTCCACGACCTGCCAGGCACCGCGCTTCTTGAGCCAGTCGGTGGCCAGCGCCTTGTACTCCTTGACGAGCTCCGCGACCGAGCCGGGCAGCGGATCGGGCACCGTCTCCTCGACCGTCGTGCCCTCCACCCACAGGGCGGCGCCGGGCCCGGTGGTCCCCAGGCCGATCTTCACCCGGCCCAGGCCCCGGATCAGCGCGCCCGGATCACCGTCGGAGAGCCGGCCGACCTGCTCGACCCGGCCGAGCGTGCCGGTCCCCGCGTACGTGCCGTCCACCCGGGGCACAAGCAGCACCCGTGGCTTGTTACCGCCGGAGGCGGCGGCCTGCGCGGCCTCCACCGCGGCGCGCACCTCCGGGTCGGACAGGTCCAGGGGCACCACCATGCCGGGCAGCACGACCTCGTCGTCGAGCGGCAGGACGGGCAGGGTGAGCGTTGCGGACGACGAAGCCATGATCTCCCCTTCGGCAGGCAAGTTGAGCTGTACCCACTCAATGCTTATGCGTCCCCAGATGTTCCCCTGGGGTTGTTCGCTGTGAGCGATCAGGGTGGATGACCGGATCCCGGAGCCGACCCGGCGGCTGATGTCAGTGGCGCCTGCCACGATGCCCCCGCACCTTCGCGATCAGGAGAGACACATGGGCACCTGGGATGTCGGCCCCTTCGGCAACGACACCGCCGGGGACTGGTGCGACGGCCTCGACAACGCGCCCGCGGACGCACGCCACGACACGGTCCGCGACACGCTCGCTCGCGCGGCCGGCGGCACCGGCTGCCTCGACGCGCCCACCGCCGAGAAAGCAGTCGCCGCGGCGGCCCTGGTCGCCGCGCAATGCCCCGGCGGCGACCCCACAGACGCCGCCCACGGGCCGGAAGAACCCCTTCCCGACCTCACCGGCCTGCGCACTCTCGCCCTCGAAGCCCTCGACCGCGTCCTGACCGAGCCCTCCGAGCTCTTGGAACTCTGGGCCCGATCCGGCGGGGGCCCCTGGCAGACGGCCGTCAACCGCCTCCGCGTCACCCTCGCGCCCCCGGCGTCAGGCGAACAACCGGCCCTGAGCTGACCTTCCGCCTCCACCGCATGCCCGAGCCCTGCCCGGAAGGCCCGCACGAGCCGGGGTGCTCCTCACCCGTCGGGCCCGTCGGGCCCCGCGACCGAGGGTGTCGAGCAGGAACGCGGCCTTCCGCGACCAGCGGCGTAGGCTCGTGACCATGGATGCGTTCTTACTGATCCCGGCCTTGGCCGGGGCCCCCGTGGGCGCGGAGAACCGACGGTCTCTCCAGCCGCGCCACCCGCGACGCGGGCTCGGCAGTCGGGCCGATCGTCCGAGGGGCGGTCGCTGACCGATGGGCACGGTGCTGTTGGTCGTGGGAGCAGCCGTCGCGCTCGGTATCACCGTGTTTGTGGCGGATCGCGCTCTGCTGGCGCTGGAAGCCCGGGGCTGGATCTACTGGCGCAAGACCAAACGCCTGTCGTCCATCGGCGCCGACCTCATGCAGGAGGTCACCCCCGGGGCCCAGACCGGCAAACGCGTCTTGGAACAGGAACGCGTGCGCAAGAACGTCAGGCCGGCACAGGATCCGCCGTTCCGGGTGGACCTGGAGGCCGGCACGGTACACATTCGTCGCGCCGGTCCTGACGGGCAGGAATCGTAGGTACCGCGACGGGCCTGCCCATCCGCTCCGGCTTCGCCGAGTGAGGGGGTCGTCGAGTCGCCGCCCCTCCGTCGGTCCCTCAACTGCTGATCCGCGGCCCCAGCTCCCGCGCCAGCGCCACCGTCAGCGCCCGGAAGATCCGCACTTCCGGGTCGCTGTCGTCGGCGCGTACGGCGAGGTAGGTGCTGTCGCGGGGGGCGTCCAGGACGGGGACGAAGACCGCGCCGGGCCAGGCGTAGTAGCGGGCGAAGGACTTCAGGCCGGAGCCGGCGGCCCGGCCCGTGACCACGCCGGTCAGGACTTCCTGCGGGGTGAGGGCGATGTCGGTGCTGCGGCCGTGGGCCTGGCAGTGGAAGTAGAGGTACTGCCGGAAGGCGCGCGGGGTGTGCGGGGGGACCTGGAAGATCGGCAGGCCGCCGAGGTCGGCGACGCGCAGGCCCTCCTCGCGGGCGTCGGCGAGCGGGGAGGACTCGGGGACGACGATGATGCGCTGCTCCGTGGTGAGGACGTCGGTGGCGATGCGTTCGTCCGCCGGGTCGGGGCGGATGAAGGCGACGTCCACCCGGTCCTCGACCAGGGCGCTGACGTGCTCGGTGAAGTCCAGTTGCCGCAGCTCGACCCGGATCTCCGGGCGCGCCCTGCGGTAGGCGTTGATCGCGGCCGGGGTCAGTTCGGCGGAGCCGTGGCCCATGATGCCCACGCGGAGCGGCCGGTCGGCGGGGGCGTCCAGGCGCACCGCGTCGGCCATGTCGTCCATGGCGGCGTTCGCGGCGGCGAGCAGGGTGCGGGCGTGTCCGGCCAGCCGTTCGCCGGCGGGGGTGGGGGCGACCGGGTTGCGGTACAGCAGCTGGGTGCCGAGGTCGTTCTCCAGGCGGCGGATGTGCTGGGTGACGGCGGGCGGGGAGAGGAACAGCCGCGCGGCGGCCCGTCCGAAGTGCCCTTCCTCCACCACCGCCAGGAAGGAGGACAGCAGGCGCAGGTCCATGCGGGCCAGCGTAGGCGAGCGGGGCGACGCGCACGGAACGGCGTTCACGAGTCGTGAACGCGTGCGGCGGGGGCGGGGGCACGGCTCGTAGAACTGGGAGTCATGAACACTTCCGGGTCCTCTCCCACCTGCGGCGGAACGGCGCGTTCGGTCACCGGTCCGGTGACGGCCGCCGGCCCCGGGGCGCCCTCTCTCGGCGCCCAGGCGTTCGCCCCCGAAACGGGGCCGCTCACCCCCGGCACGGGTCCGCTCGCCGCCGACACCGGTCCGCTCCGGTCCGCTCCCCGCCCGTCCTCCCCCACCCCCGGGCATCCGTCCGCCTCCCTCCCCCGTTACGGAATACGGGCGGGCTGGATGATGACGGCCTCCGGGTGGAGCGCCAACCAGTTCTCCGCGCTGCTCGGTGCCTACCGTTCCGAGCTCGGGCTCTCCGCGTCCGCCGTGACGGGGCTGTTCGCGGTGTACGTCGTCGGGCTGATCCCGGGGCTGCTGGTCGCCGGGCCGCTCGCGGACCGGCGCGGGCGGCGGCCCGTGGCGCTGACCGCGCTGGCCGTGCTCTTCCTCGCGTCCTGCCTGCTCATGGCGGGTCCGGCCGCGTCCGTGTGGCTGCTGCCGGGGCGGTTCCTGACCGGGGTGGCCGCGGGTGCGCTGATGGCGGCGGGTAGCGCCTGGATCAAGGAACTGTCCTCGCCACCGTTCGCCGCGGCGGGACCGGCCGGGGTGGCGGCGCGGCGGTCGGGGCTGTTCGTCACCGCGGGGTTCGCCTCCGGGGGGCTGGTGGCCTCGCTGATCGCCCAGTGGGCGCCGCAGCCGATGCTGCTGGCCTATGTGCCGCACCTGGTGCTGACGGCGGGGGCCTGGCTGGTGGCGTACCGCGCGCCGGAGACCCGTACGGGACGGGAAAACGCGGCGACGGCCGATCCGGCGCCCCGCTCCCGCCCCGACATGGCGCGCTTCCGCCGCGCCATCGTGCCGCTCGCGCCGTGGATCTTCATCGGGCCCAGCGTCGGCTTCGCCGTCCTGCCGGGGCTGGTGAACGGCGGACTGACCGGCTGGCAGACCGTCTACGCGGGCCTGGCGACCACCGTCGTCCCCGGCGCCGGGCTGCTCGCGCAGCCGCTGGCCCGGCGCCTGGCCGCGCGCAGCCGCCGGGCCACCGCGGCGGCCGGGCTGCTGGTGACCGTCGCGGGCCTTGCCCTGGCCGCGCCCGCCGCCGGGCTCGCCGACCCGGTGCTGGCGCTGGTGGCGGGCGCGGCGCTGGGGGCGGGTTACGGACTGGGGCTGACGTACGCCCTCGGGGAGGTCGCCGCGCTGGCGCCACCGGAGCACCTGGCCCGCGTGACGGCGTTCTTCTGGACGCTGGCCTACCTGGGCATGTTCGCGCCGTACGTGCTGAGCCTGCTGTCCTCCTTCGCGCCGATGGCCGCGCTCCTCGGCGCGGGCGCGGTGCTGGCCGCGGCGACCTGCCTGCTGCACGCCGTGCTGAATCGGCGCGGGGGACGGTGATCGGCCCGCCTCGTCAGGGACGTACGTTCGACGGTCCGCTCGCTTTCGTGTGACGCCGGGCCGTCTCCGTACGCCTTCGGCGGTTGGGGGTGTGGGGCGGACGCCCGGTGTGTTTGGGGTCGGGGCCGCCCCGGGGTACCTCTCCCCCAGCCTTCGGCCGGGGGTGCCCCCACGCGGCAGTTGCGCTTACCCGACGAGAAGTAGGTCAGGCAGAGCGAGATAGGAAAAACGAACCGGGCGGCCAACGCCACCCGCAACGATGCCCCTACGCACCCACGAACGGCACCGATCAAAAACGGGCCGACCCAAATCTTTTCCACCCCCCACAAGGGGCGGACGCGCATCCCACGGAAGGGGACGTCCCGGGGTGCCCCCGCAGCGGACTGGGGCGCGGCGGCCGGCGACTACATCGCGTCGGGTAAGCGCAACTGCCGCGAGGAGGTACCCCGGGGCGGCCCCGACCCCGAAAACAACGAAGCGTCCGCCCCACACACCCTCCCGCCGAAGGCGTACGAAGACGACCCCGGGGTCACACGGAAGCAAGCGGGCCGCCGCACAGAGACAAGCCGGACACCACCCGGAAGGGGCCCCCACACAGACGCCCCCCGCCGCACGTAAACGGCCACCCCCCAGACACCCCCGACCCGCATTTGCCTCCCCACCCCCCTCCCCCCGCAAGATGACCGCATGGCATCCGTACACCTCGACCCCGGAACACCCCCCTTCGCCCACCCGTACGACGGCTCACCGGACGCGCCGCGGACCCTCGACCGACGTGAGGGTCCGTACGGCGAGGTGGTGCTGCGGCAGCGCGGCGCGCACTACGAGATCATCGCCAACGGCTGCTTCCTGATGGACACCTCCGACGGGCGGTCCGAGCGGCTGCTGATCGACGCCGCGCTGGCAGAGCTGCCCGCCGAGCGGGAGCGTCCGGCGGTGCTCATCGGGGGGCTGGGCGTCGGGTTCTCGTTGGCCAGGGCGGCGGGTGAGGCGCGCTGGGGGGAGATCGCGGTGGTGGAGCGGGAGACGGCGGTGATCGACTGGCACCGGAACGGACCGCTGTCGGCCGTCTCCGGGAAGGCGCTGGCGGACCCGCGGACGGAGATCGTGGCCGCCGACCTCGTCGCGTACGTCCGTACGGGGGCGGGCGCGCGGACCTTCGACGCGCTCTGCCTGGACATCGACAACGGCCCGGACTGGACCGTCACCGAGGACAACGACACCCTCTACTCCCCCGCCGGTCTGGCGGCCTGCCGCGAGCGGCTGACCACGGGCGGGGTGCTGGCGGTGTGGTCCGCGCAGCCGTCGGCGGCGTTCGAGGACGCGCTGCGGAATGCCGGGTTCGTCGGGGTGCGTACCGAAGAGATCCCGGTTGCCCGGGGCGTCCCGGACGTCGTGCATCTGGCCCGCAAGGACGCGTAGCCGACGGTCACACCCTGCCCTTACTCTGCTCACCAGCAGTACACCGCCGTCGCGGTGGGCGACGGCCGCGACGGTGGTGACAGCGGGAGCAGAACGCCACTCCGGCCTCATCGGCGGCTCGGGGAGGCGACGTCGCAGCGGCGCGGGCGGACCCGGCGGACGGCACCCACGAGGTGGCCCCGGCGGCCCGGGCGGGCCGCACGGCAAGCGGCACGGCGCGCCCGCGAGCGCCGGGGCGACGCGCGAGACGGCGCGCCGCGCACGGGGGCGGCGCCGGTCACGGCACACGGGGACATGCAGGGGCGGGCGATGGACCAGACTCAGACCACCCGGGGCGGCACGGCCGCGTCCGGTTCGGGCACGCAGCGGCGGGTGCTCGTCGTGGAGGACGACCCGACGATCGTGGACGCCATCGCGGCCCGGCTGCGCGCCGAGGGCTTCTTGGTGCAGACGGCCGGGGACGGCCCGGCGGCGGTGGACACCGCGGAGGCGTGGCAGCCGGATCTGCTGGTGCTGGACGTGATGCTGCCGGGTTTCGACGGCCTGGAGGTGTGCCGCCGGGTGCAGGCGCGGCGGCCGGTGCCGGTGATGATGCTGACCGCGCGGGACGACGAGACCGACATGCTGGTGGGGCTGGGCGTCGGCGCGGACGACTACATGACGAAGCCGTTCTCCATGCGGGAGCTGGCGGCGCGGGTGCACGTGCTGCTGCGCCGGGTGGAGCGGGCGGCGCTGGCGGCGCACACGCCGCGCACCGGCACGCTGCGGCTGGGCGAGCTGGAGATCGACCACGCGCAGCGGCGGGTGCGGGTGCGGGGCGCGGACGTGCATCTGACGCCCACCGAGTTCGACCTGCTGGTGTGCCTGGCCAACACGCCGCGGGCGGTGCTCTCGCGGGAGCAGTTGCTGGCGGAGGTGTGGGACTGGGCGGACGCCTCGGGCACGCGGACGGTCGACAGCCACATCAAGGCGCTGCGCCGGAAGATCGGCGCGGAGCGCATCCGCACGGTGCACGGGGTGGGCTACGCGCTGGAGGCGCCGTCCGCATGACGCGTCGCGGATCGCCCGCGCGGGGGCTGGGCGGGCGGATCTGGGAGGGGCTGCGTCCTCTGGACCCGCTGCGTTCGGTCAAGGCCGCGCTGGGGGCGCTCGTCATCGTCTCGGTGATCATCACCACGTTCCTGGTGTTCGTGGCGATCCACTCCGCCACCGAGCTGCGCGTCGTCACGATCTTCTCGATCATCGCGTCGCTGCTGGTCACGCAGTTCGTCGCGCAGGGGCTGACCGCGCCGCTGGACGAGATGACGGACGTGACGCGGGCGATGGCCGGCGGGGACTACACGCGGCGGGTGCGGGCCAAGCGGCGGGACGAGTTCGGGGAGCTGGCCGACGCCTTCAACACCATGGCGGCCGATCTGGAGGCGGTGGACACCCACCGCAAGGAGCTGGTGGCCAACGTGTCGCACGAGCTGCGCACGCCGATAGCGGCGCTGCGGGCCGTCCTGGAGAACGTCGTGGACGGCGTCTGCGAGCCGGACCCGGAGACGATGCGCACGGCGCTGCGGCAGACCGAGCGCCTGGGCCGCCTGGTCGAGCACCTTCTGGACCTCTCCCGGCTGGACAACGGGGTGGTCCCGCTGCACGCCCGCCGTTTCGAGGTCTGGCCGTACCTGTCGGGGGTGCTCAAGGAGGCCGCGATGAGCCGGGGGGCGGCGACGCTGGCCGGGTCCGGCACCCATACGCGCACGGACGTGCATCTGCACCTGGACGTGGCGCCGCCCGAGCTGACCGCGTACGCGGACGCCGAGCGGCTGCACCAGGTGGTGGCCAACCTGATCGACAACGCCATCAAGCACAGCCCCCGGCACGGCCGCGTCACCGTCCGGGCGCGCCGGGGGGCGGCGCCGGAGAGCCTGGAGCTGGAGGTGGCGGACGAGGGGCCGGGCATTCCGGCGGCCGAGCGGCGCCGGGTCTTCGAGCGGTTCGACCGGGGCGGTCCGGGCACCTCGGGGCCGGGGGGCGACGGCGGGACGGGGCTGGGGCTGGCGATCGCCCGGTGGGCGGTGGATCTGCACGGCGGACGGATAGGGGTGGCCGAATCCGCTCACGGGTGCCGTATCCGCGTCACTCTCCCGGGGCTCGGACAAACGCGGAATTGACGATGGGTGACGTAGGGTCGGTGGAGGAAGCACACATCTCGCGGGATGGCGTGCGGGTACGTCGTACCCACCCTCATCTCCGCACACCCAAACCTCGTGTGTTTCCCGCCAAGTCCTGCCCGCAAACCCCCCGGGGAATGTGACGTACGCGACTGGTACCCCTCCCGGACTGCACTGATGTGCCGGAGAGGCGTAGCCTTTATTCCCGCTGTCCACCACCTTAGGAAGCGGAAGAGGGCGGTTGCCGCCGTGTCGCCACAGTCCCCCAACAGTTCGAGCGCTTCGACCGATCAAAAGGAGCAGGGGAAGAACCCCGCTGCGAAATTCGGTCCGAACGAGTGGCTCGTCGACGAGATCTACCAGCAGTACCTCCAGGACCCGAACTCGGTAGACCGAGCCTGGTGGGACTTCTTCGCCGACTACAAGTCGGGCGCCGCCGCCAACGCGGCCTCCCGGCCCGCCGGCGCGGACGGCTCCGCCCCGCCGGCTCCCCCCGGCCCGTCCCAGGCCGCCCCGGCGACGCCGGGCTCCGCCGCAGCGAGCGCTCCCGCAGGCTCCTCGCCGCAGCCGGCCCCCGCCGCCCCGAAGGCCCAGGCCCCCGCCGCGCAGCCCGCGGCCCCGGCCAAGCCCGCCGCGAGCGCCCCGGCCGCCCCCGCGCAGCCCGCCGCCGCGAAGCCGGCGCCCGCCAAGGCCGCGCCCGCCAAGGCCAAGGCCACGGACGCCACCGAGGCGCCGGCCGGCCCCGAGTTCGTCACGCTGCGCGGCCCGTCCGCCGCGGTCGCCAAGAACATGAACGCCTCCCTGGAACTGCCCACGGCCACGTCCGTGCGCGCGGTGCCGGTGAAGCTGCTGTTCGACAACCGCATCGTGATGAACAATCACCTCAAGCGCGCCCGGGGCGGGAAGGTCTCCTTCACCCACCTCATCGGGTACGCGATGGTGCAGGCGCTCAAGCTGATGCCGTCCATGAACTACTCGTACGCCGAGAAGGACGGCAAGCCGACGCTGGTCAAGCCCGAGCACGTCAACCTGGGCCTGGCCATCGACCTGGTCAAGCCCAACGGTGACCGCCAGCTCGTGGTCGCGGCCATCAAGAAGGCCGAGACGCTCAGCTTCTTCGAGTTCTGGCAGGCGTACGAGGACATCGTCCGCCGCGCCCGCAGCAACAAGCTGACGATGGAGGACTTCACCGGCGTCACCGCGTCGCTGACCAACCCGGGCGGCATCGGCACCGTGCACTCCGTGCCGCGCCTGATGCCCGGTCAGGGCCTGATCATCGGCGTCGGCGCGATGGACTACCCCGCCGAGTTCCAGGGCACCTCGCAGGACACCCTGAACAAGCTGGGCATCTCCAAGGTCATGACGCTGACCAGCACGTACGACCACCGCGTGATCCAGGGCGCCGCCTCCGGCGAGTTCCTGCGCATCATGAACCAGCTGCTGCTGGGCGAGAACGGGTTCTTCGACGAGATCTTCGAGTCGCTGCGGATCCCCTACGAGCCGGTCCGCTGGCTGCGCGACATCGACGTCAGCCACGACGACGACGTCACCAAGGCCGCCCGCGTCTTCGACCTCATCCACTCCTACCGGGTCCGCGGCCACGTCATGGCCGACACCGACCCGCTGGAGTACCGCCAGCGCAAGCACCCCGACCTCGACATCATCGAGCACGGCCTCACCCTGTGGGACCTGGAGCGCGAGTTCGCGGTCGGCGGGTTCGCCGGCAAGACGATGATGAAGCTGCGCGACATCCTGGGCGTGCTGCGCGACTCGTACTGCCGCACCACCGGCATCGAGTTCATGCACATCCAGGACCCCAAGCAGCGCAAGTGGATCCAGGACCGCGTCGAGCGCCCGCACTCCTCCCCGGAGCGTGAGGAGCAGCTGCGCATCCTGCGCCGCCTGAACGCCGCCGAGGCGTTCGAGACGTTCCTGCAGACCAAGTACGTCGGCCAGAAGCGCTTCTCGCTGGAGGGCGGCGAGTCCGTCATCCCGCTGCTGGACGCGGTCATCGACTCCGCGGCCGAGTCGCGGCTGGACGAGGTCGTCATCGGCATGGCCCACCGCGGCCGGCTCAACGTCCTGGCGAACATCGTCGGCAAGTCCTACGCGCAGATCTTCCGCGAGTTCGAGGGCAACCTCGACCCGAAGTCGATGCACGGCTCCGGCGACGTGAAGTACCACCTGGGCGCCGAGGGCACCTTCACCGGCCTGGACGGCGCGCAGATCAAGGTCTCGCTCACCGCGAACCCGTCCCACCTGGAGGCCGTGGACCCGGTCGTCGAGGGTGTGGCCCGCGCCAAGCAGGACATCATCGGCAAGGGCGGCACGGACTTCACCGTCCTGCCCGTCCAGCTCCACGGTGACGCGGCGTTCGCCGGCCAGGGCGTGGTCGCCGAGACGCTGAACATGTCGCAGCTCCGTGGCTACCGCTGCGGCGGCACGGTGCACATCGTCATCAACAACCAGGTCGGCTTCACCGCCGCCCCGGAGTCGGCCCGCTCCTCCATGTACGCCACCGACGTGGCCCGCATGATCGAGGCGCCGATCTTCCACGTCAACGGCGACGACCCGGAGGCCGTGGTCCGCGTGGCGCGGCTGGCCTTCGAGTTCCGGCAGGCGTTCAACAAGGACGTCGTCATCGACCTGATCTGCTACCGCCGCCGCGGCCACAACGAGTCCGACAACCCGGGCTTCACGCAGCCGCTGATGTACGACCTGATCGACAAGAAGCGCTCGGTGCGCAAGCTCTACACCGAGTCGCTGATCGGCCGGGGCGACATCACCCTGGAGGAGGCCGAGCAGGCGCTCCAGGACTTCCAGGGGCAGCTGGAGAAGGTCTTCACGGAGGTCCGCGAGGCCACCACGACCCCGGCCGCGCCCGAGGTCCCGCAGCCGCAGGCGGAGTTCCCGGTGGCCGTGGAGACCGCGGTCTCCCAGGAGGTCGTCAAGCGGATCGCCGAGTCCCAGGTCAACATCCCCGAGCGGGTCACCGTCCACCCGCGCCTGCTGCCGCAGCTCCAGCGCCGCGCCGCCCAGGTCGAGGACGGCACGATCGACTGGGGCATGGGCGAGACGCTGGCCATCGGCTCGCTGCTGATGGAGGGCACCCCCGTCCGGCTCGCCGGCCAGGACTCCCGCCGCGGCACCTTCGGCCAGCGGCACGCGGTGCTGGTCGACCGGGTCACCGGCGAGGACTACACGCCGCTGCTGTACCTCTCCGAGGACCAGGCGCGCTTCAACGTCTACGACTCGCTGCTGAGCGAGTATGCGGCGATGGGCTTCGAGTACGGCTACTCGCTCGCCCGCCCGGACGCGCTGGTGATGTGGGAGGCGCAGTTCGGCGACTTCGCCAACGGCGCGCAGACCATCGTGGACGAGTTCATCTCCTCCGCCGAGCAGAAGTGGGGCCAGACCTCCGGCGTCACGCTGCTGCTGCCGCACGGCTACGAGGGCCAGGGCCCGGACCACTCCTCGGCCCGGATCGAGCGCTTCCTCCAGCTGTGCGCGCAGAACAACATGACCGTCGCGATGCCGACGCTGCCCTCGAACTACTTCCACCTGCTGCGCTGGCAGGTGCACAACCCGCACCACAAGCCGCTGGTCGTCTTCACCCCGAAGTCGATGCTCCGGCTCAAGGCGGCGTCCTCCAAGACGGAGGAGTTCACCACCGGCGGCTTCCGCCCGGTGATCGGGGACAGCACCGTCGACCCGAACGCGGTCCGCAAGGTCCTGTTCTGCTCCGGCAAGGTCTACTACGACCTGGAGGCCGAGCGGGTCAAGCGCGGCGCCAACGACACCGCCATCGTGCGGATCGAGCGGCTGTACCCGCTGCCGGGCAAGGAGCTCCAGGCGGAGATCGCCAAGTACCCGAACGCGGGCAAGTACCTGTGGGTGCAGGAGGAGCCGGCGAACCAGGGTGCCTGGCCGTTCCTCGGCCTGAACCTGATCGACCACCTGGACCTGGCGGTCGGCGCCGACGTCCCGCACGGTGAGCGGCTGCGCCGGATCTCCCGGCCGCACTCCTCCTCGCCGGCGGTCGGCTCCGCCAAGCGCCACCAGGCCGAGCAGGCGCAGCTCGTCGCCGAGGCGTTCGACGCGTAAGGCGTGCCGGGGTCACCGGGCCGCGGTCCGGTGACCCCTCGGAGGCCGTGACGAAGGGCCCGTCCCCGCTGTTCTGCGGCGGGGACGGGCCCTTGTCGCTGTGTGTCTCTGTGTCTCTGTGTCTCTGTGTCTCTGTGTCCCTATGCGTCTCTGTGTCTCTATGCCGGGTGCGCCGGCGGGTCACCGGCCTTCCGGGCCGCCCGGGCCGTCGTCGTAGTACGCCACCGGGGTGCCGCCGCGTGCCGCGCGGTGTTCCAGGGCGTCCACCACGTCGGCGAGCACCGGGTGGGCCACCTTGGCGCGGAGGGCGGCCAGGTCGGGGCGGCCGAAGTCGGGCAGCGCCCGATCACCAGGGGTCTCGATCACCGGCGTGCGGCCGGTCGGGGAATCCACCACGTTCTCCCTTCGGGGACCGTCCGCGGCCTCATACGGGCTGCGGCTCGAAGTCCCAGTACGGGCGCCGGCGGCGCCGTGCGGACAGGGTGTGCGGGTGTTCGGGTCCGAGGGTCTCGGTGAGCTGCTGTACGGCTTCCTGTTCGAGCTTGGCGGCTTCCTGGCCGCGGCGCAGCGCCCGCAGGTCCTCGGCGAGCGCGGACTTGGCGGAGAGGGTCAGCGGGTGGAGGTCGCCCAGCACCCGCTTGGCCCGTTCCAGGGTGTCGCGGCTCAGCTCGACGGCGCCCTCCTCGTCGTCGACGCGGTTGCGGGCGGCGCCGGCGTTCAGCGCGCAGCCCAGCGTCCACGGGTGGTCGCGGCCCACCGCGCGCGCCATGCCGGCCAGCGCGTCCTCGGCCATCTGGAGCGCCTCGGCCAGGTCGCCCAGCTCGCCGCGGACCAGCCCGGCGTTGCCGAGGGTGCCGACCGCGTACGGGTGGCCGGGGCCGGCCAGCGTGCGGTAGCGCTCGGCGACCTCCTCTGCCAGTTCGCGGGCGTGGCCCAGGTCGCCGTGCTCGCGCAGGAACGTGGCGTAGTCCGCCCGGACCATCAGGGTCTCCGGGTGACGCGGCCCCTGCACCCGCTGGGAGCGTTCCACGACGTCCGCCATCAGGGCCTCGGCCTGGGCCAGGTCGCCGGAGCGGCGCAGGCACAGGGCGAGGTTGTGGTCGGCGCGCAGGGTCTGCGGGTTGTGCGGGCCCATGACCTGGTGGTGCAGCCGGGCGTTGAGGTCCTGGCGGGAGACCGCGTCGCGGTAGCGGCCGAGCAGCCGCAGCATCCGGGCGTGCGCGGTGCCGGCGTTGAGGGTCAGGTGGTGGCGGGCGCGCAGCTCGCGCTCCCGGATGGTCAGCACCTCGCGGTAGGTCGCCAGCGCCTCCTCGTACCGGCCGAGCAGCCCGAGGGCGGCGGCGCGGTTGACGCGGGAGGAGAGGGTGCGCGGCGCCTCGGCGCCCATCAGGTCGACGTACGCCGTCCACACCCGGTCGAAGAGCGCGAACGCCTCCTCGTACGAACCCAGCGCCATCAGCGTGCCCGCCAGGCCGTCCTGGGCGCGCAGGAGGTCGGCGTCGGCCGGGCCGCGTTCGGCGGCGAGCTGGTCGACGATGGAGCTGCCGACCGCCTCGGCCTCGCGGTAACGGCCCAGCCAGCGCAGCATGTTGGCGTGCTGGTGGGTGAGGATGAGCATGGAGCGCTGGGTGGGCGCCATGCGGGTGCGCCAGCGGGAGAGGAACTGCTCGCACAGCCGCAGGCCCATCCGGAACTCGCCGCGCACCCGGAGGTACTCGATGCAGTTCAGCAGCAGCTCCTGGACGGCCGGGTCGGGGCTGTCCAGGACGCCGGCCGGTTCCAGGTGGGGGATCAGCTCGGCGTAGCGCTCCCAGTAGCGGGTGTCGGAGGGGATCTGCGGGTCCGCGCTGACGAGCACCCGGCAGGCGGTGGCGGACATCTTGTCCCGCTCGTCCTCGGTCATGTCGCTGCGCAGGAAGCGGTGGTAGAGCCGGTGCATCTGCGCCGTCTCCACGGCCGGGTCGAACGTCTGCGAGACCTGGTAGTCCAGCCGGACGGCGGTGGACTCGGTGAGCCGGCGCAGCGCGGTGTTCCAGCTGATCGGCTCGGCGGCCAGGTCGGCGAGGTGTTCGGGCAGGTCGCCGCGGCGGGCCTTGGCGAGCATGGGGACGGGGATGGCGTCCGGCGCGAAGAACGCGAAGAGCTTGAGCAGTTCGACGGCGGCCGGGCTGCGCTCGCGCAGCGTGTTCAGCGTTATGGCCCAGCTCGTCTGGAAGGCCATCGGGTAGTCGGAGGAGATCCGGATGCCCACCAGGCTCGGTTCGCCGCGCCGGATGAGCTGGATGTACTCCTTGGGGGACATCGGGTTGGCGTCCAGCCAGGCGGCGGTCTGCGCGAGCAGCAGCGGCAGGTCCTCCACCGCCTCGGAGAGCAGGTCGGCCTCCATGGGGGTCAGCCGCGGGGCGCGCCGCCGGGCGTAGGCGACGGACTCCAGGCGGGTGAAGGGCAGCACCTCGATCTCCTGGGCGCTGCCGGAGCCGGACCAGTCGCGGGTGAGGGTGGTGATCAGGACGTGGCCGCGGCCGTCGGGCACCAGGTCCTCGATCTGCTCCATGTCGTCCGCGCTGTCGAAGATCAGCAGCCAGCGGCGGTACGGGCGTCCGACCCGCAGCGCCTCGTGCACCGCGCGGATGCGGTCGCCCAGCTCCTGGCCGACGGGCAGCCGCAGGCGGGTGGCCAGCTCGGCGAGCTGTTCGCGGGCGGCGCCGCGGTTGGTGGCGCTGATCCACCACACCACGTCGTAGTCGTTGCCGAAGCGGTGCGCGTACTCGGCGGCGATCTGGCTCTTGCCGACGCCGGAGATGCCGTACAGCGCGATCCGGGTCTCCAGCGGCGGCCCGGCGCCCAGGGCGCCGCCGTCGAGCTTGCCGTGCAGCTCCTCCAGGATGTTGTCCCGGCCGGTGAAGCGGTTGTTGCGGCGCGGGATGTTCCAGACCTCGGGCGGGTCGTTGGGGAACCTCGGCGCGTTGGCGGCGGGCTCCTCGGCGACGCGCGGCGCCGGGCCCAGGCCCAGGCGGTGCAGTACGCGGCGGTGCGCCTCCTGGGCGTCCAGGTCGCGCAGGTCGGCGGGGCGCAGGATGGAGGCGTTGGTGGGGAGCTTCTGGGTGGCGACGCTGACGGCGGCGAACCGCTCCAGGTGCGGCGGGACGACCTCCTGGAGGGCGGCCGTCCACTCCTCGTGGCTCTTGGGACCCAGGCGGAAGTACCAGTCGTCCAGCACCATCAGCAGGCGGCCCTCGGCGGCCAGCAGTCCGGCCAGTTCCTCCGTCAGAGGGGTGTCCGCGGTGGGGTCCCAGCGCAGCATGGTCGTGGCGTGCCCGCGCTGTTCCAGCTGGTGGGAGATCCAGGCGGCCCACGGGCGGTTGAAGCCCGCGTAACTGATCGTGATGTGCTCGGCGGAGCCGCTGGTACTGGGCTGATCGACCATGCGACCGTCTCCCTGGAATGCGGTGGTTCGAAAACGTGCGTGAGCCGACTGCTCGGCACGATAGCCCAACTGTCCCCCGAACGGGCTATGCCGCGTCAGCTCGGGTCACTGGGCCGCGAGTTGACGTCCACGGTAGCGTCCAGCCGTGCGGCGATGTGCCGGATGAGCCGTTCGAGATCGGCGCAGTACACGGACGGGTTACGGAACCCGCTGCCGTCCGCGCGGTACCGGTGCGCGTAGTTGCCGCCGCCGCAGACCTCCACCAGCGCGCAGGCCCGGCACTGCTCCCCCAGGCCCTCGGCGCCCTGCTGGCGGGCGGCCATGCCCGGGTGCGCGAGCGCCTCGTCGAAGGTGTTGCGGAAGACGTCGAGCCCGGTCGCGGCGGCCCCCTCGTAGGTGGACTTGAGCGAGTCGACCTGTTCGATGGCGCCGTCGGTGTCCACCACCACGGCGACGACGGGCGACAGGCCGACCGCCTCGCTGCTGCTCGGCCGCCCCAACAGCAGGCCGATGATCTCCGTGAAGACGCGCACCCGGGGGCCGGGACGCGGCTCGTCCCACCACAGGTCGAAGACGGCGCACAGCCAGTCCCCGTACGGCGTGCGGCCCGCGTCCCCCAGGGGCGGCGGCGGTGGGCTCGCCCAATTGGCGTGCGGGAGGAGGAAGTCGAGCATCGGCGGGTCCAGCGCACGCAGCGACCGGTAGACCTCGGCGGGGTCGGCGGTGACGTCGATGGTGCACAGGATTCCGGCGAACGTCCCCGGGCGCCGGACGAGCCGCCCCACGGCGCGGGTGACCGCGGGCCAGGACGGGCGGCCCGCGTGGTCGAGCCGTCGGCGGTTGAGCCCGGGGGTGCCGCCGTCCAGGCTGATCCCGATCCGGAAACCGGCCGCGGCCAGCGCGTCCAGCGCCTCTTCGGTGAGCAGGGTGCCGTTGGTCTGCACGCCGAAGCTCACCGCGCAGGAGGCGGGCAGCGCGGCGCGGACGGCGGCGGCCTGGTCGAGCAGCGGGCCGGGGCCGGTCAGCAGCGGTTCGCCTCCGTGCAGGTCGATCCGGATGTCGGTGAGGCCGTGGGCGCGGACGTGCTCCGCGATCCGCTCGGCGGTCCGCCGGACGGTCTCGGCCGGGACCTGCGCCGGGCGGTCCCGCCAGCTCCGGTCCGGGCTGGTGTAGATGTAGCAGTAGGTACAGGCCAGATTGCACCGGCTGTGGACCTTCAGTACGAACTGCCGGAAGGGGACCACGGTCCGGCCGGTTCCGCCCACCACGGCGCCACCCCCTGTCGTCCTGTCGTCGCCCCGTTCGGCGGACGCCCCGGGCCCGCGCGTGCTTCCGGGCCTCCCCCGGGTCCGCGCGTGCTGCCGGACGCGCGCCGCGCCGTGCTGCCTGAGCATGGCCCGGCGACCGAACAGGGAACCGGAAAGGGGGACAAGTGGCCGGTTCACTCCCGCGATTGCCCGGAAAGTGCCGCCGGGGGCGGGGCGGGTGGGGGGCTTGGGGCGTGGGTGGGGAGGGAGGACGACCGCCGGGCCGCTGCCGCGTCGGCCCGTCCTCGGTACGTCGCGTCGGAGGACGGCCGCCGGGCCCCTGCCGCTCCGGCCCCGTCTCGCGGTACGCCGACGACCGCCGGGCCGCTGCCGCTCGGGTCCGCCTCGCGAGGACGAACGCCGCGCCTGCCACCGCTCCGGCCCGTCCCCGCAGTACGCCACCACGGAAGGACGAACGCCGGACCTGCCACCGCCCCGGCCCGTCCGCGCGGTTCACCACCGCGTCGCCGGACGACCGCCGGGCCACCGGCCCGCCCCGTAGGACGCCGCCGCCGTAGGACCGTCCCGGTCCCCTACCGCTGCGGCCCGCCTCGCGGTGCGCCACCACGGAAGGACGAACGCCGGACCTGCCACCGCCCCGGCCCGTCCGCGCGGCTGACCACCGCGTCGCCGGACGGCCGCCGGGCCACCGGCCCGCCCCGTAGGACGCCGCCGCCGTAGAACCGTCCCGGTCCCCTACCGCTGCGGCCCGCCTCGCGGTGCGCCGCCGCCGTCGGACGGTGCCCAGGTCCCCACCGCTTCCGGCCCGTCCTCGTAATACGCCACCGCGTCCCGCGCGTCGGGCCAGTCGCGCAGCAGGAGCGCGGCCACCTCGCCCAGTACCGGGTGGGCCGTGCGCGCGGCCACCGCGGCCACGTCGACGGCGCCGAAGTCGGGCAGCGGCTCGGCCGACGGGCCGGCGGCCGGGGCCGGGCCGGTCAGGGGGGTTGTCGCCACGCTGCTCTCCTCTGGGCTGGATGGACGGGTGTGTTCCCGAACGCCTGTACAGGGAAACACGGTCCCGGTCAGCCGGTGTGCCGTCGTTCACCCGCCGCGCAGGGCGCTCAGCCGCTCCCTGGTGCGGCGGGCCTCCGGGGTGTCCTCCTCCGTGGCGAGCTGCCACTGCTCCCAGCTCTCCCGGTAGGCCTGCACCGCGGGCCGCGGGCCCGCGGTGTCCTCCAGCACCTCGCCGCGCCGGTGGTGGGCGCGGGCGGCCAGCACCGGGCGGTGCGCGCGGCGGGCGTCGGCGGCGGCGCGGCGGTAGGACGCGGCGGCCCGGTCGTGCCGCTCCTTGGAGCGGAACCGGCGGTCGAGCAGCAACTGCACGTCCCCGACCTCCAGCCACGCCTCGGCCGAGACCACCGGGTCCGGCGAGCCGCGGGCCGCCAGTTCCAGCACCCAGTCGGCCTCGTGCAGGTCGGCCAGCGAGGGCTGGCGTTCGTAGCGCAGCCGCAGGGCGCGGCCGAACTGGAGGCGGTGGCCGCCCAGGTCCGGGTCCTGGGGGGCGACCCGGCCCAGCGCCTCGCGCAGCACGTGCACCGCCTCGTTGGCCATCCGCCGGCCCGCCTCCCGGCCCGTCTCCAGGCGGGCGCGGGCCAGCAGGGCCGCGCCGCGCTCGGCGAGCAGCCGGCTGTGCTCGGGGGTGTCGGGGATGGTCAGGCGCAGCGCGGCGGCGAGCGCGTCGATGGCCTCCTCCAGGGCGTGCACGTCACCGGTGCCGGTGTGCACGGCGCGGTGGGCGGCGGCGGTGCGGGCCAGGCTCTCCGCCTCCAGGGCCGGGTCCTGGAGGGCGTGCGCCATGTCGCGGGCGCCCTCCAGGGTGTGCAGCACCACGGGCAGGAGGGTGTCGTCGCCGCGCAGCGAGCGCGCCTCGGCGAGGTCGAGCAGGGTCTCGCACAGCTTGCGGTCGGCGGCGCCGCCCCGGCGGCGCAGCAGGACCACGGCGAGGTCGAGGTCGGCGGCGGCGCGCAGGGCGAGCGGGGCGGCCGGTTCGCCGGTGCCGGGGGCGGTGCGGGCGGCCCGGCGCGCCCGGTCGAGCAGGACGCCGCCGCGGGCGGCGTAGATCTCGGCGGGCACCTGGGCGCCGCTGGGCCACTGGTCGAGGAGGGTGGTCAGGGCGCGTTCGGCCTGCCGGAGCGGGTCGGGGGCGCCGGGCTCCCGCGTGCCGGGCTCCGGGGTGCCGTTGCCGAGGGCGGCCAGCCGCCGCAGCACGTCCGTGCGCAGCTCGACGCACTCCAGGACGCGCGGGTCCAGCAGTCCCATCAGGCCGCGCGCTGCCTCCAGATGGCGGGCGGCCTCCTCCAGGGCGGCGCGCTCGGCCTCCGCGGTCGTGCTGTCCTGCGCGACCGCGTACCGCACCCGGGCGCGCACGATCAGGGCCCGCACCCGGGCCTCGCCGTCGTCGTCCCCGGCGCGCTCGGCGGCCTCGTGGGCGGCGCGCACGGCCCGTTCGGCCTCCTCCAGGGCGTCCGGCTGCCGCCATTCCGCCCAGGCGTGCAGCAGGGCGCGGGCGAAGTCGGTGCCCGCCTCCGGCAGCCGCCCGGCGGCGGCGCGCAGCAGCCGCACGGCCTCGATGAGGTCGCGGACGTCGCCGTCCTGTTCGTAGCGTTCCAGCCGTCCGGCGCCCTCGGCGGCGGGCCCGTCGGTGGCGTACGGGGAGCGGACGGGGGCGCGCAGCGCCGGTTCGAAGCGGCGCAGGACGCGTTCGGAGATGCGGGCGAACGGCTCGGGGACGGCACGCCGTCCGGTGCGCGGCTCGCGTCCGCTGCCGGAGAGCATGGCGACGGCGACGGCGGGGAAGTTGCGGGCGCCGCGGCCGAAGGTGCGCTCGATGTAGAGGGAGCAGTGCTTGAGGACGAGGGCGGCCTCGCCTGCACTGAGGCGGGCGAGCAGGATGTCGCGGACGCCGGGCACGAAGTCGAACCACGGCCCGGTGCCCTCGGCCTCCCGCCCGGACGGCCGCCCCGGCGCCGGGAGCTGCTCGATCAGCCCGCCGAGCAGCACCTCGGCGAGCTCGGCCGGGCCGGTCTGGGGCAGCATCGCCCGTTGGACGAGCTGGATGACGGGCAGCGCCAGCGGAACGGCGGACAGGTGCACGGCGAGGTGCCGGGCCTCGGGCGAGGCGACCCGTTCGAATTCCCGCACCAGGGCGTCGGGGGCGGCGCGCTCGGGCTCCGGTGCCACGCCGGTGTCCGGCCCGTGGTCGGCGCGGACCACGGCCGCCGCGCCGCGCAGCGTCAGCCCCGCGTCGGCGGCGGCCAGCCGGGCCCAGGTGCCCAGGGCGGCGGGGGCCGCCGACAGCACCGGCACGGCGCGCTCGCGGACCGCGTCGTCGGCCTGCCGGGGCGCGGCCCGGCGGCGGCGCCGCGCGGGCCGGAACTCCAGCGCGGTGTACGGGCCCTGGTGGCGCACCAGCGTCCCCGAGGCGGCGGGCAGCAGGGTCCGGCCCCACATCCGCTGCGGCAGCGGCTGCACCACGGCGACCGGCGCGTCGGCCGCCCAGCGGTACAGCAGCCGCTGCATCCGCCCGTCCCGCCACAGGGGTCCGGCGCAGTCGCTGACGACGAGGGTGAGGTGGTGGCCGGTGGGGTCGTGGAGCTGGTCGACGGGGCGCAGCGGGTCCCCCGGGTCGGGCCCGGCGGCGACGCCGACCTCGGCGCCGTAGGGGTGCAGGTAGTGCACGGTGACGTCGCGGAAGGCGCCGACCCGTTCGCAGACCTGCCGCAGGTCGTGCAGCATCTGCTCCCAGACGGCCATGGTGGCGGAGCCGTCCATCAGCAGGCGCAGGGCGGCCTCGCGGTGCCGGACGCCGCGCAGCACGGGCGTGACCATTTCGAGGTGGGCGGAGAGCTCGGCGGTGGCGGTCTCGTCGAGTTCGTGGCGGGCGGGCGCGACGGGCGGGTGGTAGCGCTGCACGGGCCGCAGCGCGCGCTGTAACGGCAGCAGGCCGGGGAACGCGGCGGCGATCGGGACGGCCACCTCGCCCAGGCCGCTCCGGTCCGGGTCCAGGGGGCGGTCCTCGCGCGCGGTCAGCAGCTCCACCTCGCGCCGGGGCGCACCGGCCTCCCGCACGGCACCCGCGCCGGGCACGCTCCCCGATGCGCGCGGGCGTTCGGAGTCCACCGAGAAAGTGGCCGGATTTCTGCGGTCCGCGGGGGCGGCGCCCCCGTCAGGCTCCGGAACGGCGGCCTCCGGCGGCCCGGTGGGCGTGATCCACTGGGCCAGCCACAGGGCGTCGGCCATGGCGCGGGCGTCCGCCGGCAGCCCCGCCGCGCGCAGTCGCGCGACGAGCTGGTCGAGGGGGCCGTGCCCCGGCTCGCCGGAGGGCACCGCCACTCACCTCGTCCGATCCAGAGGCCGCAGCAACTCGGCCGTCAGGCGTCGGCGGGTCTCCTCCTCGTCCTGGTCGGTCCAGCCGGCCTTCTGCGTGAGGTGGATGGCGTTGAAGAGCTGGTCCACGGCGCGCACGTCGCCCGGTTCGCGGTCCAGGAAGCGGTCGATGACCGCCTCGTACCGCTCGGCGGCGTCCTCGCCGAAGTGCGCCCGCACCATGCCCGCCAGCCGCTCCTTGCCCGGCGCGGGGATGTGCAGGTGGATGCAGCGGCGCAGCAGGGGCGCCGGGAAGTCGCGCTCGCCGTTGCTGGTCAGGACGATGAACGGGAACGCGCGGCAGCGCACCCGGCCCTCGCGCACCGTCACCCGGCGGCCGTCGTCGGTCAGGACCGGCACCTCGGGCGCCGTCCCGGCCAGCCGCTCCAGCTCCGGGATGGTGAACTCGCCCTCCTCCAGGACGTTCAGGAGGTCGTTGGGGAGGTCGATGTCGCTCTTGTCCAGCTCGTCGACCAGCAGGACGCGGGGCTTGGCGGCGGGCAGCAGGGCCGTGCCGAGCGGGCCGAGGCGGATGTAGCGGCCGATGCCGCCGCCCGGCTCGGGCTCCTCGGCGGCGTCGGTGGGCTGGGGGGCGACGCGGGCGATCTGGAGGTCCTGGAGGCGGCCGATGGCGTCGTACTGGTACAGCCCGTCGCGCAGCGTGCTGCGGCTGACGATGGGCCAGCTCAGCACCCGGCCCAGGCCCAGTTCGTAGGCGACCGAGTGGGCGAGGGTGGACTTGCCGCTGCCGGGGGCGCCGGTGACCAGCAGCGGACGGCGCAGGTAGAGGGCGGCGTTGACGAGCTCGCGCTCGGTGTCGCCCGGGCGGTGGTAGCTGGCCTCCCGGTGCTGGACGCCGAGCCGGCGTTCCGAGGCGTGGTCCAGGGCGGCGGGCGGCGGCACCAGCGGTCCGCCGTCGAAATCCCGCCAGGGGGGCGGCGGTGGCAGTTGCTCGATGCCGTCGTGCGGAGCCCCCGCGCCTCGGTAGATGAGCCAGTCGCTCACGTCGGAACTCCTCGTCGCCGGCCACGCCTCGGGCATGAGGAGGGCCCACGGGAACCGTCCGGGGAGTGCGCCACGCGACCCTCTCCCGGCTTCCCCCACGCCCGCCTCAGGCAGTCTGTCACGCAGCTATGACAGTACCCATCACGGAGGAAAGGCACGACGTTTTCCGGTCGCCCACCGCTTTCACCGTACGCCCGACTCCCCGGTCGCGGCGAAGAGTTCGGGGATCGGATTCTCCGGGTCGTCGTAGAAGAGGATCAGGTCACGGGCCCAGTGGCCGCTGCGGTCCTCCGCCTTCCCGCGCAGCTCGCGGACCAGTTCCGGCAGCGCCGTCACGCCGCCCGCCGCGAGCACCCCCCGCACCTGGCGGTGGAAGTCCTCGCACGCCTCGTCGCACTCCCGTTCGCCGTGCCCGGAGGACAGCCACAGACCCACGGCGTAGCCGGTGTCGAGCGCCTGGCCGACCGCGTCCAGGCCGTAGCCGTCGGCGACCGTCCGGCACAGCGCGAGCACCGCGCCGTCCTCCGCCTCCTCCAGCGTCCGCCACACGCTCGGGGAGGCGGCCGGGGGGTGCGGCGGGAGGCGGAGCCCGGTCAGGGTCACCGCGCCGGTGATGCCGCGCCACCGGCGCAGCCACGCCGGGTCCACCTCCTGGCGCCGTCCCTGGTCGCGCAGGACCACGGGGCGGCGCGGGCCGATCGGCCGGGTGCGGGCGGTGCGCCGGGCGGAGACCGGCAGCTCCCAGCGGTCCACCGGCAGGTCCCAGTACCCCTCGGGCACGGCGACCTCCAGGCGCACCCGCGCGTCGCTGCCGGCGTCCGCGTCGGCCTGCAGGAGCCGCGGCCCGAGGTGCCGGACGAGCTGGGCGCGGGCCTCCTGGAGCGTCATGCCCGCGGCGGACTCCTGGATGTCCACGGGCAGCCACCGGCCCCGTCCGTAGCCGAGGCTGACCGACCAGTTGAAGCGCTGCTCCCCGCCGTCCCCGTAGTACAGCGGCTCCAGCTCCACCAGGACGGAGTCCGGCCGGCGGCGCACCGGCCCGATCCGCGCCCGGTCCTCCCAGCGCAGGACCACCGCCTTGTCGCGGACGAAGGCGGCCAGCCGCTCGGCCGCCGCGCGCACCGCCTCGGCCTCGTCGGCGGGCAGTCCGCGCGCCTGGTCGTCGGCGTGCTGCGCGACGATGCGCAGGTAGTGCACGAAGACGACCAGTTCGGTGTACGGGTCGCTGCCCTGGTAGAGCGCGCCGTGGCCGTCCCGCCAGGTGCGCAGCGACCAGCCCCCGGACCGGTCGGTGCGGCCCAGCGCCTCGCCGACCGCCGCGGCCACCGCCAGCGGGTCCCGGGGCGCGGGCAGCCCGGCCAGCAGGTCCAGCGCCTGGAGCCGTTCCTGGACGCCCCACAGCCGGCCGCGGCCCGCCATGATCGCGTGCTGGGCGTCGAACCAGGTGGGCGCGCCGCGTTCGTCCAGCCCCTGGCCCGTCCAGTGCCAGTGGTCGTGCCGGCTCATCAGCTCGTGGTAGGGCTCGGGGCCCAGGCCCTCGGCGCCGGGGACCAGGTGCTGCGGGCCGAGTTCGCGCAGCGCGGTGACCGGGACGGCCAGGCCCACCCGGTCCTCCCGGTGGCTGCCCTTGACGATGCCGACGACCTCGCCGCGGTCGCAGTCCAGCAGCGGGCCGCCGGACGCGCCGGGGGTGACCCGCACGTCGCTGCCGAACTGGAGCCCGCGGTGGTCCCGGGCGCCGAAGCGCACCGCGATGAACGGGTCGACGGCGGCGGCGTCCGGGCCCGGGCCGTCGGCGCCGGGCCGGTCGTGGCCCCGGAAGATGTACGCGTCCTCCAGCAGGGCCGCCGGCTGATCGCTGACCCAGGCGCACGCGTGGCCGCGGGCGGCGCCCTCGTCCAGCAGCCGGACGAGGGCCAGGTCGGGGCGGGCCATGACCCCGGCGGCGCCGCGCACCGGCAGGCTCAGGTCGTACTCCAGCCGGGCGGCCACGACCCGGCCGCCGAACGCCACGCCGAACCCGTCCGTGCCGCGCCGCTGCCCGTCCGGGCCGGTCAGGACGTGGGCGCAGGTCAGCACCCAGCCGGGGGCGATCAGGACGCCGCTGCCCCACAGCGGGGCGGGATCGGCGCCCGGGGCCGGGCGGAGGGCGACGGTGGTCCGTCCGGCGTGCTCCAGAAGCCGTGCGTACCGCTCGCGGTCGACCCGCTCGCGGCTCTCCGCGGTCGTCATCAGCGGCCCGCGTCGTCCGGTCCCGGGCCGGCGCCGGGTCCGTCGCCACCGCCTTCCGGCGCCTGATCCTGGGAGTCGTCGTCGTCATCGTCGTCGGACGGCGCCGGGCCGGTGTTCCCGTTGCCGTTCCCGCCGTGCCGCCAGGTGAGGCTGACGGAGAGGTTGGCCTTGGCGCCGCCCTCCGCGAGCAGGGCCACCGCCCGGCCGGGCTTGGCGGAGACCTCGATGCCGAACGTGACGCTGGTCTCGTCGGGCGCGACGCGGCGGGTGGCCGCGCGGACGCTGGTGGCGACGCCGGTGATCAGTTCGCCCAGGCCCTCGACGCGGGTGGTCAGCGCGTCCCAGGCGGCCCCCACGTCCTGGAACTCGTCCTCGGGATCGATCTGGCCGGTGGTGTCCAGCCGGGAGACCCGGGCCCACACTTCCGTCCCGTCGGGCAGTTCGATGCGTCGCGCACGATCGGACATCACGGCCTCCTGCTCCCCCTGAGCGGCAAGGACCCTCGCCGCAGGACCGTTGACAGGTGATCAGATTAGCCCTCGGGTGCGTGTGGCGCGAGGGGTCTCGGTGCCTGCCTATCCTGGCCGGGAATGTCCCATGACTTCTGGTGGAGAACACGTGTATTTCACTGACCGCGGCATCGAGGAGCTGGAGAGCCGGCGCGGCGACGACGAGATCACTCTCGGCTGGCTGGCCGAGCAGCTGCGCACCTTCGTCGACCTGAACCCGGACTTCGAGGTGCCCGTCGAGCGCCTGGCGACCTGGCTGGCCCGTCTCGACGACGAGGACGACGAGTAACACCGGGGCGAGCCTCCGGAAAGACCTCCGGGACGAGCACCACAGGGCGTCCACCCGGGCGCCCCGCAGGACCAGGCCGTACGGGCGGCGGCGCGCGCCGCACCCCCCGCCCCGGACGCAGGGGCCCGTACGGCCGGACCCGCGGCCCGCCCGCCACCGGGCCCGGCCGCGTCACCTCGCGCGCGCACGGCCCGCGCCTCCTGTCGGCGCATTCGCGGCACGCCCGCGGCGGAGCCGGACGTACCGCTTCGGGCGCAGTGATCGCCCCGACGGCCTCGGTGGTGCCACCCGACGGCCGCGTACGCCATTCCAGGGAGACCGCCACCAGGGCACTTGACTTGCCACCACCGCGATATATCGTGTTAGCGCGATGACACGATATGTTGCGTCGCCCGCGAACCACTCCGTGGAACCATCCGTGGAACCAGAAGGAGGCCAGGCAATGGCAGCCCGCTCCGAATGGTCGGTCTCCGAGCCGCGCACGCTGGAGATCGACGAGCCCGTCCGCGCGCTCACCGTGCGCGTGGCCGGCGGCACCGTCAACGTCGTCGGCACCACGGACGGCGGCCCGCCGCGCGTCGAGATCGGCGAGGTGGAGGGCACGCCCCTCACCGTGTCCGTCAAGGACGGCACGCTCTCCGTCGGCTACGACGACCTGCCCCTGAAGGGCTTCCTGAAGTACCTCGACCGCCGCACCTGGCGGCGCGAGGCGGTCGTCTCCGTCGCCGTCCCCGCGGACACCCGCGTCGACGTGGGCGTGGTCGGCGCCGCCACGGTGGTCTCGGGGATCTCCGGCCGCGCGGACGTCCACGGCGTCACGGGGCACCTCACGCTCGTCGGGCTGACCGGCACGGTGCGCGCCGAGACGGTCTCCGGCGACGTGGAGACCCAGGCCGTCACCGGCGACCTGCGCGTCCAGTCCGTCTCCGGCTCGCTGACCGTCGTGGAGGGCGCGGGCGCCGCCGTCCGGGCCGAGACCGTCAGCGGCGACATGGCGCTGGACGTCGACCCCGGCGCTCGCGGCACGGACATCAACCTCACCACCGTCTCCGGCGAGATAGCGATCCGGCTGCCCGACCCCGCCGACACGCGGGTGGAGGCCGACACCACCAGCGGCACGGTCGCCAACGCCTTCGACGACCTGCGGGTCAGCGGCCAGTGGGGCGCCAAGCGGATCACCGGCCGCCTCGGCGCCGGCAACGGGCGGCTGAAGGTCACCACCGTCTCCGGCGGCCTGGCCCTCCTGCGCCGCCCGCCCGTCGAGGACCGCGACGAGGACGCCGACCCGGCCGCCTCCCCCCACCCCGCCGACTCCGCCGCCCCCGCCGACAAAAAGGTGCTCTGAGCCATGCCCCCCGTCTTCGCCCACGGCCGCCTGCGCCTGTACCTCCTCAAGCTCCTGGACGAGGCACCGCGCCACGGCTACGAGATCATCCGCCTCCTCGAAGAACGGTTCCAGGGCCTGTACGCGCCCTCCGCCGGCACCGTCTACCCCCGACTGGCCAAGCTGCAGGCCGAGGGCCTGGTCACGCACGCCACCGAGGGGGGCCGCAAGGTCTACTCGATCACCGACGCCGGGCGCGCCGAACTGGCCGACCGGGGCGGCGAACTGGCGGAGCTGGAGCTGGAGATCCGCGAGTCGGTGGCCGCGCTGGCCTCGGACATCCGCGAGGACGTCCGAGGTTCGGCGCAGGACCTGCGCCGCGAGATGCGCGAGGCCGCCCGCCAGGCCCGCGCGGGCAACGGCACCGGCTCGCGGGGCGGCAAGAAGGGCACGCCCCCGGGCTTCCCCGACGCCGCCGACTTCCTCGACCCCGCCTTCGGCGACCGCGAGGCGTGGCGCCAGGCCAAGGAGGAGTTCCGGCGCGCCAAGGAGGAGTGGAAGGAACAGGCCCGGCGCGCCAAGGAGGAGACGCGGCGCGCCAAGCAGGACGCCCAGCGCGCCCGCAAGCTGGCCAAGGACGCCCAGACGTACGCGCACGAGGAGATGCAGCAGGCGCTCCGCCGCATCCAGGACCAGGCGCAGCAGCACCTGCGCACCGGGGACTGGCAGGGCGCGGTGCGCGACGCCCTCTCCGAGGTCACGCGCGAGTTCGGCCGCTTCACGGGCACGTACGCGGGGGCGATGAATCCGGACGAGGACGCGGACCGGCGGACGGACGACACGGCGGACGCGGAGGGGACTTCGCGGGGAGCCTCCTCCGACACCGCCGACGCGACGGCGTCTTCGCGGGAAGCCTCCTCCGACACCGCCGATTCCCCCGGCGCGCCGTCGGACGACCGCGTCGACCTCACCAAGGACGCGCCCGCCGAGCGCCCCGAGCCCTCCTGGGCCCACGAGCCCGAAACGGGCGACCCCGCCCGGGACTTCGACCGGCTGCTGGACCGGTTCCGCGACGACCTCCGGGACGCGGCCCGCGATCACGGAGTGACGTCGGCACAGTTGGGAGACGCCCGTCGTCAACTGGCCCATGTGGCCTCGCGGATCGGCGCCGCGCTGCGCGGCAACGACCGCCCCGCGCAATAGTTACGGACAGTTATCCGCGAGGGGCTGGATTCACCCCGCGTAATCGGGGAACTCAGTTCCTCGCACGGCTTTTCGCCCAACAGAGGGTCCAACTGCCGCAATCCGCTGACCTTCGGCCGTGTGCACGTCTACAGTCAACTGCTCTCGCGCAAACGGATCTTGAAGGCCAAGAGGTACGCATGTCGGAATATCCCGCCGTGGCCCGCCGGATGTGGCACCAGCTGGAGCCCATCCACGCCGTTCTCTACTTCGCCCCCGAGGCACTTGAGGAAGCCTCGGCGCTCGGTTACGACGTGGAGACACGTTGGCCCAGCTACTTCGCCTGGCGGTCCGCGCCGCTGGGCACCGCGGGCCCCGAGCTGGTGGCCGCGACGTTCTACAGCTTCAGCCCGAAGATGATCGCCCGGTACGTACCGGAGGTGTGGTCGACGGCGCTGCCGCAGAAGGTGCTGGAGTCCCGGCTCCAAGCGGTGGACCGGGTGCTCACCGGCCTCATCGACGGCCGGATGACGCCCGCCCAGGTGGCCGAGGCGGCCCGGCTCGCCCGGCAGGCCGCCGAGAACGCCACCACCGCCGCCCGCCCGCTGGCCGCCGCCAACCGCGACCTGCCGTGGCCCGACGAACCCCACCTCCAGCTCTGGCACGCCATCACCGTCCTCCGCGAACACCGCGGCGACGGCCACCTCGCGGCCCTGCTGACCCACGACCTCGAACCGTGCGAGGCCCTGGTCTCGTTCGCCGCCATCGGCGCCGCCCCCGAGGCCCACTTCACCGGCCGCGGCTGGACCGCCCAGGAATGGAGCCACGCCCGCGACCGGCTCGCCGCCCGCGGCTGGATAGCCCCGGACGGCCGGGCCACCAAGCACGCCCGCGAGGGCCGCGAGGAGGTCGAGCGCCTGACGGACCGCCTGGCCGCCGGCCCCTGGCGCGCCCTGGGCCGCTCCCGCGCCGAACGCCTCGCCCAGCTCATCGCCCCCCTGCGGGCCGCGATCATCGAGGCGGGACTGCTGCCCCGGCAGAGCACGCTGGGGATGGGGGCGGTGAAGGTCGCTTATCCGTGAGGGGTGCGGGGAGGGCGGGGCCGGGCGCCTTGAGTGCCTTGCGAGCGGCGGGCCAAGGTGAAGCTCCTTGAGCCCGTCGCCCTTTCGCGCTGGGAGCCGGGGACGCGCCCCCAGAGAGCCCTTTCGGACGGCGAGCCGGGGCGGCACTCCATGAGAGCCCCTATGGACGGCGAGCCGGGCGGCACTCCCTACGTCTCGACGCCGCCGCCCATGAGCACGGCGGGCCGGGCACCGGCCCCGCCCGCCGCTCTCATCGCACCCGCTCTCACCCGGCCTTCTCGCCCCTTTCATCCAGCACCCGCACCACGTCCGCGTGCGTCGCGCCGTGGTCGGCCAGTGCGACGGCGACCGGTCCGGGGGCGGTCACCAGCGCGAGCAGCAGGTGCTCGTCCCCGATGTGCTTGTCGCCCCGGCCGAGCGCGACGCGCAGCGAGCGCTCGACGACGGACTTCGCCTCCTTCGTGAACGGCCGGTGGGAGAAGAACCTCCGCCGGACGGGCTCCCGGGCGGCGAGCGCGCCCACCCCGTGCACCCGTTCCACCCGGGCCACGATCTCCTCCACGTCGATCCCCATCCCGGCCAGCGCCTCGGCGTCCGCCTCCGAGACGCCACCGCGGCGGCGCGCCCGTTCCAGGGCGCTCTCCACCGACGCGCGCCGCTCGATCACCCCGAGCTCCGCGAGCGCCCGCGCGCCCGGCGTGCCCGTCAGGTCCATGAGGGCGAGCAGCAGTTCCTCCGGGCCGACGGTGGCCCGGTCCCCCCTCTCCGCGTACTCGGCGGCACCGCGCACGACGTTCCGGGCACTGACCGTGAACCTCTCGAACATCAACGCCTCCCGTACTTCTTGTGGACCGCCTGCCTGCTGACCCCCAGCTCGGCGGCGATCTCCTGCCACGACCAGCCCTTCGCGCGGGCGCTGCGCACCTGCACGGCTTCGAGTTGCTCCAGCAACCGGCGGAGCGCCGCGACGGCACGCAACCCGATCCGGGGGTCCCGGTCGCCCGCCCGCTCGGCGAGATCCGTTGCCTCAGTCATGTCTGTCAATTTAGGTTGACGGCGGCAAGCTGTCAATGATGGTTGACACACGAAGCCGGCCGGCCTTGACCTCAAGTTCTGTTGAGGTCGCAGGATGCGCTCACCACCGGTTCCCGGACCAAGGAGTGCGCCATGCCGCCCGCCCCGTTCTCCCCCACGGCCCCCTTCCCCGACGTCCGGCGCCCCGACGCCGGAACGGTCCTGCTCAGCCGCTGGATCGTGCCCGCCCCGGAATTCCAGCGGCCGGCCGCCGACGCCGTGCAGGACGAGTGGGAGGCCCAGGAGCGGCCGGACGCGATGCTCTCGCTCACCGCCTTCCTGAGCCTGGACGGCACCCACGTCCTGAACTACGCCCAGTGGAGGGACGACGACGCGCACCGGGAGTGGGTGCGCACCCGCCGCCCCGCCGCTATCGACCGCATCGACCGGGACCTCCCGCCGATCGAACGGCCGGGGGTGTGGCGGGGCACGGTGTACCGCTCGTACGTGGCCGACGCCGCGTCGGACGGGGGCGGCGCACCGCGTCCCGGGCTGCTCGTCACGCCCACCTTCGCGACGACCGGCCCGGCGGCCCAGCGCGCGCTGGCGGACGCCGTGGTCGAGACCTTGGCCCGGGAGCGGGTGCCGGGCCTGCTCGGCGCGCACTTCCACCTCGCCAAGGACGGCGGCAGCGTGCTCAACCACGCGGAATGGACGGGGCACGAGGCCTGGCGGGCGTTCGCCGCGGGCCCGGTGTCGCGGCGGCTCGCCGCGGAGATCGAGGCGCTCGGCCCGGACGTGACGCCCACCTGGGGCGCCCTCCCGCCCGCCGCGCCGCCGAACGGCCGGGCGGAGATACCGCGGTACGTCCCGTACCGCGCGGTGGTCAACGTCCCGGCGCCGGGCGGCGACCTGGGGTGAGCCCACACCTGCCGCGAGCCAACAGCCGCGCACCCACCCGGACAACGCACCGGGCCCGGACGGAACCCCCGCCCGGACCCGGGCTCCCCTCACCCCACGTCGCGAGAACGCGTCCCACAGGGCGAGGGGTAACACCCCTCGGAAAGGGGCCTCACACCGTCAGCACGATCTTCCCGAACAGCTCGCCCGCGTCCATCCGCGCGAACCCCTCGCGCGCCCGGTCCAGCGGCAGCGTCGAGTCGATGAGCGGACGAATGCCCTTGGCCACGCAGAAGTCCATCAGCGAGGCCAGTTCCTCCTTGGAACCCATCGTCGACCCGACGACCTTCAGCTCCAGGAAGAAGATGCGGTTCAGCTCGGTGCGCTCCGGGTGGTAGCCGCTGGTGGCGCCCGAGATGACGAGCGTGCCGCCGGGCTTGAGGGATTTCACCGAGTGCGACCAGGTGGCGGCGCCGACCGTCTCGATCACCGCGTCCACCCGCGTGGGCAGCCGCTCGCCGGTCGGCACCGCCGCCTCGGCGCCCAGCTCCACGGCCCGCTTGCGCTTGCCCTCGTCCCGGCTGGTGGCGAAGATCCGCAGCCCGGCGGCGGCGCCCAGCACGATCGCGGCGGTGGCCACGCCGCCGCCCGCGCCCTGCACCAGGACGCTGTCCCCGGGACGCACGTTCGCGTTGGTGAACAGCATCCGGTACGCCGTCAGCCACGCGGTGGGCAGGCAGGCGGCCTCCTCGAAGGACAGCCCGGCGGGCTTGGGCAGCAGGTTCCAGGTGGGCACGGCGACCTGCTCGGCGAAGGTGCCCTGGTACCGCTCGGTGAGCAGGGAGCGCTGCTCGTTCGGGCCGACCCCGTGGCCGGTCTGGCCGATGACGGAGTGGATGACGACCTCGTTGCCGTCCTGGTCGACCCCGGCGGCGTCACAGCCGAGGATCATCGGCAGCGCCTCCTCGCCCAGCCCGACGCCGCGCAGCGACCACAGGTCGTGGTGGTTGAGGGAGGCGGCCTTGACGTTGACGGTGGTCCATCCGGGGCGGGCCTCGGGGGCGGGCCGCTCCCCCAGTTCGAGACCGTTCAGCGGCTGGTCGCGGTCGATGCGCGCGGCGTAGGCAGCAAACATGATCCCAACGTAGGCCGCGCCCCGCTCCGGCGGTACCACGCGGGCGTGTGACACGCGCCGCGCCGTCACCGCCGGGCGCCCTCGTCCCCTTTGCCGTTCGGACACGCGCCCGGACATGCGCCGAGCCAGGCTCCCGGTCTGCCCCAGGCCACCTGGCTCCACTTCCGCAGGCCCACGACCTCCGGCGACGCTTGCTGCCCCATGGGGGTGGAACAGGCCACTTACGGTCTCAGTGCCCCACCGGCGGCGTCAGGCAACCATGCTCCGGATAGCGGCCGTTCACCTCGGCCCACACCCGGTCCCGGTTCACCGCGCCGGTCACACAGCCCGTCTTGCCGACCCAGATCCCGTAATCCGTGCCGCGGACCTTCTTGTTCGCCGCGCCGACCAGGAGGTCGCCGGCCACCACGCGGTACCCGCCGGCGGCCTGTTCGAGGACCGGCCGTATCTCTTCGGGGCTGATCTTGCCTCGCGCGCGGAACTGTTCCAGCCGGGGCTTGAGCGCGTCCGCGATCCGCTGCGCCGCCGCGCCGTCCTCGGGGGTCATGTCCCGCGGCCACTTGTGCCGGTTGTTGTCGTAGTAGTTGGGGACTTCCGGGTCCACGGGGTCCGGGTCCGCCGACGGGGATGCCTTCACAGATGCCTTCGCCGACGCGGACGCCGTCACGGATGCCTCCGCCGACGCGGACGCCTTCGCCGAAGCCGTGGGGCCGGACTTCGGGTCGACGTTCTCGAACGATTCGTCGCCGCTCGGCTTCCCGCAGCCGGTCGCGCCCAGCGCCACGACCGCGGCGGTCATCGAGCAGACGAGAACAGCGCGCATCTTCATGGCCGGCATCCTCTCGCGCCCCTTCTCAGGCCGTGCATGGTCCTCACCTGCCTCCGCCCCACCGCCCACGAAAAACGGGCCCGCATCCCCACGTGCGGACCCGTTCTCGTCGGCAAGGCGGTCAGCGCCGGGCCACGCCCTCCGCGCGGGCGGCGGCGGCGACGGCGGCGGTGACCGCCGGGGCGACGCGCTCGTCGAAGGGCGAGGGGATGACGCAGTCGGCGCTGAGCTCGTCGGCGACGACGGCCGCCAGCGCCTCGGCGGCGGCGAGCTTCATGCCCTCGGTGATGCGGGAGGCGCGGACCTGGAGGGCGCCGGCGAAGATGCCCGGGAAGGCCAGCACGTTGTTGATCTGGTTCGGGAAGTCGCTGCGGCCGGTGGCGACGACGGCCGCGTACTTGTGGGCGACGTCCGGGTGGATCTCCGGGTTCGGGTTGGCCATGGCGAAGATCATCGCGTCCTTCGCCATGGTGGCCACCGCCTCCTCCGGCACCGTGCCGCCGGAGACGCCGATGAAGACGTCGGCGCCGGAGAGCGCCGACTCCAGCGAGCCGGTGAGACCGCCCTTGTTGGTGTAACCGGCCAGTTCGCGCTTGACGTCGGTGAGGTCCTCGCGGTCCGCGGAGACCACGCCCTTGCGGTCGCAGACCGCCACGTCACCGATGCCCGCCTCGACCAGGATCTTGGCGATGGCGACACCCGCGGCGCCCGCGCCGGAGATCACCGCGCGGAGCTGGCCCAGCGACCGGTCGGTGAGTTTGGCCGCGTTGCGCAGGGCGGCGAGGGTGACCACGGCGGTGCCGTGCTGGTCGTCGTGGAAGATCGGGATGTCCAGCCGCTCCTGGAGCTTGCGCTCGATCTCGAAGCACCGGGGCGCGGAGATGTCCTCCAGGTTGACGCCGCCGAAGGAGGGCGCCAGCCGGACGACGGTGTCCACGATCTCGTCGGCGTCCGTGGTGGCGAGCGCGATGGGCACCGCGTCCACGCCGCCGAACTGCTTGAAGAGGATGGCCTTGCCCTCCATCACGGGGAGGGAGGCCTCCGGGCCGATGTCGCCCAGGCCCAGCACCGCGGTGCCGTCCGTCACGACGGCGACCACCTGGGACTTCCATGTGTAGTCGTGCACCAGCTCGGGCTGTTCGGCGATGGCGCTGCACACCTTCGCGACGCCCGGCGTGTAGGCGAGGGACAGGTCGTCCTTGTCCCGCACCGGCACCGTCGCCTGGACGGCCATCTTGCCGCCACGGTGGAGGGCGAAGGCCGGATCGAAGTATTCCGCTTCCTGGCCGGAGTCCGTGCCGGTATTGCTGTCGCTGCGAGGATTGACGATCTCCGCTGCCACTTGTTGTTCAACCCCTTTTTCGTCTGACAAGTTGAGGGTGGCCACTCCCTGGTTGAGGGAGTGGGCGGGCACCGCGTCCGCGCCCTGCGCGCCGGATGGCCGTCGCGCGGGGGGAGGTACGGACGCCGGGCGTGCCGCACGCGCGCCCTGAGCCCCGGATGAGGGGTGTAACGAACTTTCTACCGGACGGGCGCACCCCTGGACGAGTCAGATAGGTCACCAAAGAGGCTCCCGCATCGGTGTCGAGTGACAACAAGTGCGGCGAAATACCCATAACGATCAACGAGTCCTCCCCGGTTGTCCGGATTCTGAGATCTCAAACGTGGGTTTTCGGCCGCGGTGAGACGGCTGATAATCCGTGCGCCCAGGGGGAATAAGGAATCGCTGCCCCGCCCTCTCGTCCGTTATGCGATTTTGACCTGACAAGCAGTCCGGATACCGGATCCCCGATGGCAAGATTCCGTCACCAACCGAGGTCGCGAGCCCGAAGGCGTGTGCCCGACCCCTGCCCGTAACGTTCCGTACACCCGCAGGAGGATCAGCATGACCGCTAGCACCCCCCCGATACGCGGCCGGTCGCGGACCGCCGTGGTCGCCGCGGCCGTGGTGGTGGCCTCGCTGCTGCTCGGCGCGTGCGGGGACCAGACGGACGAGGCGATCGCGCGGCGCGAGGCGCAGAAGAACCGCGACACCAGCGCCCCGCTGTTCAAGTTGCTCCCCAAGGACATTCAGGACAAGGGCCTGATCCAGGTCGGCTCGGACATCACGTACAAGCCGGTGGAATTCCGCAGTGACGGCAAGGTCGTGGGCATCGACCCGGACCTCGCCGAGGCGCTCGGCAAGGAACTGGGCGTCAAGCTGAACTTCAACAACGCCACCTTCGACACCCTCATGGGCGGCCTGAAGTCCAAGCGCTACGACCTCGCCATGTCGGCCATGACGGACACCAAGGAACGCCAGCAGGGCCTGGACGCCACCGGCAAGAAGATCGGCGAGGGCGTCGACTTCATCGACTACCTCGACGTCGGCGTCTCCCTCTACACCCAGAAGGGCAAGACCCAGGGCATCGACGGCTGGGAAGCCCTGTGCGGCAAGAAGATCGCCGTGCAGCGCGGCACCGTCTCCCACGACCTGGCCAAGGACCAGGACAAGAAGTGCCGGGAGAACGGCGAGGAGCCGATCGCGATGGAGGCGTTCGACAACGACTCCGAGGCGCAGACCCGGCTGCGGACCGGCGGCGTGGCCGCGGTCTCCAGCGACTACCCGGTCGCCGCGTACGCGGTCAAGGTCTCCGGCGGCGGCAAGGACTTCGAGATGGTCGGCGGAGCCCCCGTCAAGGCCGCCCCGTACGGCATCGCCGTCCCCAAGGACCGCACTCGGTTGCGCGACGCCATCAAGGCCGCCGTGGACGCCGTGATCAAGAACGGCGCGTACGCCAAGGTCCTGGCGAAGTGGGACGTCAAGGACGCCGCGGTACCGGAGGCCCGGCTCAACGGCGGCGGCTGAGCCGCGTCATTCGGCCCGGGGACCCGGGGCCGGGGACCCGCATCGGATCCCTCGCCGTCCCCCGCCGGGGCCGTTCCCGATCGTTCCGTTCCCGAACGAGCCTCCTCCCGTTCGTTCCCGCCCGTTCTCATCCCGTCCGTTCTCATCCCGCGCGTGATCCGCCGGCCCGGACGGACGGTGCCGGGCCCGCGCGGGCTCCTGGCGGGCCGCCACCCTCACAGCCGGCCCCTCGTCCGCCCGCACCACCGTGTACGCGCACCACACCCCTCGCTCCGAACGCGCACCGCACCCCCACCCCAGAGGAGCCGCCACCCGCCGCCCCTCCCCACCCACCTTCCGCGAACGCTGAAAGGCCACACCGTGTCAGTGGACATCGACAAGCAGGCGGACCCACCCAAGGACGTCCCGCCACCCCTGCCCGAGCCGATCAAGGCGATACCCGTACGCCACTACGGGCGCTGGATCGCGGCGGTCGTCGTCATCGGCGTCCTGGCCCTGCTGATACGGGCGTTCGCCACGGGCAAGGTCAACTGGGGCGCCATCCCGGACTACCTGTTCAACGCCGACATCCTCAAGGGCCTGGGCAACACCCTGCTGATCACCGTGCTGTCGATGATCATCGGTGTGGTGCTGGGCGTCGTCCTGGCGGTGATGCGGCAGTCCAAGAACCCGGTGACCTCGACCATCGCGTGGGTCTACATCTGGTTCTTCCGGGGCACGCCGGTGTACGTCCAGCTCTTCCTGTGGTTCAACCTCGGGCTGGTCTTCCAGTACATCGACATCATGCCGATCTACAAGGACGAGTGGTCGGACTTCATGACCCCGTTCCTGTGCGCGCTGCTGGGCCTGGGGCTCAACGAGGCCGCGTACATGGCGGAGATCTGCCGCGCGGGCCTGAACGCCGTGGACGAGGGCCAGACCGAGGCCGCGCACGCGCTCGGCATGAGCCACGGGAAGACGCTGCGCCGGATCGTGGTGCCGCAGGCGATGCGGGTGATCGTGCCGCCGACCGGCAACGAGGTCATCAACATGCTCAAGACCTCCTCCCTCGTCATCGCCGTCCAGTACTACGACCTGCTGCAAGCCGCGCAGAACGTGGGCCGGGACTCCGGCGTCGTGGTGGAGATGCTGATCCTGGCCGCCGCCTGGTACCTCATCGCCACCAGCGTGCTCAGCGTCGGCCAGTACTACCTGGAGCGGTACTACGCGCGCGGCGCCAGCCGCCAGTTGCCGACCACCCCGCTCCAGCGCCTGCGCGCGAAGCTGTCCGCCGGCTCCGGCCGTCCCACGACCGGAGGTGCCGCATGACCGCCGCCGTCCCCATGGTGAAGGCCGAGGCCGTTCACAAGTCCTTCGGCAACGCGCACATCCTCAAGGGCATCGATCTGGAGGTGGCACCCAAGGAGGTCTGCTGCCTGATCGGCCCGTCCGGCTCCGGCAAGTCGACGTTCCTGCGGTGCATCAACCACCTGGAGAAGATCAACGCGGGCCGGCTGTCGGTGGACGGCGACCTCGTCGGCTACCGCGAGAAGGACGGCAGGCTGTACGAGCTGCGGGATCGCGAGGTCGCGGCCCGGCGCCGGGACATCGGCATGGTCTTCCAGCGGTTCAACCTCTTCCCGCACATGACGGCGGTGGAGAACATCATGGAGGCGCCGGTCCAGGTCAAGGGCGTCTCCAAGGCCGCCGCCCGGGAGCGCGCCCTGAAGCTGCTGGACCGGGTGGGGCTGGGCGGCAAGTCCGGCAACTACCCCTCCCAGCTCTCCGGCGGCCAGCAGCAGCGGGTGGCCATCGCCCGCGCGCTGGCCATGGAGCCGAAGCTGATGCTCTTCGACGAGCCCACCTCGGCCCTGGACCCGGAGCTGGTCGGCGACGTCCTGGACGTCATGCGGGACCTGGCCGCCGACGGCATGACGATGATCGTGGTGACGCACGAGATGGGGTTCGCCCGCGAGGTCGGCGACGCGGTCGTCTTCATGGACGACGGGGTGGTGGTGGAGTCCGGCCACCCGCGCGAGGTGCTCACCACGCCGCGGCACGAGCGGACGAAGGCGTTCCTGTCCAAGGTGCTGTGAGGGGAGCCTTCCCCTTCGGTCCTCCCCTTCGGTCCTCCCCTTCGGGCCCTGCCCTTCGGGTCCTGCCCTTCGGGCCCGTCCCCTCGCGCACGGCAACGGGCCGGTGGCACGGAAACGGCACCCCGTTCCCGCCCCACCGGCCCGCCCCCGCGCCCTTACTTCAGGCCCAGCACCAGCGCGTCCGACGGCGACCGCCACACCGAGCGCGCCTCGCCGAAGCCGGCCGTGCGCAGCGCCTCGGCGTGCCAGGCGGCCGAGGGGGTGTCGCCGTCCGCGTGCTCGCCGTAGATCGCGAACCGTTCGGCGGTCGGGGCGGCCAGCACCGGGTCGGCGGCGGCCAGGTCCCACCAGGCCGCCCAGTCGAGGGCGCCCGCCTCCTTGGCCCGGTCCATGCGGGCGTGCCGGTGGGCCCGGTCGGCGGCGTTGATGCGGGGCGTGGTCTCGTCCGGCATGTGGTCGGCGTTCATGAAGACGCCGCCGTCCCGGACCAGGTCGGCGACCTGCCCGTACAGCGTGCGCAGGTCGTCGGTGTGCAGCCAGTGGAGGGCGGTGGCGGTGAGCACGGCGTCGTAGGAGGTGTGCGGCAGCGCCTTCGTCCACTCCGGGTCCTTCAGGTCCGCGCGGACGAAGGTCACCCGGTCGTCGTCCGCGAAGTACCCTTGCGCGATGGCCAGCAGCGCCGGATCGAGGTCCACGCCGACGCTCCGGGCCCCGGGGAACCGCTTGAAGAGCCGGTCGGTGATGCTGCCCGTGCCGCACGCCAGGTCCAGCACCCGGGGCGCGGTGCCCACGGTCGCCTCGACCATGTCGAGCATCACCCGGAAGCGCTCCTCGCGGTCGGGCAGGTACCACTCCTGCTGGCGGTCCCAACTGTCCTGCCACGCCTGCCAATCCGTGCCCACGACGGACTCGGTCATCGTGACCCCTCCAGACCGTAATACTCTCGTAGCGACAACGACCATTACGACCCTAGACCGCCCCTCGTAAGGACTACAAGTGGAACTGGCCTATTACTCGGACTATGCCGTGCGGCTGGTCAACACCGAGCAGCCCGAGCGCGGCGGCGACACGCTCACCTCGGTCGAGGCCGTGCGCGAGCTGTTCGGGCCCTCCCAGCAGGCCGCCCGGCGCGCCACCGACAGCGACGTCACCCGGCTGCGGGCCGTCCGCACCCGGCTGCGCGCCGTCTTCGAGGCGGCCGACACCGGGGACGAGGTGCGGGCCGTGGACCTCCTGAACGCGCTGATGACGGAGTTCCCGGTGAGCCCGCAGATCTCCGGGCACGAGTTCCGGGACGAGCACGGCAACCCCCGGTGGCACCTGCACATCGCCGACCACGCGGCCAGCGCCACCGCCGGGTACGCCGCCACCGCCTCCATGGGCCTGGCGTTCCACCTCACGGAGCTCGGCGTGGACCGGCTCGGCATCTGCCAGGCCCGCCCGTGCCGCAACGCCTACCTGGACACCTCGACCAACCGCTCCCGGCGCTACTGCTCGGACCGCTGCGCCACCCGCGCCAACGTCGCCGCCTACCGGGCGCGCAAGCGCCTGGAGAGCCAGCGGTCGGCCCTCACCGGCCGCACCGCCGAGACCAGCCAGGACAGCACCGCCGCCGGGGAGCGCTGAACCCCCCGGGGCGACCGCAGCCGCACCCACGCCCGGGCCACCACCAGCTCGTCGGGCACCGTGCCGAACTCCCGGCTGTCGTTCTCGACGTACGGGTTGTCGCCCTGCACCCACCAGCCGCCGTCACGGCGCTCCACCACCCGCTTGACGATCAGCAGGTCCTGCCGGAACGGGTGCCGCAGGACGACCACGTCACCCGGCCGGACCACCGCGCCGTACTGCACCACGAGCTGATCACCGGGCCGCAGGGTCGGCACCATCGACGGGTTGTAGACCTCGGCGAGCCCGAACGCGCGCAGCGGCCCGCCGCGCGTCCGCTCGTGCTCCTCCCCTTGTTCCGGCCCGCGCTCCTCCAGCCGCTCCGGCATCCAGCACACCTCCCGCTCCACGCCCCGGGCCGTCCGCCGGGTCGTTCCGGCCCCGTTCCCATCCTCCACCAGTCCCAGCCTGGCACTGGACTTTTGCCCTAAGACCCCCGGGGCACCCGCGAAAAGGCGGCGTCCACCGAGTAATCTCGCCTGTGAGAAGACGATCACGAGGAAGGACTGAACATGCTTTCCCGCCTGTTCGCCCCCAAGGTGAAGGTCAGCGCTCACTGCGACCTTCCCTGCGGTGTCTACGACCCGGCCCAGGCCCGCATCGAGGCCGAGTCGGTCAAGGCCATCCAGGAGAAGTACCAGGGCAACGACGACCCCGACTACCGCACCCGCGCCGTCGTCATCAAGGAGCAGCGTGCGGAGCTGGCCAAGCACCACGTCTCGGTGCTGTGGAGCGACTACTTCAAGCCGCCGCACTTCGAGAAGTACCCGGAGCTGCACCAGCTGGTCAACGACACCCTGAAGGCGCTCAGCGCCGCCAAGGCGTCCAACGACCCGGCCACCGGTCAGAAGGCCCTGGACTACATCGCCCAGATCGACAAGATCTTCTGGGAGACCAAGCAGGGCTGACCCGGCCCCCGGCCCCGTTTCCCGCCGCCGCGGCGGGGCACCGAGGCTTCCCGCGCCCGGCACCGCATCAGGTGCCGGGCGCGGTCGTGTGCGGGGACGGGCGCGGGAGCGGGGGTCACCAGCGGTGCGCCGTGAAGTCGACCGGCCGGGGGCGCAGGCGGGCCGTGCGGTCCGTCAGGGCGCGCAGGCGGCGGGCCATTTCGGGGGCCGGGAGGTGGACGCGGTCGCCGTGGCCCGGGAGGAGCCGGGAGAAGGTCAGGCGGGGGACGGTGCGGGCCAGGGAGGCGGCCAGTACCTCGATGGAGTACCAGGTGACGTTCTCGGCCACCTCGACGTCCCCGGTGGTGCGGGACCAGTAGAAGCTGTCGCCGCTGAAGCAGTGCCGCTCGTCGGCGACGTACAGGACGCTGCCCCGGGTGTGGCCGGGGAGCGGGTGCGCCACGACCCCCTCGGCGATCTCGGCGGGCCCGGTGCCGCGCAGCACGCGGTCCGCTTCGGGGGCGGCCTCCAGGTCGCCTTCGTGGATCCACAGCCGGGCGCCGAACCGGTCGGCGTACCGCCGGCCGTGCGCGGCGTGGTCCCGGTGGGTGAGCAGGACGTCGGTCACCGGGCCGAGCGCCTCGTACCGGGCGGCCAGGTGCTCGCTCCAGCGCGGGGTGTCGATCATCATGAGGCGGCCGGACGGGCGGCGCAGCAGGTAGGAGTTGGCGCCCGCGGTGCGCGGGGAGTTGTGGCCGCAGTGCAGAACCGTCTCGTCCAGGGCGAGGGGGAACGGGTCGAGGGCGGGGTCCAGCCGGTGATCGGTGTGCCGGATGGAACGTGTGTGACAGGCGTACGCGGCGGCGTGCAGCCGCGTGGTCTCGTCCGCGTCGCGCGGAGCGCGCACGATCTCGGACCGGCCGTCCACCTCGGCGATCAGCTCGGGGGCGAATTGCCGGGCCACGTCGCAGTTGGTGCAGCGCCGGTCGACGTACCAGCCGTCTTTCGGGGGGTGTGCCGGGGCGGTCGCGGAGGGGGAGGCGGTGGTCGTGGGGGCGTTCGGCGTGCGGTCGTCCATGACGGAGCTCCCGATGGAGGCGTACGGGGATGGGGCGGACGCGCGGAAAGGGGCGCCGGTCCGCCTGCCTTCAGGGTCGTCCGCGCCGGGGGAAAGCGGAAGGGGGGCAGGTTCTTGTGGTTTCGGGGGATGGCGGCTCTGGCGGGGGGTGTGCGCGTCGCAGACCGGAGGGGCGGATTCCGGGAGGGGTGGCATTTCCGGGGCTGGGCTCGTGCCTCCTGGTGGGCTCGTCCCCTCCCCGCCCCCGGGCTCGTACGGCTCGACGAGCACCGTCCCGGCGCCAGGCCGTCGAAAGCTCCCGCCCGCCCCTACGCCGCCGGTGCCGGCAGCGCGCTCTCGTGGAGGACGAGCCAGCGGCGGTAGGCGGCGCTCGCCCAGGCCACCTCCATGTACGAGGTGGTGAGGTCGGCGAAGAGGACGTCCGCCGGGACGGCGTCGGGGCCGCCGGGACGGTGGGCGAGGAACAGGCGCACCGTCAGCGGGTCGCCGCGCAGGGGGCGGATGGCCATGCCGGGGCGGGGGCTGGACGTGGGCTGGCAGGGGGTGACGACCTCGCCCGAGGCCACCAGGTCGCTGGCCGTCAGGTAGTCGCCGTGGACCACGCGCGGGTCCAGGCCCGCGGCGGCGAAGACCCGGCGCAGCCCGGACCATTCGCCGTCCACGGACGGGTCCACCATCCACTGGTCGGCGGCGAGGTCGGCGAGGTCCACGACGGGCCGCGCGGCGGCCGGGTGGGTCGCGGGCAGGGCGACGAACTGGGGTTCCGCGGGGAGCAGTTCCCGTTCGACGAGCCCGGCGGGCACCCGCAGCGGCGCGCCCGCCACCTCGTGCACGAAGGCCACGTCAAGCTGTCCGACGGCGACCATCTGGAGCAGGGCGTTGGCGGACACGTCGATCCGGATGGTGGTGTCCGTGTCCGGTAACCGGACGCGCAGCCGGCGCAGCCAGCCGGGCACGGCGCGGCTGCTGGTGCTGCCGATGCGCAGCCGGGAGCCGCCCTGGGCCCGTACGGACGCGAGGGAGACCTCGTCCACCAGGGCACGCATATCGGCCACGATCGGCCGGGCCCGGCACAGCACCGCGTGCCCCAGCGGGGTGGGCCGGCTGCCGGTGCGGCCCCGGAAGAAGAGCTGGCCCCCGAGGGCGTTCTCGATGCGGCGGAGCTGCGTCGTCAGCGACGGCTGGGTCATGCCGAGTTGCCGGGCCGCTTTGCGCACGCTGCCGGTGTCAGCGATGGCGCACAGCGTCCGAAGGTGCCTCACCTCAAGCTCCACGGGCCGGAGCATAAGTCGTCCCCGCACGTCACACCAGACTCGGGAAGCATCCGGAACCACATCCTCCGCCTGCGGGACGCGACAACCGGGATGACATGGACACGCTCAGTAAGCGTTCGCAAACGCCACGTAGAGCATGGGGTTCCGTCAGCGCGGAAGCGTCCGGCTCCAGGCCTCCCAGACGGGGAGTCCGTCGGCCTGGTGGCCGTGTTCCACCGGCGCCCAGCCCCACGAGCGGTACGCCGCCCGCGCGGGCCCGTTGGCCGAATCCACCGCGGTGACCACCGTCGGGCTGCCCGCCCGGACGAGCAGCGCCTGCTGGAGACGGGTGGCGACCCGGTCGTGCCGGAAGGCGGGACGCACCATCAGCTCCGCGACGACGAACAGCCGCCCGGACGGCGACAGCCGGTCCGCGCCCCTGGGCGGCTCGTCGCACAGCGACCGCCACCACGGGTCGGTGCGGTCCGCGGGGAACCCGTAACCGCACCCGACCAGCGCCGGATCGCCCGCGGTGACCATCTCGAAACCGGGCCGCTGGATGTGCTCGGCGAACCGTGACAGGAAGCCCTCCCGGCCGCCGGACTCGCCGGAGCGGTCACCGTACGCCTCGACGTACAGGTCGGCGACGGCCTCGCGCTCGGCCTCGGCCTGCCACCTGGTCAGCCGCCGTAGGAACACTTCTGCCATGCGGTTCCTCCCCGGGAACGAGAAAAAGCGAGGAAAAAGGAGACGCGGAACGCGGGTTCGCGGTGACGCGGGGCGAGGACACGGGCCTCAAGGAATCACAGAGTCGCAGAGGTGAGGGGCCCTGGCCCACGGACCCCGCAACACGGGCTGACGAACGGCCGGAACGCGTGGGGTGGTCCGGCTCGGGTGGAAGGGGTGAGGCTCACGGGGCGCCGGGGCCCGTGGTCCGTGGTCCGCGGCCCGTGGTCCGTGGTCCGTCCGGTGGGCCGGGGCCGACGAGCCGGAGGCGGCGGACCGGGACGCGTCCGCCGCTCTCCCGGCCCACCACCCCCGCCGGTCCTCCCCCCGGCTCAGCGCCTCGGCGCCCCCGGCCGGCGCCCGGTACGCGCGTGCCGCAGCACGGCATCGGTGTCGACCTCGCCGTCGATGACCTGGCGCGCCAGGTCCACCAGCCGGAGCTGGTGGCTGCGCGCGTACCCGCGCAGGATGCCGAACGCCTCGTCCACCGACACCTGCCACCGCTCGGCCAGCACGCCCTTCGCCTGTTCGATCATGATGCGCGAGGTGAGCGCGTTCTGCAGTTGCATCTTCTCTATGTGGTTCTGCTCGATGCTGCGCTGACGGAGGATCGTCACCGTGGCGATGTCCGCCAGCGCCTGGGCCAGCACCGCCGTCTCGCGGTCCAGCGGCGAGGGGGTGGCGGTGAACAGGTTCATGGCGCCGACGACGGTGCTGCGCAGCCGCAGCGGGATCGCGTGCGTCATCGCGAAGCCGGCGTCCCGGGCCCGGCGGGCGAAGCCCGGCCACTGGGCGGTCACGGCGGGGTCGGTCAGGTCGATGTCGAGCCTGGCCCGCCCGGTGTGGTGGCAGTCCGCGCACGGGCCCTCGGCGTTCTGGAGAGCGAAGAGTTCCAGCAGCCGGGTGTTCTCGTCGGAGGCGGCGATGGTCTGGAGGTGCCCGTGCGCGTCGGCCAGCAGGATGCCGACCGCCGAGACGTCGAGCAGGTCCGCGCACCGCACGGACAACCGCTGGAGGAACTCGATGACGTCGAAGTCGTCGATGAGACCGCCGGCCACCTCCACGAAGGCCGCGGCCAGACGCTGTTCTCGGGCCATGTCGCTCATTCCTTTCCTCCATCGGCCAGTCCCGGCCCGTATCCGTCGTCCTCAAGACGCAGGCGCCGGGCGACCACGTCCTCCGCCACGGCGCCGATGGGGCGGTCGGCCCCGTACGCGTACGCCCTCAGCCGCAGCAGCGCCTCCGCCAGCGAGATCCCGAGCTGGACGCTCACCATGCCGGTGGCCTGGTGGACCACGGCGCGGTGCAGCACCCAGGGTTCCTTCGAAGAGGCCGGGCTGCCGCCGTTCGGGAAGTACGGGACATGAGCGCCCCTGCTCAGCAGCAAAGTGGTCAGCGTCTCCGCCAGCAGCCGTCCTTCGTTCCACTCGGTGTCCGACAGCCCGCCGGGGAGCAGCCGGACACCGGTCAGAACGCCCACCTTGATCGCGCCGATGCTCAGGGGGAAGCAGAACACGGCCCGCACGGGCAGGTCCCCGGCCGCCGGCACCAGCAGCGGCCACCGTGCCGAGATCCCCGGCCGCCCCCACTCGGGCTCGAAGACGGCCAGCCCCGAACGCATCGCGTCGGGCCCCGGCCCCTCGCCCAGGGTGAACTGGAGGTCCTCGAAGCGCGACGCCTCTTCCCCCACGCTGAACACCAACTCGGCGCTGCCCCCTTCCGTCGCCAGGGACACCGCCACGCCGTCGAGACCGAGGACATCCGCGCAGTGCGTGGCCAGCTCCGCCCCGCCGCCCCCGGCATGCAGCGCGCGCAACAGCCTGGCCATCGGCTCACTGACCACGGTCCGAGTCTCGTCTCTCGTTCTTCGCTCATCACGGACGCTGGGTGAGCAGCAGTTTACGACGCGTCCGCCTGCCTGTGCGATCGTTTCGCGGGCTCGCGCGGGCGGGTGCGGGAAGGACGCCTTACCGGGGACGGGCCGGGCCTCGGACGGGGACGGGCCGGGCCTCGGACGGGGACGGGGGGCGCGGACGGGCCCGAGCGGCACCACGCGGCCGGAGCGCGAGCATCACGGAGCGGCCGGGGCTCCAGAGGCGCGCGCGGCTGCCGAGGCCGCGGGACGGCCCCCGGGCATACTGGGCGAGGCAGCCGTCCAGAGGAGTCACCCGTGTCGATGATCAGCAACCTCCGCAAGGCGGTGCGGCTGCCCCGGCAGCGCGACCGCGCGGTGGATCTCAGTCACCCGGCGCGCTCGCCGCTCGGCACCGCGGTCGTCAGGTGCGCCGTGTACGAGGACGGCGTGCTGCGCGGCGGCGGCCACGACGCCCGGGAGGCCGTCGGCCGGGTGCGCGAGAGCGGGCGCGGCTTCGTGTGGATCGGGCTGCACGAACCCACCGAGCAGGAGTTCGCCGGGATCGTCGAGCTCTTCGGCCTGCACCCGCTCGCCGTCGAAGACGCTGTCTACGCCCATCAGCGGCCCAAGCTGGAACGGTACGACGACTCGCTGTTCACCGTCTTCAAGACGGTGCGCTACGTGGAGCACGACCGGCTGACCGAGACCAGCGAGGTGGTGGACACCGGCGAGATCATGGTCTTCACCGGCGCGGACTTCGTCATCACCGTCCGGCACGGCGGGCACGGCTCGCTCGGTCCGCTCCGCGAGCACCTGGAGTCCGTGCCCGAGCAACTGGCGCTCGGCCCGTCGGCCGTCCTGCACGCCATCGCGGACCTGGTGGTGGACGACTACCTGGACGTCATCGCCGCCGTCCAGGACGACATCGACGACGTCGAGAGCGAGGTGTTCGCCGGCGGGGCCGGCCGGGACACCGGCGCCAACAGGATCTACCAGCTCAAGCGGGAGCTGCTGGAGCTGCGGCGCGCGGTCTCCCCGCTCGGGCGTCCGCTGCGCACCCTCTCCACGCAGTCCCTGGCCTTCGTGGACCCCGCCATCAAGACGTACTTCCGGGACGTGGCCGACCACCTGGAGCGCGTCACCGAGCGGATCACCGCCTTCGACGAACTGCTGAACTCCATACTCCAGGCCCACCTGGCGCAGGTGACCGTGGCGCAGAACGAGCAGATGCGGCGGATCAGCGCCTGGGTGGCGATCCTGGCCGTGCCCACGATGGTGTGCGGCGTGTACGGCATGAATTTCCAGTACATGCCCGAGAAGCACTGGGTTTTCGGGTACCCGCTCGTCATGATCCTGATCGTGGTGGTGTGCGGGGCGATGCACCGGGGCTTCCGGCGGAACGGGTGGCTTTAGGGCTGAGGGGTGCCTTCGCGGGCCCGGGCTCTGGGTGCCCCCGGGGGGTACCGGGGGCGGCTGGGTCGCGGGGGCGCGTCCACCGGTCTGGGGACCGGGGCGCACCTGTCGGCGTTTCCGCCCCCCACGGGCGCGTCCGTCCGCCTTACGGGCCGCCGCCGGCTGCGGTGCACCCACCTCTGACCTGCACGAACCCGTCCCACAGCCGCAAGGGGACGCCACCCCCGGCACCCGACCACCACCCCCTCCCACCCCTACGGAAATACGGAGACCCCACGATCAGGTTGTGCGGATACCCCCTAGGGGTATAACGTCGAGGACGTGAACACCCCCGCGTACCGGAAGGAGCAGCCATGACCACCGCGATCGGCGAGCGTCGGGTCGAGCTGGAGATCGGCGGGATGACCTGCGCCTCCTGCGCGGCCCGCATCGAGAAGAAGCTCAACCGGATGGACGGCGTCACCGCCACCGTCAACTACGCCACCGAGAAGGCCCAGGTGGAGGTGGCGGACGGGGCCGAGGTCGAGGTCACGGACCTGATCGCCACCGTCGAGAAGACCGGGTACACGGCCGCGCTGCCCGCGCCGCCGCCCGCCCCGGCCACGGACGACACCCCGGCCGGTGGGGACGCCGGGGAGGCGGGCCCCGACCCGCTCGCCGCCCTCCGGCAGCGGCTGATCACCGCCGTGGTGCTCGCCGTGCCGGTCATCCTGATGGCGATGATCCCGGCGCTCCAGTTCCGCAACTGGCAGTGGCTGTCCCTGACGCTGGCCGCGCCGGTCGTGGCGTACGCGGCCTGGCCGTTCCACAAGGCCGCGTGGACGAACCTGCGGCACGGCGCCGCCACGATGGACACCCTGATCTCCATCGGCACGCTCTCCGCACTCGGCTGGTCGCTGTGGGCCCTGTTCTTCGGGGACGCCGGGATGCCCGGCATGACCCACCCCTTCGAGCTGACCATCGCCCGCAGCGACGGCAGCGGCAACATCTACCTGGAGGCGGCGGCCGGCGTCACCGCGTTCATCCTGGCCGGGCGGTACTTCGAGGCCCGTTCCAAGCGCAAGGCGGGCGCCGCCCTGAAGGCGCTGATGGAGCTCGGCGCCAAGGACGTGGCGGTGCTGCGGGACGGGCGCGAGGTCCGCGTCCCCACCGACCGGCTCGCGGTCGGCGACCGGTTCGTCGTCCGGCCCGGCGAGAAGATCGCCACGGACGGCACGGTCGTGGAGGGCTCCTCCGCCGTGGACGCGTCCATGCTGACCGGTGAGTCGGTGCCGGTCGAGGTCGGCCCCGGGGACTCCGTCACCGGCGCCACCGTCAACGCCGGCGGCCGGATCGTCGTCGAGGCCACCCGGATCGGCGCGGACACCCAGCTCGCCCGGATGGCGAAGCTGGTGGAGGACGCGCAGAACGGCAAGGCCGCCGCCCAGCGGCTGGCCGACAGGATCTCCGCGGTCTTCGTCCCGATCGTCATCGCGCTCGCCCTCGGCACGCTGGGCTACTGGCTCGCCACCGGCGAGGGGGCGGTGGCCGCCTTCACCGCCGCCGTGGCCGTACTGATCATCGCCTGCCCGTGCGCCCTGGGCCTGGCCACGCCGACCGCTCTGATGGTCGGCACCGGGCGCGGCGCCCAGCTCGGCATCCTCATCAAGGGCCCCGAGGTCCTGGAGTCCACCCGCAAGGTCGACACCATCGTCCTGGACAAGACCGGCACCGTCACCACCGGCGTCATGACCCTCACCGGCGTCCACCTCGCCGACGGCGTCACCGAGGACGAGGCGCTGCGCCTGGCCGGCGCGCTGGAGCACTCCTCCGAGCACCCCATCGCCCGCGCCATCGCGGGCGCCGCCGAGGCCCGCACGGGCACCCTGCCCACCCCCGAGGACTTCGCCAACGTCCCCGGCCTGGGCGTCCAGGGCATCGTCGAGGGCCACGCCGTCCTCGTCGGCCGGGAAAAGCTGCTCAACGACTGGACGCAGTTCCTGACGCCCGAGCTGTCGGCGGCCAAGGCCGCGGCGGAGGCAGAGGGCCGCACGGCGGTCGCCGTGGGCTGGGACGGCGAGGCGCGCGCCGTGCTGGTGGTGTCCGACGCGGTCAAGCCGACCAGCGCCGAGGCCATCCGCCGGCTGCGCGGGCTGGGCCTGACCCCGGTGCTGCTGACCGGCGACAACAAGGCGGTCGCCGAGTCGGTCGCCGCCGAGGTCGGCATCGACCAGGTCATCGCGGAGGTCATGCCCGAGGACAAGGTGGACGTCGTCAAGCGGCTCCAGGCCGAGGGCCGTTCGGTCGCGATGGTCGGCGACGGCGTCAACGACGCCGCGGCGCTCGCCCAGGCCGACCTGGGTCTCGCGATGGGCACCGGCACCGACGCGGCCATCGAGGCCGGTGACCTCACCCTCGTCCGGGGCGACCTGCGCGCCGCGGCGGACGCCATCCGCCTCTCCCGCAAGACGCTCGGCACCATCAAGAGCAACCTGTTCTGGGCCTTTGGCTACAACGTCGCCGCCCTGCCGCTCGCCGCGGCCGGGATGCTCAACCCGATGATCGCGGGCGCCGCGATGGCCTTCTCCTCGGTCTTCGTGGTCGGCAACAGCCTCCGCCTGCGCCGCTTCAAGGCCCAGGCGGACGGACAGCGCTGATCCCCGAACCCCGCTTCGCCCCCGGCCCCGGCCCCGGCAGCACTCGCTGTCGGGGCCGGGGCGTTTCCGTGGGCGGGGGCGGGACTGCGCGCGGGCGTCTTCGCCGAGGGACGTTGCGCGGGCGGAACGTGCGCACGCGGACGAGCCGGGGTGACGGGTCCCCGCGCCGCGTCCACCCCACGGCCCCCCGTCCGCCGCTCGCGCCTCCGCCGGGCGTACGGAGCCCCGCCTCCGCATGGGGGGCGCGTGCCGCCCTTCCGTACGCCCCGCGTGTTCCCGTACCGCCGGGAACGACCGACCGCACCCGGCCGTTGATCCGTACGACACCGGCTGATCGGGTACGACCACGGACGAGCGGGTTGTGATCGACTGATCCGGCAACGAACCGGGCGGGTCGGGCGGACCCGGCCGGAGCCGGCCGGTCCGGCGCGTCACTGGCCGCCCCGGGACGACACCGCCCCGGGATGAGACACCGACCTCTATTGGGAGGCAGCAATGGCAGGGTTCCTGGACCGCGCGAAGGAGCAGGCCCAACAGGCTTTGTCGCAGGGCAAGCAGAAGGTCGACGAGGTGCAGCAGCAGCGGGCCGGCAACGACCTGCTGAAGAAGCTCGGCGCCGCCTACTACGCCGAGCGGCGCGGCAGCGGCTCGGCGGAGGCCACGCAGAACGCGCTCTCCGCCCTTGAGGCCCACATCGCCACGCACGGGGACGGCTTCCTGCGCGGCTGACGTCCGGTATCCGACGCGTTCGTTCGGCTTCGACGACAGGCGTCCGTTCAGCGGTCCTCGCTGACGGGCGCCTGTCGGCTGGTGGCGGGCGCCCGTCGGCTGGTGGCCCTCGTACGCCTCCCCCGTCCGACCCACGACCCACGGGCGACGGGCGACGGGCGACGACAACCGACGACCGGCTCATGCCGCAGGACGCCCGCTTGGCGTCGTCCTGTGACCGGCCCTCGTCATCCCGCGTCCGAACGACTCCCCCATGGCCGAAACCGCTCGCACACCTCTCCGAACGGTTGATCAGTCCTCCCCAAGGTCAAGTACAAGGCGTCTCAGGAGGCGGTGCGCGTTCGGCGCCCGCCGCGTACCGAACGGAGGCGGTCATGGCCCCACCCATGTCCGCGGCGAAGATCCTCAAGACGCTCAAGGACGGGGGACTGCACGTCGTCGAAGTCCGCGACTGGCACAACCACGACCGTGATCACCACGGCCCGTGGGGCCCGGTGCACGGCGTCGTGATCCACCACACCGCGACCTCCGGGTCCGAACAGACCGTGCGGCTGTGCTACGACGGCTCGCGGCAGTTGCCGGGACCGCTCTGCCACGGCGTGATCACCAAGGACGGCACCGTCCACATGGTCGGCGGTGGCCGCGTCAACCACGCGGGCATGGGCGACGACGACGTGCTGCGCGCCGTGATCGCCGGCAAGCGGCTGCCCCGCCACAACGAGACGAACACCGACGGCAACCAGTACTTCTACGGCTTCGAGTGCGAGAACAAGGGCGACGGCAAGGACCCGTGGCCCAAGGCCCAGCTGGAGGCCATCGAGAAGGTCGGCGCGGCGCTGTGCCGCGCGCACGGCTGGAACGAGCACTCGGTGATCGGCCACTTCGAGTGGCAGGAGGGCAAGGACGATCCCAAGGGCTTCTCGATGGACAAGATGCGGGAGCGCATCAAGGCCCGGCTGAAGTAACCGCCACCGGCGACGACGCCCGGACGCGGCCCCCGACGCGTCCGTGCGTGCGTCGGTGCGCTTGTCGATCCGTGCGTGCGTCGGTGCGCTTGTCGATCCGCGCGTTTGTCGATCCGCGCGCGCGTCGGTCCGTGCATCGCTTCGTGCGTGCGTCGGTACCCATGCGAACCGGCGGGCTCCTCCGGACGCCGCCGACCACGGTCCCCGCGCCCCCTCACCCGTCCCCCGCCCACCCCGTCCCCCGACAATGGACCCGTGACCGGCACCGACACCACGCCCACCCCCGACGGCCTCCGGCCGCGCCTGTCCTCCCCCCTCCAGGAGGTCGCGGACGAGCGGTTCGCGCGGCACGGCGTGCGGCTGCTGCTCAAGCGGGACGACCTGATCCACCCCGACCTGCCCGGCAACAAGTGGCGCAAGCTGGCGCCCAACCTGCGGGCCGCCGCCGAGGCCGGCGACCGCACGCTCCTGACCTTCGGCGGCGCGTACTCCAACCACCTGCGGGCCACCGCCGCCGCGGGCCGCCTCCTGGGCCTGGCCACCATAGGGGTGGTCCGCGGGGACGAGCTGGCCGGACGGCCCCTGAACCCGTCCCTCGCGCGCTGCGCCGAGGACGGGATGCGGCTGCACTTCGTGGACCGCGCCACCTACCGGCGCAAGGACGCCCCGGAGGTGCTGGCCGAGCTGACCGCCCGTTTCGGCTCACACCACCTCATACCCGAGGGCGGCAGCAACGCCCTGGCCGCGCGCGGCTGCGCCGAGCTGGGGCGGGAGCTGCGCGACGCCGCCGACGTCGCGGCCGTGGCCTGCGGGACGGGCGGCACGCTGGCCGGGCTCGCCGCCGGGCTGGGCCCCGGCCGGAGCGCTGTGGGCTTCGCCGTCCTCAAGGGCGGCGCACCGCACTTCCTCAACGCGGAGGTCGAGCGCCTGCAACGGGCGGCCTTCGGGGAACGCCGGGGCGACTGGCGGCTGGAGGACCGATTCCACTGCGGTGGATACGGCCGCCGGACGCCCGAACTGGACGCGTTCGCACAGGATTTTGAATACCGTCACGGTCTGCCCGTTGAGCGGCTTTATGTGGCCAAAATGCTCTTCGGGCTGACCACGCTGGCCGCCGAGGGCGCCTTCACCCCCGGCACGACCGTCGCCGCCGTCATCACCGGCACCCCGTAATCAGGCCGCTGACCAGCACTTTCCCACCGCGACCCGACCCGCGTACACCCTGTGGGACCACCGCGTCCGCCGCCCGCCCCGCGCCCCGCGATTCACCCGTTCAGCCCTATGGGACGCGTACGGAGCCGGCCCGCGAGGACGACCGCGCGGGCGCTCCCCTACCCCGCCCCCTCCCGGTACGCCGCCGCCTCCTCCAGGTCCAGCCGCCGCAGGAGGGCCCGCAGCATCTCGTCGTCGATCCGCCGCTCGTCCCGCAGCCGGACGAACTCGCGGCGCTCGACGGCGATCACCTCGCGCGTCAGCCGCCGGTAGGTCTCGTCCGCGGACTCCCCCGTCTCCTGGTTGACGGTGCCCAGGCGCTCCCATACGGCGTTGCGGCGGCGCTCCATAAAGGTGCGCAGCCGGTCGGCCAGCGGGCCGGGGAGCGCGTTGCGCTCGTCCGCCAGCAGTTCGGTCAGCCGCGCCTCGGCGGCCTGCGACGCCTCGTTCTGGGCCTGCGCCTCGGCTAGCGTCTCGGCCCGCTCGTCGCGGCCGGGCAGCTTGAGCGCGCGGATCAGCGGGGGCAGCGTCAGCCCCTGGACGATGAGCGTGCCGATCACGGTCGTGAACGTCAGGAAGAGCACGAGGTCACGGGCCGGGAAGTCGCCGCCGAGCCCGGTGTACGGGATGGAGAAGGCGATGGCCAGCGAGACCACGCCGCGCATCCCGGCCCAGCCGACGATGACCGGCGCCGTCCAGTCGACCCCGGTTTCGCGGGTGCGAATGCGGGCGGACAGGGCGCGCGGCAGGAACGTCGCGGGGAAGACCCACACGAACCGTGCCACCACCACCGCCGCGAACACCACGCCCGCGTACCAGGCGGCCCGCGCCGCGCCGACCTCCCCCAGCCCACTCAGCACGACGGGGAGTTGCAGCCCGATGAGCGCGAAGACCGACGACTCCAGCAGGAAGGACACCATCCGCCACACGGCCGCCTCCTGGAGCCGGGTGTCGAAGTCCACCTGCCAGGACCGGTGTCCCAGATAGAGGCCGACCACGACGACCGCCAGCACGCCGGACGCGCCGAGCTTCTCGGCCGCCGCGTACGCGACGAACGGGATGAGCAGCGACAGCGTGTTCTCCAGCAGCGAGGAGTCCCGCAGCTTGCGGCGCAGCCAGTGCAGCGGCCCCATCAGGACGACGCCCACGCCGATCCCGCCCACGGCCGCGATCGCGAACTCCTTGATGCCGCCCGCCCACGTGGCGCCCTCGCCCACCGCCGCCGCCAGCGCCACCTTGTACGCGGTGATCGCGGTGGCGTCGTTGACCAGGGACTCGCCCTGGAGAATCGTCGTGATGCGGTGCGGCAGCCCGAGCCGGCGGGCAATGGCGGTGGCGGCCACCGCGTCGGGCGGCGCGATCACCGCGCCGAGCACCAGCGCCGCCGTCAGCGGCAGCCCGGGCACGATCAGGTAGGCCACGTACCCGACGGCGAGCGTCGCGAAGAGCACGTAGCCGACGGACAGCAGGAGGACCGGCCGCGCGTTGGCCCGCAGGTCCAGGTAGGAGCTCTCCAGCGCGGCGGTGTGCAGCAGCGGCGGCAGCACCAGAGGGAGCACGATGTGCGGGTCGAGCGTGTAGTCCGGCACGCCGGGCAGCACACCGGCCAGCAGCCCCGCGGCCACCAGCAGGAGGGGCGCCGGCACCGGGGTGCGCCGTGCCACCCCCGCGATCGCCGCGCTCCCCGCGACCAGTACCAGCAGTGGCATCGCGTCCATCGGCCGTCCCCGTCTCCGCTTCCGTGCGCCACCCGTGCGCTCCGATGAGGTGTCCGGCGGACACCCCTTCTAACCTGGCAATCATGAGCGAGTGCCCGCACGTTTCCGAGCTGCCCCACCCCGAACCGGCGCCCCTGACCGAGACCTGCCCCGAGTGCCTGGCCGCCGGCAGCCACCCCGTCCAGCTCCGGCTGTGCCTGAGCTGCGGCCACGTGGGCTGCTGCGACTCCTCGCCGCGGCGGCACGCCACCGAGCACTTCCAGACGACGGGCCATCCGGTCATGCGCACCTTCGAGCCGGGCGAGAGCTGGCGGTGGTGCTACGTGGACCAGCGCGTGGTCTGACCGCAAGGTGCCGGGGGCTCACGGGCCCCGCTCCCCCGTGCTCCGGCGCTCCGCCATGCGTGGGGGATGCCGGTCCCACGGGACCGATTGTCAGTGGTGGCCGCTAGCCTTCAGGCATGATCCGCACCGCGACGGCGGCCGACGTCCCCGCCATTCACACGATGATCCGCGAACTGGCGGCGTACGAGCGCGCGCTGGAGTCCGCGAAGGCCACACAGGAGCAGCTCCGCGAGGCGCTGTTCGGCGCCCACCCGGCGGCCTTCGCCCTCATAGCCGAGGAGGCGGGCACCCCGGTCGGCTTCGCCATCTGGTTCCGCAACTTCTCGACGTGGACGGGCACGCACGGTGTCTACCTGGAGGACCTGTACGTCCGCCCCGAGGCGCGCGGCGGCGGCCACGGCAAGGCGCTGATGACGGAGCTCGCCAAGATATGCGTGGAGCGCGGTTACGAGCGTTTCGAGTGGTCAGTCCTGGATTGGAACGAGCCGAGCATCAACTTCTACAAGTCGATCAATGCGGAACCCATGGACGAATGGACCGTCTTCCGGCTCACTGGAAGTGCGCTGCGCGACCTCGCGGACTCCTCACGCGTCAACGCAGCGTAACCGGAATCGATTTGGCGGTGCAGACCCCTAGCCACTGTCCGTACCCGTAGTCTTACAATCAGTGACAGTCGCGGGGTTGCGGGACACTGCGAGCTCCATCGTCGTGCCCGGTCGGCAGCCGTGCTCCGGCCGGACGACACCGCCCCGCAGATTCGCGATAGCGTCGCAGGCGAACCATGTGCTGTGCCGGTCCCGGCGTCTTCCCGTTCGAAGGCTCCGCGACCGGCGCGAATATCAGCTCAATCAGCTTGTGCCACCTTGGAGGTGAGGGTGTCCCAGATCGCAGGCGAGCCCGGGACCCAGGACTTCGTGGAAGTCCGGCTGCCCGCCGCGGGTGCCTACCTGTCGGTGCTGCGTACGGCCACGGCCGGTCTCGCGGCCCGGTTGGACTTCACCCTCGACGAAATCGAGGATCTGCGCATCGCCGTCGACGAAGCGTGCGCGATCCTGCTGCAACAGGCCGTGCCCGGCAGCGTGCTGAGTTGCGTCTTCCGTCTCATCGACGACGCGTTGCAAGTGACCGTATCGGCGCCCACGACCGACGGGCGCGCCCCCGAGCGCGACACCTTCGCCTGGACGGTGCTCTCCGCGCTGGCCGGCAAGGTCGACTCCACCGTCGCCGAGGACCGTACGGTGACCATCAGCCTTTACAAGGAGCGCGGCGCCGGTCCCGGACCGTCATGACCGAACAGGGGGCCCCGTGAAGGATCTGGAACGCGGCGCGCGGATGGCACACCGGCTGACCATCCCCGAGCAGCAGGCCCGGCCGCATCCGGTGGGCGCAGACGACCTCGACGACCGGCTGGACGTGGCGGAGCAGGCAGAGCGGGCGGACCACATGGACCAGAGCGAGCAGAAGCGGGATCCACAGGATCCGTACACCCCGCACCACTCCCGCACCCCGCACGACCCGCACGACCGGAGCGGCGCGCGGGCGATGTTCTACGAGCTGCGCGCCCTTCCCGAGGGCTCCGCGGAACGCGCCGAGCTGCGCAACACGCTCGTGCGCATGCACCTCCCCCTGGTCGAGCACCTGGCCCGGCGGTTCCGCAACCGCGGTGAGCCGCTGGACGACCTCACCCAGGTCGCCACCATCGGCCTGATCAAGTCCGTGGACCGGTTCGACCCCGAGCGGGGCGTGGAGTTCTCCACGTACGCCACGCCCACGGTGGTCGGGGAGATCAAGCGGCACTTCCGCGACAAGGGGTGGGCGGTCCGCGTTCCCCGCCGCCTCCAGGAGCTGCGGCTGTCGCTGACCACGGCGACCGCCGAGCTCTCCCAGCGCAACGGACGGGCTCCCACCGTCCACGAGCTGGCCGAGCACCTGGGGATCTCCGAGGAGGAGGTGCTGGAGGGCCTGGAGTCGGCGAACGCGTACAGCACGCTGTCCCTGGACGTTCCGGACACCGACGACGAGTCCCCCGCGGTGGCCGACACCCTGGGCGCCGAGGACGAGGCGCTGGAGGGCGTCGAGTACCGCGAGTCCCTCAAGCCGCTGCTGGAGGACCTGCCGCCGCGCGAGAAGAAGATCCTGCTGCTGCGGTTCTTCGGCAACATGACCCAGTCGCAGATCGCGCAGGAGGTCGGCATCTCCCAGATGCACGTCTCCCGGCTGCTGGCCCGCACGCTCGCCCAGCTCCGCGACAAGCTCCTCGCGGAGGAGTGAGCCGGCGGCACCGCCACCGGCCGGGACACGGCGCCCCGCGCGTCCCTGGACCGGCTTCCCGTCCGCACGCATGGTGGAGGCCCGTGGGATCACCCACGGGCCTCCACCATGTGCGGCGTCCCTCGTGCCGTGCGGCGGCCTCGCCGGACTCAGGTGCGCGGGCCGATGCCGAGCGCCTCGGTGGACGTCGGATTGACGAGCAGGACGAGCACCACCAGGGCGGCCACCGCCACGCCGACGCCGGCCGCGATCAGCGCCCCGCCGCCGTTGACCAGCGTCCACGCCACCGGCAGCGCCACGATCTGCGTGATCAGGGACGGGCCCCGGCTCCAGCGGCGGCGCAGCCACAGCCCGCGCGCCGCTATCAGCGGCAGCACCGCCAGCGCGAGCACCGTCAGCCCGCCCGTCCACGCCTGCCGCGGGCTGTCCGGCGACCCGGCGATGCCGTCGACCAGCATGTAGATACCGAGGGCCGCCAGCGCCACTCCCTCGACGGCGGTCAGCACCGCGGCGGCGCTCAGCCGGGCCGGGCGCGGCCCGGTCGGCTCGGGTGCCGGTGCGGTGCGGTCCTTGTGCTCCGTGGCCTTCGGGGCCGCCTTGGCCGCGGGCCGCTTCTGCTTACTGCTCACCTTTGAAGGGTAGCCCCGCCCGGCGACACCAAGGGGCGGACAGGAAGCGGCGCGGTACCGGCAGGTAGGTAGTCTGCTGCTCATGCGCGCACTCCTCGTGGTCAATCCCGCAGCCACCACCACCAGTGCCCGTACGCGCGACGTCCTCGCCCACGCGCTCGCCAGCGACCTCAAGCTCGACGTGGCCGAGACCCAGTACCGGGGACACGCCCGCGACCTGGCCCGGCAGGCCGCCGAGAGCGGTGAGACCGAGCTGGTCGTCGCGCTCGGCGGCGACGGGACCGTCAACGAGGTGGTCAACGGACTCCTGACGCACGGGCCCGACCCGGAGGCGCTGCCGCGGCTGGCCGTCGTCCCCGGGGGCTCCACGAACGTCTTCGCCCGCGCGCTCGGGCTGCCCAACGACGTCGTCGAGTCGACCGGCGCCCTCCTGGCCGCGCTGCACGACGGCAGCGAGCGCACCATCGGCCTGGGCCTGGCCTCCGGCACGCCCGGCACCGAGGACGAGGGGGTGCCGTCGCGCTGGTTCACGTTCTGCGCGGGGTTCGGTTTCGACGCGGGGGTGGTGGGGCGGGTGGAGCAGCAGCGCGGGCGCGGCAAACGCTCCACGCACGGCCTGTACATGCGGCAGGTGCTCCGGCAGTTCCTGGGTGAGTCCAACCGGCGGCACGGCACGATCACCCTGGAGCGGCCGGCCGAGCCGGGGGCCGGTGACGATGCCGCCTCCGGTCCGGCGTCCGAGGCCACCGCGGACGGGCCCGGCCCCACGGCCCCGGACTCCGACGCGGCCCCGGGCTCCGAGACGGCCGTCGAGAGCCGTACGGAAAACCTCGTGATGGCCATAATCGGCAACACCGCTCCCTGGACCTATCTCGGGAACCGTCCCCTGTACCCCTCCCCCAAGGCATCCTTCGACACGGCCCTGGATCTGTTCGCCCTCTCCCGGCTCTCCGCTCCGGCGGTGACCCGTTACGGAACCCAGTTGCTCACCTCCACGCCCGAGCGCGGTCCGCACGGAAAGCACGTCATTTCCCTTCACGACTTGACGGACTTCACCCTGCATTCCGAAGCCCCGCTGCCCTTTCAGATGGACGGGGACCACTTGGGGGTCCGTACGAGCGTGACGTTCACAGGCGTTCGCCGTGCACTGCGTGTGATTGTGTGAGTAGTAGGGGCTAAAGTCCTTTCAGTCGAACGTTTAGACAGGGTTCCACCCCCTAGAAGTACGGCTGTGACCTAGGCGACACCAAGGAATCAAAAAAAAGTTTCCGGAAGGGGTTGTATCCGTCGCCGAGGTTTGCGAGTCTCTTCATGGCGATCGGGACGGCCGCTCTTCGGCCCCCTTGAGAGCCCGACTCCTCCTCCTCATTCTTCAGGACCGCACCAGCCTGGCTGGGGTTCGGCCCTTCCCGTGTGGGAGGATTCGTGAAAGCGTTCACATTCACAAGCAACGATCCCGTCACACTAGGAGATGGAGCAGCCATGGACTGGCGTCACCGCGCCGTTTGCCGCGAGGAAGACCCCGAGCTCTTCTTCCCCATCGGCAACACCGGTCCTGCGCTGCTGCAGATCGAGGAAGCCAAGGCCGTCTGCCGCCGCTGCCCCGTCATGGAGCAGTGCCTGCAGTGGGCGCTGGAGTCCGGCCAGGACTCCGGCGTCTGGGGTGGTCTCAGCGAGGACGAGCGCCGCGCAATGAAGCGCCGTGCCGCTCGTAACCGGGCGCGCAACGCCAGCGCCTGACGCAGACGCCCCGTGGCCCCCGAGCCGCAGCGCGCAGTACCCCCGATGCTCCCCCTCATGTCCTGAACGCGGGGCATGAGAGGTACCCACGCAACGTGAGCAGTGAGCCCCGGACCTTCTGGTCCGGGGCTCACTGCTGTTCTCCGGGACCCACTGCCGTTCGGGGCTCTTCCGTCGCTCGCCGCCGGGTGCCGTCCGGGGCCGGCCGGCGCTCTTCGTAGCGTCCCGCGTTCCGGCGCCGGCCCGGCGGTTCCGGGGATCACGCGCGATCGGCTTCCGGCACGAGCTGTTCCACGGCGTGCTCGTGATCTCCGTATCCGGTCATGCCGAACGCGTTCCGTGACGAATGCGTTCCGTGACGGAGCCGGAAGTCGATCGGCGGGAACCCCGGGCCTTTTCCCGCACCCGGTGTTCTTTACCGCCCGGATTTCCTTTACCGCTCACTTCGCTACGCACGCGCTCTTTTGTGGCGCACTTGTGGCGATGTCCGTTACCGCGGCTATCCGTTCACCGCTCTCCCGTGTTCGTCATCCGGCCGCTTTCCCGTGGCTCATTCGAGCCCGTCGGCGGCTCATTCGAGAGAGCGGCGACTTCTCGCGGTTCAGTGCTTTTCGGCGCGTACGGGAATATCGAGGACGACTCGCGTGCCGCGTTCCGATCCCGGGACCATGTCGAACTTTCCGCCCAACTCTCCCTCGACCAGGGTGCGTACGATCTGCAGCCCCAGGTTGCCGGCCCGGTGCGGATCGAAGCCCTCGGGGAGCCCGCGGCCGTTGTCGTTGATGGTGACCAGCAGGCGCGGCTCCTTGCGGCTGCCGCCGCGCACCGCGCCGACGTCGACCGCGCCCCGCTCCCCCGGCTCGAAGGCGTGCTCCAGGGCGTTCTGCAGGACCTCGGTGAGGACCATCGACAGCGGCGTGGCGACCTCCGCGTCCAGGATGCCGAAGCGGCCGTTGCGGCGCGTGGTGACCGTCCCGGGCGAGATCTCGGCCACCATCGCCAGGACCCGGTCGGCGATCTCGTCGAACTCCACCCGCTCGTCGAGGTTCTGCGACAGCGTCTCGTGCACTATGGCGATCGAGCCCACCCGGCGGACCGCCTCGTTCAGCGCCTCGCGGCCCTGGTCGGAGTCCATCCGGCGGGCCTGGAGGCGCAGCAGCGCGGCCACCGTCTGGAGGTTGTTCTTCACCCGGTGGTGGATCTCCCGGATGGTGGCGTCCTTCGTGATCAGCTCGCGCTCGCGGCGGCGGAGCTCGGTGACGTCGCGCAGCAGGACGAGGGAGCCGATGTGGGTGCCCTTGGGTTTGAGGGGGATGGCCCGCAGCTGGATCACCCCGTCCGCGCCCTCGACCTCGAACTCCCGGGGGGCCCAGCCGCTGGCCAGCTTGACCAGCGCCTCGTCCACGGGTCCGCGGGCGGGGGCCAGTTCGGCGGTGGTGCGGCCCAGGTGATGGCCCACCAGGTCGGCGGCCAGGCCCAGCCGGTGGTAGGCGGAGAGCGCGTTCGGGCTGGCGTACTGGACGACGCCGTCCGCGTCGAGGCGGATGAGGCCGTCGCCGGCGCGCGGGGAGGCGTCCATGTCGACCTGCTGGCCGGGGAACGGAAACGTTCCGGCAGCGATCATCTGGGCGAGGTCGGAGGCGCTCTGGAGGTAGGTGAGTTCCAGGCGGCTGGGGGTCCGCACGGTCAGCAGGTTGGTGTTCCGGGCGATCACGCCGAGGACGCGGCCCTCGCGGCGGACCGGGATGGACTCGACCCGTACGGGCACCTCCTCCCGCCACTCGGGGTCGCCCTCGCGCACGATCCGGCCCTCGTCCAGCGCGGAATCCAGCATCGGCCGCCGGCCGCGCGGGACGAGGTGGCCGACCATGTCGTCCTGGTAGGAGGTGGGCCCGGTGTTCGGGCGCATCTGGGCGACGGAGACGTACCGCGTGCCGTCGAGGGTGGGCACCCACAGGACGAGGTCGGCGAAGGAGAGGTCGGAGAGCAGCTGCCACTCCGAGACCAGCAGGTGGAGCCATTCCAGGTCGGAGTCGCTCAGGGCGGTGTGCTGGCGTACGAGGTCGTTCATGGAGGGCACGGCATGGAGCCTACCGGCGGGTGGCGCCGAGTTCTTCGTACAGGGGAACGGACGGTCCGACGAAGAGGCACGGGCGGATTCGTACGGAGACACGAGCGGACGCGCGGGGGTGAACGATTCCCCGCGCGAGGCCGGACGGATTCGCCCGGAACCATGGACAGATGAGAATGGTCTAGTCCACAATGGCGGACACAGACCTCCGTTCTCCCCCGCACAGGAGAGCGGAACGAGGCCCGACGCGCTCTCTGCCCTGACTGCGCTCACGGCCTTGCATCGACCGGTCCATGACGCACCGTGGCCCGCACCGCACGCGGGACACATCGCGCCGGATGGCCGGCCGAGAAGCTCCGGGCTGCGGTGCCGGACGGGCTGAGGGTCCCGTCCCGGTGCCGCGGCCCGCGGGTGTTTTCGGGGCGGGTGGCGGTCGCGGCCGGTTACGGGGCCGGGTCGGGCGGTTTGAGGCCGGGCGAGGCCCCCATCGATCCCCCGCCGACACCGCGCCCCTCGGTGAGCGCCGGTCCGCCTCAGTGAGTGAGCGCCCGTCCGCCTCGGCGAGTGAGCGCCGGTCCGTCTCAGTAAGTAAGCGCCGATTCGCCTCAGCGGCCGTCCGGCCAGGCGCCCATCGCGAGGTCGGCGATCTTCTCCAGCGTGGCGCGGTCCGCGCCCTCCCGGGACTGCTGGGACATGCCGTTGAGGACGGTCACGCAGTACGCGGCGAGCGCCCGCGCGTCGGTGTCGGCGGGCAGCTCGCCGGACGCCATGTCGGCGCGGATGCGGCGCTCGATCCGCTCCGCGTGCTCCTCCCGGCGCGCCCTGATGCCCTGCGCCACGTCCCCGGACCGCTCGGTGCCCGCCGCGGCCGTGATGACCATGCAGCCGTGGGGGTGGCCGGGGAGGGTGTACTTGGTCGCGGCCTCGTGCAGGAACCGGGACGCGGCGGCGCGCGCGGTGGGCTCCTCTTCCAGCGCCCGCAGCACGAAACCGCCGAAATCCCGGACGTACGCCTCGATCGCCTCCTCGAACAAGGTCCGCTTGTCGCCGAAGGCGGCGTAGAGGCTGGGGGCCTTGATGCCCATGGCCTCGGTGAGGTCGGAGATGGACACCGCCTCGTAGCCGTGCTCCCAGAAGGCGCGCATCGCCTGCTCCAGGGCCGTCTCGCGGTCGAAGGACCGGGGTCGTCCGCGCTGTTTCGTCGCCATGCCACGAATTTTATAGCGGTCGCTAGGAAAAGTCTGCTAGCGTTTTCTGTAGCAGCCACTACACAAAGGAGGGGGCGCGTCATGAGCACGCTCACGGGTAAGACGGCGCTGGTCACGGGCGGCAGCAGGGGGATCGGCCGGGCGGTTTCGGAACGGCTGGCGCGGGACGGGGCGCGGGTCGCCGTGCACTACGGGCGCGACGAGGCCGCCGCGAAGGAGACGGTCGCCGCGATCGAGGCGGCGGGCGGCGAGGCGTTCGCCCTCCAGGCCGAGCTGGGCGTGCCGGGTGACGCGGCGGCGCTGTGGGCCGCTTTCGACGCCCGGGCCGACGGCCTGGACATCCTGGTGAACAATGCCGGAACGACCGGCGTCCGCCACCCCATCGCGGACATCACGGAGCGAGACTTCGACCATGTCTTCGCGATCAACACCAAGGCCCCGTTCTTCGTCACGCGGCTCGCCCTTCCGCGGCTGCGCGACGGCGGCCGGATCGTCAACGTCTCCACCGGGCTCACCCGGGGCGGAGCCATGCCCGAGCTGATCGCGTACGGGATGACCAAGGGCGCGATCGACGTCTTCACCGCGACGCTCGCCAAGGACCTCGGCCCCCGCGGCATCACGGTGAACGCGGTGGCCCCCGGCGCGATCGACACCGACATGAACGCCGACTGGCTGCGCGCCGACGCCGAGGCCCGGAAGGCGGTCGCCGAGCAGAACGCCGCGGGGCGGGTGGGCGAGCCCCGGGATGTCGCCGACATCATCGCCTTCCTGGCCTCGGACGACAGCCGCTGGGTCACCGGCCAGTGGATAGACGCCACGGGCGGCCAGTTGCTCTGACACCGGGCGGTGCGGGCGGGAGGGTCACGGTCGGCGCGTTCACACATGGACGAGGACTCGCGTTCGCGTGAGGACGGACCCGCGTCCACCCGACGACCGGAACCCGCGTTCACGTGAGGTACGGGACCACCGGACGGTGGTTCCCTGGGGAGGAAAGGGGGCTTGCGCGGGGCAGGCGCCGGTAAGAGCGGGGCACCGCCGGCGGGGGCTCCGGTGGTGATCGGGGGTCGGCGGCAGCCGTGAGCCGGAGGGCCACGGCCAGGGGTGGCCATCGGCCGGCGCCTTGGGGCGGCGCGCGGCCCCGAGGCGCACCCCGGGGCACACCGTGGGCATGCCGCACACCGAAGGTGGCCCCGAACGACCCCGAGTGACCCCGGATGACCCCAACGCCTCGGGCGCGCCGTGGCCGGGGCGAGGCATATCGGGGCCCGGCGCGGGCACCCCTGTGGCGGTGCTCGTCGTTGGCCGGCGGGCCCGCGGCACCCCCGCCGGCCGGTGTGGCGGGGCGGCCTGCCCGTCCCCCGCCTCTGCTAGATTGGTCTATACCACAGACGAGTCCACTAGAAGATCGGCAGGCCCAGCGTGGAAGTTGTCATCGTCCCGGACGCCAAGGCAGGCGGCGAGCTCATCGCGGAGGCCATGGCCGGCCTGCTGCGCCGCAAGCCCGACGCCCTGCTCGGTGTGGCCACCGGCTCCACCCCGCTGCCCATCTACGAAGCGCTCGCGGCCAAGGTCCGTTCCGGTGCCGTGGACGCCTCCAACGCGCGGATATGCCAGCTCGACGAGTACGTGGGCCTGCCCGCCGGGCACCCGGAGTCCTACCGTTCCGTCGTGCTGCGCGAGGTCGTCGAGCCGCTCGGCCTGAGCGAGGACTCCTTCATGGGTCCCGACGGCACCGCCGCCGACGTCCAGGGCGCCTGCGAGGCGTACGACCGGGCGCTCGCCGAGGCCGGGGGCGTGGACCTCCAGCTGCTCGGGATCGGCACCGACGGGCACATCGGGTTCAACGAGCCCTGCTCCTCGCTCGCGTCCCGCACCCGCATCAAGACGCTGACCCAGCAGACCCGGGAGGACAACGCCCGGTTCTTCGACAGCCTCGACGAGGTCCCGCACCACGTCATCACGCAGGGCATCGGCACCATCCTGGAGGCCCGCCACCTGGTGCTGCTGGCCACCGGCGAGGGCAAGGCGGACGCCGTGGCCCAGGCCGTGGAGGGCCCGGTCGCCGCCGTGGTGCCCGCCTCGGCGCTCCAGCTCCACCCGCACGCCACGGTCGTCGTGGACGAGGCCGCCGCCTCCAAGCTGAAGCTGGCGGACTACTTCCGCGCCACGTACGTGGCGAAGCCGGAGTGGCAGGGCCTGTAACCGGCCCGGATCACGTGACGACGGCTCGGCCGGGGCGCCCCAGTGGGGTGTCCCGGCCGAGCCGTCGGTGTTCGTGCGGGAGGGGAGCCCCGCGCGCGGGGAACTCTTGCGTGCGGGAAGGGATCTCTCGCGTACGGGAAAAGGGGCCCCCGCAGGAGCCCCCTCCCGTCTCTTCCCTCAGTCCGCCAGTCCCGCGATGACCTCCGCCGCGGCACGGCCGCAGACGCGGGCGGCGCCGTGGGTGGCGATGTGCAGGGCCCCGGTCGGGGGCGCCTGGGGCAGGCCCATCTCGACCACGATGGTGTCGGGGCGGGCGGTGGTCAGCGCGTCCAGCGCCTCGGCCATCCACGGGTGCCGGTGCGCGTCGCGCACCACCGCCACGATCCGCCGGTCCCCCGCCGCTCGCAGCACCTCACCAACCAGCCCGGCATCCCCGGCAGCGGCCGAGGCCCCAGCGACATCCCCGGCACCGGCGACACCCCCGGCAACAGCCCCATCCGAAGCAGCCCCGAAGCTCCCCGTCTCCGTCCCCGGGAGCAGGCGGGTCAGTTCGGCGGCGACGCCCCACGGGGTCTCGTCACCCACGGCGATGTTGGCGACCGGGGTCAGGGCCGCGACGTACGCGGGGGCGCGCAGCGGCTCGTACGGCTGGGCGCCACGGGTGATACGCAGCGCGCGGCGGGCGGCGACGAGCCCGGCCTCGGGTGCGGGCGCGGTCCCCTCCGCCGCGCCCGCGTCCCGGGCCCAGCGCGCCAGGGCGCGCACCCGTGCCGCCGCGTCGGCCAGCCGCTCTTCCGGCAGCTCGCCCGTGCGCACCGCCGTGACCAGCGCGTCGCGCAGCCGCAGCACGGTGTCCTCGTCCGCCAGTCCGCCGCCGACGCACACCGCGTCGGCGCCGGCGGCGATGGCGAGGACGCTGCCCCGCTCGATGCCGTAGGTCCCGGCGATGGCCCGCATCTCCATGCCGTCGGTGACGATCAGTCCGTCGAAGCCGAGGCCGCCTTCGGAGGCGGGGGCCCGCAGCAGGCCGGTGAGCACGTTCCGGCTCAGGGTGGCGGGCAGCGTGCCGTCGAGCGCGGGGAGCAGAATGTGCGCGCTCATGACGGCCTTGGTGCCGGCGGCGATGGCGGCGTGGAAGGGAACGAGTTCCCGTTCCTGGAGGGTGCGCAGGTCGGCGGCGATCCGCGGCATGTCGTGGTGGGAGTCCACGGCGGTGTCGCCGTGGCCGGGGAAGTGCTTGGCGCAGGCGGCGACGCCGGCGGCCTGCATCCCCTCCACGTACGCGGCGGTGTGCCGGGCCACGAGTTCCGGCTCGGCGCCGAAGGAGCGGACGCCGATGACGGGATTGCGCGGGTCGGAGTTGACGTCGGCGGAGGGCGCCCAGTTGAGGTTGACGCCGCACTCGGCCAGGCGGCGGCCGAGTTCGCGGGCGACGGCGCGGGTCAGGTCGGTGTCGTCGACCGCGCCGAGCGCGAGGTTCCCGGGGAAGGAGGAACCTTCCCGCACCTCCAGCCGGGTGACGTCGCCGCCTTCCTCGTCGATGGCGACGAGGATGTCCTCGCGTTCGGCGCGCAGCCGCGCGGTGAGCGCGCTGAGCTGTTCCGGCGAGGCGATGTTGCGTCCGAACAGGCCCACCGCGGCGAGTCCCTCACCCAGCCGGCGCAGCAGCCAGTCGGGTGGCGTGGTGCCGGTGAAGCCGGGTTGCAGGACGGTGAGCGCGTCCCGGGTGAGGGTGTCGGTGGAGTGTACGAGTGTCGTCATGGGGCTGCGTTATCCCTTCACCGCGCCGTCGGTCAGGCCGCTGACCGCCTTGCGTTGCAGGAACAGGAAGAGGATCAGGATCGGGAGGGCGAAGAGGGAGGCGGCGGCCATGGTGGCGCCCCAGTCGTTGCCGAACTGCGACTGGAACTGGGAGAGCCACAAGGGCAGCGTGCCCATCTCCGGGTCCTTGTTGAGCACCAGGACGAGCGGGAACTCGTTCCAGGCGGTGATGAAGCCGAACAGCGAGGTGGCCATCAGGCCGGGTGCCAGCAGCGGGAAGATGATCTTCGTGAACGCCTGGCGGCGGTTGCAGCCGTCGACCAGGGCGGATTCCTCCAGCGACTTGGGCACCGCGGCGACGTAGCCGCGCAGCGTCAGGATCGTGAAGGGCAGCACCATCATCATGTAGAAGAGCGTCAGCGGCACGAGGCTGTTGAGCATCCCGGCGTCCCGCACGATCAGGTAGATCGAGATGACCATGACCTCCCAGGGCGCCATCTGGGCGATCATGAAGGTCAGGATCATGCTCTTGCGTCCCTTGAAGCGCATCCGCACCAGGACGAAGGACGCGAGCAGCGCGATCACCAGCGCCATGGCCACGGCCAGCACGGTGACGACGACGGAGTTGCGCGCCAGCGTCCAGAAGTGCGGGGCGTCCACCGCCGTCGAGAAGTGCTCGAAGGTGGCACGGAAGGGGAACCACACCGGGTCCTCGGTGATGATGTCCCCGGTCGGCTTGAAGGCCGTGCTGAACATCCAGTACACGGGGAAGACGAAGCCGATGGCGAGCACGATCGCCGTCGCGTTGGGCCAGATGCGGCCGAGCACCGAGCGCTTCACAGCTCGTCCTCCTCTTGCTTGAGCGTCAGGCGCAGCGAGTACGCGGTCAGGGCCAGCAGGATCAGGATGGTCAGCAGGGAGATCGCGGCACCCATGCCGAAGTGCTGGTTCGACATGCCCTCGGTGAAGGCGAAGACCGGCAGCGTCTCGGTGAGCCGGTCCGGGCCGCCCTTGCTGATCGCGAAGACCTGCGCGAAGGACTTGAAGACCCAGATGATCTCCAGGAACGTCGTGGCCAGGACGAACGGCTTCAGGAACGGGAAGGTCACCGAGGTGAAGGACTTCCAGGCGCCCGCGCCGTCCATGCGGGCGGCCTCGTACAGCTCCTTGGGGATGGTCGTGGTGGCGGCGTAGAGGTTGAGCGCCACGAAGGGCAGCGACTGCCAGACGATCAGCACCGTGACCACGAAGAAGGTGGAGAACTGGGTGCCGACCCAGTCGTAGTTCGCCATGGAGTGCCAGCCGAGCTTGTCCAGCACCCAGTTGACCACGCCGTACCGGGAGTCGAAGAGCCACTGGAAGACGGTGGTGGCGGCGATGATCGGCATCGCCCAGGTCAGCACCAGCGCCACCGAGAGCGTCAGGCGCATCTTCTTGCCGAGGCGGGCCAGCAGGAGCCCGATCAGCACGCCCAGCACCATGATCAGCACGACGTTGACGGCCGTGAAGATCACGGTGCGCAGGGTGACCCGCCAGAACTGCTCGCTGCCCAGCGTCTCCGAGAAGTTCTCGAACCCGTTCCAGACGGTGAGGTGCTGGATCAGCTCCCGCATGTTCATCGACTGGAACGACAGCAGGACGTTCCGGATCACCGGCCAGCCCAGGAAGATCGCGGTGGCGATCAGGGCCGGGAGCAGGATCAGGTAGGGCGCGCTCTTGGCGGCTCGTCCCGGTCCGCGGCCGGGCCGGGACGGCGGGGCGCCGCCCTTGCCGATCCGCGGCGCGGTGCTTTTCACCGCGTCATCGATCTGCACTGACATGTCCCGCCTTCTCCCCATCAACCACGTCGAGCCGGTAGTGCGTGTGCGCGGGTTCCGTACGGGGCGGCGCCGGCCCGTACGGAACCCGTCTGCGGTCGTTTCCGCTTACTGCCGCGAGGCGCCTACTGCTGCGCCAGCCGCTTGTTGATCTCCCCTTCGACGTCCTTGGCGGCATCGGCGGGGGCCTTGCCGTTCAGGACGGCGGTCATGTAGTCCTTGATCGGGTTCGGCACGTTCTCCACGGCGCCCCACTGCGGGATCAGCGGGGTGGTGCCGCCGGACTTCTGCGCGGCGGGGGCGGCGGCTGCCGCGGCCGGGTTGTCCTTGGCGGCGGAGGCCAGGTCCGGCGACTTGGGCGTCCAGCCGACCTCCTTGACCATCTGCGCGTCGTTCTTCTTGGACAGCGCGATCTTCAGGAATTCCTTGGCCAGGTCCTGCTTGGCGCTGCCGCCGGCGACGGCGAAGTTGGAGCCGCCGAGGAAGACGCCCTCGGGCTTGTCGGCGGTCTCACCGGGGATGGTGAAGAAGCCGATGTCGTTCTTGATGGCGGGGTTCGCCTTAATGGCGGTGGCCGCCTCGTAACCCATGGCGATAATGGCGCCGGTCTTGCCCTTGGCGAAGACGTTGGCCTGCTGCGGGGTGGCCTCGTCCTTGTTCTTGGGGGCCTTGCTGAACGCCTGGTACTGCTTGTAGATGTCCATGGCCTTGGACACCTTGGTGTCGGCCATGTTGGAGACCCACTTGTTCCCGTCCTTCTTCACCAGCTCGGCGCCGGTGCCGATGGTCAGGCCGTCGAAGAAGTACCAGTTCTGGCCGGGCAGGTAGAGCGGTTCGGCGTCGGTCTTCTTGCCGATGGTCTCGAACGCCTTGAAGAGTTCGTTCCGCGTCTTGGGCAGGTCGGTGATGCCCGCCTCTTTCCAGATCTTCTTGTTGTACATCACGACGCGGTTGCCGGCGTACCAGGGCAGCGCGTACTGCTTGCCGTCCACGATGGACGCGCTGTTGATGGCCTCGCTCCAGTCGCCGCCGATCTCCTTCTTCAGATCACCGACGTCCAGCAGCGCACCGGCCTTGGCGTACGCGGCGGTCTGCGTGTTACCGATCTCCACGACGTCCGGCGGGGTGTCCTCGGAGAGGGCGGTGGTCAGCTTCTGCTGAATGCCGTTCCATTCCTGGACCTCGAATTTGACCGTGGCGCCGGTCTTCTTCTTGAACTCGTCCGAGACCTGCTTGGTCCACTGCGCCGGATTCGAACCCGACATCACCCAGACGGTGAGCGACTTGTCCTTGCCGTCGGCGCCCGTCTTGCCGTCGCTGGACCCACAGGCAGCGACACTAACCAGCAATCCAGCGACCGCTGTCGCTGCTATGAGTCCACGCTTCATCGCGCTCTCCCCTAGAAGGCCGGAGGTGGTCTTTAATGGTTTAGACCAGTGCCCGCAGCTTGGCCTAGACCTTTTGGGGTGTCAAGGGTGTATAAGAGTCGCTGTCGGCTCCGTTATCGGACCGACATCTGCCGGGCGCGGACCAGCAAGGGAGCATCGGGACCCCACCCGTGCCACGATGGCCGCAACGTACGGAGGAGCCGGTGACGGCAGCGCGACAGGAGTCGGAGAGGCGGGTCATGGAGACCGACGGGGGCAGCAGTACGGACAACGGCGGCGCCACCCGGACCGCGCGTGTGCCCAAGTATTACCGCCTCAAGCGCCATCTGCTCGAAATCACCGAAACACTGCCCCCAGGCACCCCTGTTCCCCCGGAACGCACTCTGGCCGCGGAGTTCGACACCTCGCGCACGACAGTACGCCAGGCACTCCAGGAACTCGTCGTCGAGGGGCGGCTGGAGCGCATCCAGGGCAAGGGCACCTTCGTCGCCAAGCCCAAGGTCTCCCAGGCGCTCCAACTCACCTCCTACACCGAGGACATGCGCGCCCAGGGCCTGGAGCCCACCTCCCAGCTCCTGGACGTCGGCTACATCACCGCCGACGACCGGCTGGCCGGGCTGCTGGACATCGCGCCGGGCGGCCGGGTGCTGCGCATCGAACGCCTCCGGCTGGCCAGCGGCGAGCCGATGGCGATCGAGACCACCCACCTGGCGGCCAAGCGGTTCCCCGCGCTGCGCCGCAACCTGGTCAAGTACACGTCCCTGTACACGGCGCTGGCCGAGGTGTACGACGTGCACCTCGCGGAGGCCGAGGAGACCATCGAGACCTCGCTCGCCAGCCCGCGCGAGGCCGGGCTGCTCGGGACGGACGTCGGCCTGCCGATGCTGATGCTCTCCCGGCACTCCCTGGACGGGGACGGGCATCCGGTGGAGTGGGTGCGCTCGGTGTACCGGGGGGACCGGTACAAGTTCGTGGCGCGGCTGAAGCGGCCGAGCGTCTGAGGGCTTCCGGGCGTCTGAGGGCTTTCGGACGTCTGAGGCCTTCCGGACGCCTGAGGGCTTCCGAAGGGGCCGGGGGTGGTTCGGCCGGACCACCCCCGGCCCTTTCGGGGCCCGCCGCCCTCGCCGCCCTCGCCGCACGAGGCACTCGCGGCCCCGCGCATCAGCCCCGTCCGGCGCCTGAGGACAACGCCCCCGGCGGGGCACCGGCACCCGAAGACCGCCCACCCCGGCACCCGCCAACACCCGAAGGCCGCCCGCCACCCCACCGCATACGCGATATGGCGCCGCGCCCCGCCCTGCCCTTACCGTCCTTCCGTCATCTCCGCGACGGGAGGACGATCGGTGCGCCCCACAAACCCCCGCAACCCGGGCGATGCGCCCGGACTCCTCCGTGGTCCGCGCGACCCGCGGTCCGTCGTCATCTGGACGCTGGTCGCCCTGGTCGGCGCGGCCGGCTGGACGCTGCTCGCGCTCTCGCGGGGCGAGGAGGTCTCGGCGGCCTGGATGGTGGCCGCGGCCCTGGGGTCGTACGCCATCGGGTACCGCTTCTACGCGAAGTTCATCGCCTACCGGGTGCTCAAGGTGGACGGCACCCGGGCGACCCCGGCGGAGCGGCTGAACAACGGTGTCGACTTCCACCCCACCGACCGCCGCGTCCTCCTCGGGCACCACTTCGCGGCCATCGCGGGGGCCGGGCCGCTGGTCGGGCCGGTGCTCGCCGCCCAGATGGGCTATCTGCCGGGCACCATCTGGATCATCGCCGGGGTGATCTTCGCGGGGGCCGTGCAGGACATGGTGGTGCTGTTCTTCTCCACCCGGCGCGACGGCCGGTCGCTGGGGCAGATGGCGCGCGAGGAGATAGGGCCGTTCGGTGGCGCCGCCGCGCTGCTCGCCACGTTCGCCATCATGATCATCCTGCTGGCGGTGCTGGCGCTCGTCATCGTCAACGCGCTGGCCGAGTCGCCCTGGGGCACGTTCTCCATCGCGATGACGCTGCCGATCGCCCTGCTGATGGGCTTCTACCTGCGGGTGCTGCGGCCCGGCCGGGTCACCGAGGTCTCGCTGATCGGGGTGGCGCTGCTGCTGCTCGCGCTGGTGGCCGGCCGGTGGGTGGCCGAGTCGTCGTGGGCGGAGGCCTTCACGCTGGAGCCGCGCACGCTGGTGCTGTGGCTGGTCGGGTACGGGTTCGTCGCCTCGGTACTGCCGGTGTGGACGCTGCTGGCGCCCCGCGACTACCTCTCCACCTTCATGAAGATCGGCACCATCGCCCTGCTGGCGATCGGCGTGCTCGTCACGCTGCCGAACCTCAAGATGGACGCCGTCACGGACTTCGCCGGGCGCGGGGACGGCCCGGTCTTCGCGGGCTCCCTCTTCCCGTTCGTCTTCATCACCATCGCCTGCGGCGCGCTGTCCGGCTTCCACGCGCTGATCTCCTCCGGCACCACGCCCAAGATGGTGCAGAAGGAGACCCAGATCCGCATGATCGGTTACGGCTCCATGCTGATGGAGTCGTTCGTCGCCGTCATGGCGCTGGTGGCCGCGTCCATCATCGACCCCGGCCTGTACTTCGCGATGAACGCGCCCGCGGGAGTCATCGGTGACACCGTGCGCGAGGCGTCCCGGGCCGTCCGGGACCTCGGCTACACCATCTCGCCGGACCAGCTCGCCGCCGCCGCCCGCGCCGTCGAGGAGCACACCCTGCTCTCCCGGACCGGCGGCGCGCCCACCCTGGCCATCGGCGTGTCCGACATCTTCTCCAAGGTGTTCGGCGGCTCGGGCAGCAAGGCGTTCTGGTACCACTTCGCCATCATGTTCGAGGCGCTGTTCATCCTGACGGCGCTGGACGCGGGCACTCGCGTGGGCCGCTTCATGCTCCAGGACATGCTGGGCAACGTCTACGCACCGTTCCGCCGGGTGAGCTGGCGGCCCGGAATGGTCCTCACCAGCGCCGCCGTGGTGGCCCTGTGGGGCTACTTCCTGTGGGTCGGCGTGCACGACCCCCTCGGCGGCGTCAACCAGCTCTTCCCGGTCTTCGGCATCTCCAACCAGCTCCTGGCCGCGGTGGCCCTCACCGTCTGCACCACCCTCCTGATCAAGTCCGGCCGCCTGAAATGGGCCTGGATCACCGGAATCCCGCTGGCCTGGGACGCCACGGTGACACTCACCGCGAGCTGGCAGAAGGTCTTCTCCGGCGACCCGCGCGTCGGTTTCTTCACCCAGCGCGCCGTCTATCAGGACGCCATCGACGCGGGGAAGGTCCTGCCACCCGCCAAGTCCATGGACGACATGCACACCGTCGTCACCAACTCCACGGTGGACGGGGTGCTCAGCGCCGTCCTCGCCCTCCTGGTCGTGGTGGTGATCGCGGACGCCGTACGGGTCTGCGCACGGCACCTGCGCGACCCGCGGGCGACCCGGCTGCGCGAGGCCCCGTACGTGCCCTCGCGGATCGTGGCCCCGGCGGGGCTGGTGGCCACCAGGGCGGAACGGGCCGAACTCAAGCCACCGGCCGAACGCGAGCCGCAGGAGGGGGGCCGCCCGTGAACGCCGTCCGCCGGGGCTTGCGCTGGGTCCGCTGGTACGTGCGGGAGTTGACGGACGAGTCGGCGTACGAGCGCTACGTCGCCCACGTCCGGCGGCACGATCCGCACGTCGCGGTGCCCAGCCGCCGCGAGTTCGAGCGGCGGCGCACCGACGCGCGGGACGGTGACCCGCGCTCGGGCTTCCGCTGCTGCTGAGGGCCCGTCGCCCTCAAAGCCGCCGTCGCCCCCGAGGTGCCGGCTGTCTCCGATCGCCCGCGCGGCCCCCACCCCGAACGTGGCCGCCTCCGTTCGCCCGCGCGTCACCTGCCCATCGGCGTTGTCATACCGATATGCGGACAGGTAGTGACGCGCATGACAACCCTGGCCTAGATTGCCTGCCCACCGCACAGATGATCGTAAGGAACCAGCCAGGGAACGGAGTACGGCCATGACAGAGCCCGCACCAACACCGGACCGCAGACGGGTGGTGACTCCCACGCGTGTGGTGGCCGGCCTGTGCCTGTTCGCTCCGTTCGTGGCGATGCTGTGGGTGAGTTCCTACGCCAAGGTGGAGCCCACCCTCATCGGCATCCCGTTCTTCTACTGGTACCAGATGCTCTGGGTGCTGATCTCCACGGGCCTGACCATGATCGCGTACAAGCTGGTCCAGCGGGAGCAGCGCGCCCGTAAGGCGGAGGGCACCCGATGACCACACCACCACAGCCGATGCACCTCGCGGCGGAGGCGGGCGGCGTCAACGGCGTCGCCCTCGCCGTCTTCATCTTCTTCTTCCTGGCCGTGACGGTCATGGGCTTCCTGGCCGCCAAGTGGCGCAAGGCCGCAGAGTCCGACAACCTCGACGAATGGGGCCTGGGCGGGCGCAGCTTCGGCACCTGGGTGACGTGGTTCCTGCTGGGCGGCGACCTCTACACCGCGTACACCTTCGTCGCCGTCCCGGCCGCCATCTACGCGGCGGGCGCGGCCGGCTTCTTCGCCGTCCCGTACACCATCCTCGTCTACCCGCTGATCTTCACCTTCCTGCCGCGCCTGTGGTCCGTCTCGCACAAGCACGGTTACGTGACCACGTCCGACTTCGTGCGCGGGCGCTTCGGCTCCAAGGGCCTGTCCCTGGCCGTGGCGCTGACCGGCATCCTCGCGACGATGCCCTACATCGCCCTGCAACTCGTCGGCATCCAGGCGGTGCTGGACGTGATGGGCGTCGGCGGCGGCGAGGACACCAACTGGTTCGTCAAGGACCTGCCGCTGCTCATCGCCTTCGGCGTGCTGGCCGCGTACACCTACTCGTCCGGCCTGCGCGCGCCCGCGCTGATCGCGTTCGTCAAGGACGCGCTGATCTACATCGTCATCGCGGTGGCGATCATCTACATCCCCATCAAGCTCGGCGGCTTCGACCACATCTTCGACGCGGCGGGCAAGGCGTTCGCCGAGCCCAACCCGGCGACCGGCAAACCGCGCGGCGAACTGGCCAGCGGCCCCAACGCGCAGTGGGCCTACGCCACGCTGGCGCTCGGATCGGCGCTGGCCCTGTTCATGTATCCGCACTCCATCACGGCCACGCTCTCCTCCCGCAGCCGCAACGTCATCCGCCGCAACACCACGATCCTGCCGCTGTACTCCCTGATGCTGGGCCTGCTCGCACTGCTCGGCTTCATGGCCATCGCGTCCGGCATCAAGGTCACCAACGGACAGCTCGCGATCCCGCAGCTCTTCGAGAACATGTTCCCGGACTGGTTCACGGGCGTCGCGTTCGCCGCGATCGGCATCGGCGCGCTGGTCCCCGCGGCCATCATGTCCATCGCCGCCGCCAACCTCTTCACCCGCAACATCTACAAGGACTTCCTCAAGCCCGGCGCCACCCCCGCGCAGGAGCACAAGGTCGCCAAGCTGGTGTCCCTGCTGGTGAAGGTGGGCGCGCTGGCCTTCGTCCTCACCATGGACAAGACGGTCGCCATCAACTTCCAGCTCCTGGGCGGCATCTGGATCCTCCAGACCATGCCCGCCCTGGTCGGCGGCCTGTTCACCCGCTGGTTCCACCGCTGGGCCCTGCTCGCGGGCTGGGCCGCCGGCATGATCTACGGCACCCTCGCCGCGTACGGCGTGGCCAGCCCCACCCAGAAGCACTTCGGCGGCTCCAGCGCCGAGATCCCCGGCATCGGCGAGATCGGCTACATCGGCCTGACGGCGTTCGTGCTGAACGTGCTCGTCACCGTGGTCCTGACGGTGGTGCTGCGGGCTGTGAAGGCTCCGGCGGGCGTGGACGAGACGCGGCCGGAGGACTACACGGCGGATGCGGGTGATCCGGGCGTGAAGGCCGATCTGCCTCCTGCCCCGGCGGAGGCGGAGGTGCCGGCGGGGCGCTGATTCTTCCGCGGGTTCGGGGCCGGGTTCCGCTGGGGGCCCGGCCTTCGCCGTGTTTCGGCCTCCGTACAGGAGGGGGCTGGGTTCCGTTGGGGCCCGGTCTTCCTATTTCTGCTGTGCGGGAGGGGTGGGGCGCGCGTACGGGGGCGGTTGTACGCGTACGAGGGCTTGTCCCTGTCCGGCGGTGAAGCCCGCTGCCTGGACCACGCATCGGCCCGGGCCGCCCGAACCCCCGGCCCGGGCGGCCCATTGTCAGACCCTCCCGGCACACTGGCTCGCATGGACATCACGATCAGACCGGTGCGGCCGGAGGAGTACGCGGAAGTCGGCGAGCTGCTGGTGACGGTCTACACCGACGAGGGGCTGCTGACCTCCGGGGATCGGGACCCGTACGCCGATGTGCTGCGGCGGGTGGCGCACCGGGTGGAGCACGCCGAGGTGCTGGTCGCCGTGGAGGCCGGGGGTGAGCGGGTGCTCGGGGCGGTGACCTTCGCCGCGCCGGGTACGCCGTACGCGGAGATAGCCGGGCCCGAGGAGGGCGAGTTCCGGATGCTGGCCGTCGATCCGGCGGCGCGCGGGCGCGGGGTCGGCGAGGCGCTCGTCGTCGCCTGCCTCGACCGTGCCCGCGCGCTGGGGCTGCGCGGGATGGTGCTGTCCAGCCAGCAGCACCTGCTGCCGGCGCACCGGCTCTACCGGCGCCTGGGCTTCGAGCGGGCCCCGGAGCGGGACTGGGATCCGATACCCGAGATCAGGCTGTGGGCGTTCGCGCGAAAGCCGGCCTGAGGCCGCTCCCCCTTCACCACGTCACCCGCCGCACGAACACGTCCCCGGTCGCGTTGGTGTCCCCGGGCACCAGCCCCTCGTCCCGCGAGTCGAAGGCGGCGAGCCGTCCCGAGGCGTCCGGGACGACGTCGTTGACCCAGGAAGTGGACTGGCCGCCGTCGTGGGCGAGGTTGATCCGCTGGACGGCGCCGGTCTTCAGGTCGCGGACGAAGCCGTCGTCGCGGCCGTTGGTGTCGCCGGGGACGAGGTTGGTGGCGACGGAGTTGAAGAACAGGTAGCGGTTGTTCGCGCTCAGGCGGCCGTCGGCGGCCCAGCCGTTGCCCTGCGCGCCGTCGTGGGCGCGGGAGGCCAGGCGGACGGTGCCGGTCTTCAGGTCGCGGACGAAGATGTCGTAGGTGTTGTTGGTGTCGCCGGGGACCACGTCGTCGGCGGGGGTGTCGAAGATCGCGTAGCGGCCGTCCGGGCTCAGGTGGGTCTCCGGCGTGACGCCGACGACCTCGCCGGTGGAGCCGCGGCTGGCCACGCTGGTGCGCCCGGTGTCCAGGTCGTGCACGTACATCGGGTACAGCGGCGGCGGCCGGAAACCGGCCCGGCCGTCCGTCAGGTTGCTCGCCTCCGAGGTGAAACCGACCGTGCGGCCGTCGGCGCTGAGGGTCGGGAAGCGGGAGATGGCGTCGGCCTGGGTGCCGTCGCCGGCCACGCTCGCCCGGCGCAGCTTCCGGGTGCGCAGGTCCCAGGCGAAGATGTCGTCGGCACCGTTGGTGTCCCCGGGCACCAGGTCGGACCGGCCGGAGCCGAAGGCCAGTGTCCGGCCGTTGGCGCTGAGGACGAAGCTCTGCACGCCGTAGCCGTACGGCGAGGTGCCGGTGCCCGCTGTGGGGCTCTCGGTGCGGCCGGTGCGGCGGTCGTGGACGAAGACGTCCGCCTCGTCGTTGGTGTCGCCCGGGACGAGGTTCGCGGCGTCCGAGCGGAAGGCGACGTACCGTCCGTCGCCGCTGATCATCGGAGCGCTGGAGCGCCCGGTTCCCTCGATGCCGTCGGTCGTGACGCTGACCCGGTCGACCGCGCCGGTGACCAGGTCCTTGACGAACACGTCCTCCGCGCCGTTGGTGTCCCCGGGGACCAGGTTGTCCGCCTGCGAACTGAAGGCGACGTACCGGCCGTTCGCGCTGATGCTGGGCGAGGCCGAGAAGCCGTTCCCCTGCGTGCCGTCCGCCGCGACGCTGACCCGCTCGGTCGCCGGCCGCCCCGAGCGCGCCACAGCCGGGCCGTCGGAGCGCGCCACCACCCCACCGTCCGAATGCCCCGCAACCGCGCCGCCCGAGCGCGCCACAGCCAGGCCGTCGGAGCGCGCCACCGCCCCACCGTCCGAACGCGCCACCACCCCACCGTCCGAGTGCCCCCCAACCCCACCGCCCGAGCGCGCCGCCGCCGTCCCCGCGGGTAACAGGCCCGCCGTCACGCACGCCCCCGCGACGAGCGCCACGGCCGTGATGGTTCTGCGCATGCTTCCCCCTCACCGTCCTCCCCCGGCCCCGCTGGCCGACGGAGCACACTGGAGCCTCCGTGTTCCCGACAGCCCCGTCAACACCGCGTGCCTCGAATGGTCACCGCGTACGTCTTCCGCACCGGATCTCCCTCCGGCATCTGCGGGCATCCCTGACCATCCACGGGCATCCCGCCACGACTCGGCACTACATGTGGGGGTGCCGTCATCTCTCGGCACAAGATGTATGCTCGTGCTCGCTGCCGATGCAGGGGAATCCGGTGTGAATCCGGAACTGTCCCGCAACGTGTGTATGTGTGCGTATTTACGCACCGCAAGTCCGAAGACCTGCCGGCAGTACGTCCCCACCGCAAGGGTGTGGACGTCCCACGTCCGGGCTTCGAGGGTTGAGCCGGTGGACGCCGTGCGGAGCCGTGCCCGCATCCCGCTTCCCGGGGTGAGGTGTGCCCGTACGCGCCCATCGCGCCCGTCCCTCCAGGCCCCCGCCGAGTGAGGGAGAGCACCCCCGTGACCATCGCGCCGACGGAGCCCGCGTCAGCCGAGCGGGCCGCCCAGGTCCCCCGGAACCAGGACGCGCCGGGCGCCGCCCTGCTGCGCACCCTGACCGACCTCACCGCCGACCTCCCCGCCGCCGACCCCGGCAAGGTGGCCGCCGCCGCGCTGCGCGGCCGGCACCCCGGGTCGGACGAGGCCGAGCTGCGGTCGCTGGCCATCGAGGCGGCGGCCGGGCTGATCGGCGACGAGCCCCAGTATTCGCGGCTCGCCGCGCGGCTGCTGAGCATCGCCGTCGCCGAGGAGGCCGCGGCCGAGGGCGCCGTGCGGTTCTCCGCGTCGGTGGCGGCCGGGCACCGGGAGGGCCTGATCGCGGACACCACCGCCGCGTTCGTCCGCACCCACGCGGACGAGCTGGACGCGCTGGTCGAGGCGGCGCTCGCGGACGGCGCCGACGACCGGTTCGGCTACTTCGGGCTGCGCACCCTGCACTCGCGCTACCTGCTGCGGCACCCCACCACCCGCCGGGTCATCGAGACCCCGCAGCACTTCCTGCTGCGGGTGGCCTGCGGCCTGGCCGAGGACGACTCGGCGCGCGCGCTGGCAGACGTGGCCGAGCTGTACCGGCTGACCAGCACGCTTTCCTACCTGCCGTCCTCCCCCACGCTGTTCAACTCCGGCACCCGGCACCCGCAGATGTCCTCCTGCTACCTGCTGGACTCCCCGCTGGACGAGCTGGACTCGATCTACGAGCGCTACCACCAGGTCGCCCGGCTCTCCAAGCACGCCGGCGGCATCGGCCTGTCCTACTCCCGGGTGCGCGCCCGCGGTTCGCTGATCCGCGGCACCAACGGGCACTCCAACGGCATCGTGCCGTTCCTGCGCACCCTGGACGCCTCGGTGGCCGCCGTGAACCAGGGCGGCCGGCGCAAGGGCGCCGCCTGCGTCTACCTGGAGACCTGGCACGCCGACCTCGAAGAGTTCCTGGAGCTGCGGGACAACACCGGCGAGGAGGCCCGCCGCACCCACAACCTGAACATCGCGCACTGGATCCCGGACGAGTTCATGCGCCGGGTGGACGCCGACCAGGAGTGGTCGCTGTTCTCCCCGGTGGACGTGCCGGAGCTGGTGGACCTGTGGGGCGAGGACTTCGACGCCGCGTACCGGGCGGCCGAGGCGGCGGGCAAGGCCGTCAAGCGCGTCCCGGCCCGGGTGCTGTACGCACGGATGATGCGCACCCTCGCGCAGACCGGCAACGGCTGGATGACCTTCAAGGACGCCGCCAACCGCACCGCCAACCAGACCGCCGAGCCCGGCCGCGTCGTGCACTCCTCGAACCTGTGCACGGAGATCCTGGAGGTCACCGACGACGGCGAGACCGCGGTGTGCAACCTCGGTTCGGTCAACCTCGCCGCCCACCTGGGCGAGGACGGCACCATGAACTGGGAGCGGCTGGACGCCACCGTCCGCACCGCCGTGACCTTCCTGGACCGCGTCGTGGACATCAACTACTACCCGACCGAGCAGGCCGGCGCCTCCAACTCCCGCTGGCGCCCGGTGGGTCTGGGTCTGATGGGCCTCCAGGACGTCTTCTTCCGGCTGCGGCTCCCGTTCGACTCGCCCGAGGCCCGGGAGCTGTCCACCCGCATCTCCGAGCGGATCATGCTCGCCGCGTACGAGGCGTCCGCCGACCTCGCCGAGCGGCACGGCCCGCACCCGGCGTGGTCCGCGACCCGTACGGCGCGCGGCGTGCTGCACCCGGACCACTACCCGAACGCCGAGCCGCACTGGGCGGACCGCTGGGCCGCGCTGCGCGCCCGCATCGCCAAGACCGGCATGCGCAACTCGCTGCTGCTGGCCATCGCGCCGACCGCCACCATCGCGTCCATCGCGGGCGTGTACGAGTGCATCGAGCCGCAGGTCTCCAACCTGTTCAAGCGCGAGACGCTGTCCGGCGAGTTCCTCCAGGTCAACACGTACCTGGTGGAGGATCTCAAGCGGCACGGCCTGTGGGACGCGCGCACCCGCGAGGCGCTGCGCGAGTCCAACGGCTCGGTGCAGGAGCTGGCCTGGATTCCCGAGGACGTGCGGGCCCTGTACCGCACCGCGTGGGAGATCCCGCAGCGCGCCCTGATCGACATGGCCGCCGACCGGACGCCCTACCTGGACCAGAGCCAGTCGCTGAACCTGTTCATGGCGTCCCCGACCATCGGCAAGCTCAGCTCCATGTACGCGTACGCCTGGAAGCGCGGCATCAAGACCACCTACTACCTGCGCTCGCGCCCGGCGACCCGGATCGCCCAGTCGGCGCGCGGCGCGTCCGGGAGCGCCGTCCCCGCTCCCGCCCCGGCGGCCGGCCCCGAAGCGGTCGCCTGTTCCCTGGAAAACCCCGAGTCCTGCGAGGCGTGCCAGTAATGACCACCGCACCCGAGAAGACCACCAAGACCAAGAACCTGCTCGACCCGGGGTTCGAACTGACGCTGCGCCCCATGCGGTACCCGGACTTCTACGACCGCTACCGGGACGCGATCAAGAACACCTGGACCGTGGAGGAGGTGGACCTGCACTCCGACGTCGCGGACCTCGCCAAGCTCTCGCCCGGCGAGCAGCACCTGATCGGCCGCCTGGTCGCCTTCTTCGCGACCGGTGACTCCATCGTCGCCAACAACCTGGTGCTGACGCTCTACAAGCACATCAACTCCCCCGAGGCGCGGCTCTACTTGAGCCGTCAGCTCTTCGAGGAGGCGGTGCACGTCCAGTTCTACCTGACGCTGCTGGACACCTACCTGCCCGATCCGGACGACCGCGCGGCGGCGTTCGCGGCCGTGGAGAACATCCCCTCCATCCGCGAGAAGGCCCAGTTCTGCTTCAAGTGGATGGATCACGTCGAGCAGTTGGACCAGTTGGAGACCAAGGCGGACCGCCGCCGCTTCCTGCTGAACCTGATCTGCTTCGCGGCCTGCATCGAGGGCCTGTTCTTCTACGGCGCCTTCGCGTACGTGTACTGGTTCCGCTCCCGCGGCCTGCTGCACGGCCTGGCCACCGGCACCAACTGGGTCTTCCGCGACGAGACGATGCACATGAGCTTCGCCTTCGACGTGGTGGACACCGTCCGCCAGGAGGAGCCCGACCTCTTCGACGACGCGCTTCAGCAGGAGGTCACCGACATGCTCAAGGAGGCCGTGGAGGCGGAGCTCCAGTTCGCCCGCGACCTGTGCGGCGACGGCCTGCCCGGCATGAACACCGAGTCGATGCGCGAGTACCTCCAGTGCGTCGCCGACCAGCGGCTCCAGCGCCTGGGCTTCCCGCCCGTGTACGGCTCGGAGAACCCGTTCTCCTTCATGGAGCTGCAGAACGTCCAGGAGCTGACCAACTTCTTCGAGCGCCGGGCGTCGGCGTACCAGGTCGCGGTGGAGGGGTCGGTCTCCTTCGACGACGAGTTCTGACCGGCCCGAGGGGGATGTTGGGGGCTGACTGACCGGCCCGAGGGGGCGCCGGTGTTCCGGCCGCCCTGAAGGCGGCCCGGTGTTCCGACCGGCCCGAGGGGCGGGGGGGGCGCGCGGGGGGGGGGGGCCGGGCCCGCGCGGGGGCC
>NZ_JBEXNM010000035.1:0-86721 GCF_040611095.1 Streptomyces sp. NPDC003077 | reverse complement strand
CATAGGTTTGCAGGGTGGTCTGCATGCTCGCCGGCGGGTTGTCGCCCCAGAGTTCGCGCCGCACCTGCTCGACCCCGGGACCCGACAGGTGGGGAGCCGGGCCCCGGGGCCTGCGCGCACTCAGCTTCCAGGCACTCGGCTTCCGGCCGAGCGGCTGATCGTCGCGAGGTGCCGGGCGATCCCGTCGGCCCAGGCGCCGATCTCGTCCCAGTCCCGGTGGTCCCCGTACCGGCCGCCCATCGCCCGGAAGACCACATGCCCCACCAGCCCGGTGTGTTCGCGCTCGAACGCCCCGGCGAACAGATGGTGATCCACGGGGTGCAGGGCCGCGCACAGGCTCCGCACCGGCTCGGGGTCCGGGGCGCGCCGTTCCACCCAGCCGCCCAGGACGCGGGCGAGCCCGACGCTGAACAACCACAGGGGCCGCCCGGCGAGTTCACCGCGGTACCGGCGCAGGAACGCGTCAGCCTCCGGCATCCACCGGCCGTTGTGGACGGCGCTGCCCAGCACGAACGCGTCGTGGTCGGGGGCCGGCCCGCCCGCCCCGGGGACCGCCAGCGGGACCACCTCCGCCTCGTGGCCGTCCTTGCCCAGCGTGGCCGCGACGTGCTCGGCGACGCCCCGCGTGGAACCGTGTTCGCCGGTGTATCCGACGAGTACGCGCATGGTCCCTCCCAGTGTCTTGTGCCGACGGTCGTATGCCCTGCCTCTTGACCCCGCCCCTACCTGCACCCCCAACGCTCAGCAGATGCGCGGAAGTTGCTCCCCCACGGGCACGTCCACGACCCGGTGCGAGCCGATCCGGGTGCGCAGCACCACCCGCCGGGGGTGCTCCGCGACGACATCACCGATGCGCACCGCCTCCGCGCCCTCGGGAACGGAGCGCAGCGCGGCGAGCGCCTCGTCCGCGTGCCGCTCCGGTACGTACGCGACCAGGCAGCCTTCGTTGGCGACGTGCAAGGGGTCCAGCCCGAGCAGGTCGCAGACGGCGGCGACCGGTTCGGGGACGGGCAGGACGCTCTCCTCGATCTCCGCGCCGGTGCCGGAGGCCTCGGCGATCTCGTTGAGGGTGGCGGCGAGCCCGCCCCGGGTGGGGTCCCGCAGCGTGTGGACGGCCTCCCCGAGGGGCGCCAGGGCGCGGACGAGCCGGTGCAGGGGGCGGGAGTCGGAGGTCAGGTCGGTCTCGAAGCCGAGCCCTTCGCGGGTGCTCAGCACGGCGGCGCCGTGCCGGCCGAGGGCGCCGGACAGGAGGATCGCGTCCCCCGGGCGGGCGCGCGCCGCCGAGGGGCACAGGCCCGGGAGGCGGCGGCCGACGCCGGTGGTGGTGACGAACAGCCGGTCGGCGGCGCCCCGCCCGACGACCTTGGTGTCCCCGGTGATCACCGCCGCCCCGGCCCCGGCCGCCGCCTTGCCCAGCGACTCGACGACGGCCCGCAGCTCCGCCAGCGGCAGCCCCTCCTCCACGATCAGGGCGACCGCCAGCGCGAGCGGCTCGGCGCCGCGCATGGCGAGGTCGTTGACGGTGCCGTGGACGGCGAGCGAGCCGATGTCGCCGCCGGGGAAGAACAGCGGGCTCACCACGAAGCCGTCGGTGCTCAGGACCAGTTCCGGGGCGGTGGGCAGCAGCGCCGCGTCCTCCAGCGGGCCCGGCGGCACCGCGGCGGCGGGCAGGACGAGGGAGGCCAGCAGTTCCGCGGTGAGCCGCCCGCCCGCTCCGTGGCCGAGCAGTACGCGTTCGTCCTCGTGGTGCGGCAGGGGGCAGTCAGGCGTCATGGCGCGCTCCCGAGGAAGAGACGGGCGGGGAAGCGGACGAGGAGGCGGACGGGGAAGCGGACGGACCGGCGGCGGGCGCGGCGACGCGTCCGGCCGCGTGGTAGGCCGCGCAGGTCCCCTCCGCCGACACCATCGGGGCGCCCAGCGGAGTGCGCGGGGTGCAGCGGGTGCCGTAGGCGGTGCAGTCGGTGGGTTCGCGGGCGCCGGTGAGGATGGCGCCGGCGATGCACTCGGGGTGTTCGGCCGGCCGCAGCCCGGTCACGTCGAACCGGCGCTCGGCGTCGTAGGCGGCGTACGCGTCGGCGAGCCGGAGCCCGCTGACCGGCAGCGGGCCGATGCCGCGCCAGGTGCGGTCGGTGACCTGGAAGACCTGGCGGACGACGCGCTGGGCGTGCGTGTTGCCGGTGCGCCGCACGGCGCGGGCGTACTGGTTCTCCACCTCCGCACGCCCCTCTTCGAGCTGCGTGACGGCCATGAGGACGCCCTCCAGCAGGTCCAGCGGCTCGAAACCGGTGACGACCACGGGTACGTGGTGGCGGGCGGCGATCGGCTCGTACTGCGTCCAGCCCATCACCGCGCACACGTGCCCGGCCGCGAGGAATGCCTGCACCTCGCAGGCCGGGTCCTCAAGCAGCGCCGTCATCGCGGGCGGCACCAGGACGTGGCTGACCAGCACGGAGAAGTTGCGCAGCCCCAGCCGGCCGGCGTGCAGGACGGCCATCGCGTTGGCGGGCGCGGTGGTCTCGAAGCCGACGGCCAGGAAGACGACCTGCCGGCCGGGCTCGGCGGCGGCGGTGCGCACCGCCTCCATGGGCGAGTAGACGACGCGCACGTCCGCCCCGCGCGCCCGTAAGGAGAGGAGGTCGGTGTGCGAGCCGGGGACGCGCAGCATGTCGCCGAAGCTGGTGAACGTCACCTCGGGCCGGGCCGCGATGGCCATCGCCCGGTCCAGGGTCTCCAGCGGCGTCACGCACACCGGGCAGCCGGGGCCGTGGATCATGCGGATGCCGGCGGGAAGCACCTCGTCGATGCCCTGCCGGACGAGGGTGTGGGTCTGCCCTCCGCACACCTCCATGATCCGCCACGGGCGGGTGGCGACCCGGCGCAGCTCGTCCAGCAGCGTGCGCGCCAGCGCCGGGTCTCGGTACTCGTCCAGGTACCGCATCACGTCTGCGGTGCGTCCGGCGGCGTCTCCCAGCGCACGTCCACCACGCCCTCCACCGCGCGGACCAGACGGGCCGCGACCGGGATCAGCGAACCGTCGCGGACCTTCCCGGTGAGCGTGACCACGCCCTCGTCCACGGCGACGGCGACGTCCTGTCCGGGGAACAGCCGGTCCACCACCTCGCCGTGGACCTCGGCGGCCAGTTCCTCCTCGGACCGCAGGAAGACCTTCAGCAGGTCGCTGCGGCTGACCACCCCTTGCAGCAGCCCCTCCGCGTCGACCACCGGCAGCCGCTTGACGTGGCGGACGGCCATGATGCGGGCGGCCTGCGCCAAGGCCGCGTCCGCGTGCACGCACACAGCCGGGGACGACATCAGCTCCCCCGCGGTCAGCGCGCCGGCCTTCGCCAGGTCGGCCAGCCGCTGCCGCTGCTCGCCCCTGGACGGGTCGCTGTCCCGGAACTCCTCCTTGTGCAGCAGGTCGGCCTCGGAGACCACGCCCACCACCCGGCCCTCGCCCTCCAGCACGGGCAGCGCGCTGACCTTCCACTGCTCCATCGTCTGGACGATCTCCTTGAACGGCGCGTCGCGGCCGACGGCCACGACGGTGTGCGTCATCACGTCACTGACGGTGTGCGGGCCGCGTGCGCCCGGTTGTGCTGCGCTCATGATCGTGTCCCTTCACAAACGGTCGACGGTCAGGTCCAGGAAGTGGGCCGAGCAGGAGATGCACGGGTCGTGGTTGCGGATGCCGCGTTCGCACAGCGCGGTCAGCTCCGCGTCCGTCACCCGCGCGGCGCGGTCGTCGAGCCGGGCCTGCACCAGGCGCCGCAGGTCCTCCTCGATGGCGCCCTGGTTCTGGGCGGTGGGCGGGACGAGTACGGCGTCACTCACCGTGCCGTCGGCGGCCAGGTGGTAGCGGTGGTAGAGCAGTCCGCGCGGCGCCTCGGTCGCGCCGTGGCCGGTGCCGGGGCGCGCGGGCACCTCCATGTACGGGCGGGGCGGCGGTTCGTAGGCGTCGATGATGCGCAGGGCCTCGTCGATCGCGTACAGGGCTTCGACGGCGCGCACCACGACGCTGCGGAACGGGTTGCGGCACACCGCGCCGTCCACCGGATCGCCCAGCCCCGCCTCGCGGGCCGCCTGCCGCGCCACCGGGGTGAGCCACCGGCCGCCGATGGCGTAGCGGGCGAGCGCGCCGGTGAGGTACCGCTGCCCGCCGAGCGTGGCCTGCAGGGCGGTGGAGTACGGCACCTGGTGCTCGGTGACCTCGTGGAGGAAGGTGTGCACCGGGAACTGCCGCAGCGGCAGCGGGTCGGAGCAGTCGGCGGGCCGCCCGTGGGAGTGCGGCGCGGCCATGACGGTGGGCGTGCCGGCGTCGATGGCGTACCGGCCCGGTTCGGCCAGGGCGAGCAGCGCGTGGTCCAGCCCGGCGTCCGGGAAGTCGAAGCCGGCGACCCACCGCACGGTCTCCCAGGCGTCGTCGCGCGCCCGGCGCAGCCGCTCGGCGAGCGGCGCCAGCTCTTTCGCCGTCGGCACGCGGTGGAATCCGCCGAGCCGTACATTGACCGGGTGGATGGCGCGCCCGCCGAGGAGTTCGAGGATCGCGTTGCCGGCCTGCTTGATCCGCAGTCCCCGCTCGACGTCCGCGCGGTGGGTGCGGGCCAGTTCCACGGCGCCGTCCGCGCCCAGGAAGTCCGGGGCGTGCAGCAGGTGGATGTGCAGGATCTGGCTCTCGATCCACTCACCGCAGTACAGCAGCCGCCGCAGCGCCGCCAGTTGCCCGCCGACCGTGACCCCGCACGCGTCCTCGATCGCCCGGCAGGCGCTCATCTGGTAAGCGACCGGGCAGATCCCGCACACCCGGGCGGTGATGTCGGGCGGCTCGGTGTAGGCCCGGCCGCGCAGGAACGCCTCGAAGAACCGCGGCGGCTCGTAGATGCGCAGCTCGGTGCCGGTGACGATGCCCTCGTGGACGGTCAGGTGGAGCGCGCCCTCGCCCTCCACCCGGGAGAGCGCCCCCACGTGCAGCACGCGCGAACCCCGGTGCGTCATGACGGCGCCCCCTCCACCTCGGCGAACGCGGCGGCGTTGTAGGTGCGCAGCGCGCGCCGCACGTCGTCCTCGCTCATACCGTCCCGGCGCAGAACGGGGATCAGCGCGGGCAGGTTGACCGTCCCGGCCGGGCCGAAGCACCCGTAGCAGCCGCGCCCGTACGCCGGGCAGATCGCCCCGCACCCGGCGTGCGTGACCGGCCCCAGGCAGGGCGTGCCGTGCGCCACCGTGACGCACACCGTGCCGCGCCGCTTGCAGGCGAAGCACACGCTGTGGTCCGGCACGTCCGGCTTGCGGCCCGCCAGGAACGCGGTGATCACTTCCAGGAGCTGCCCGCGGTCGATGGGGCAGCCGCGCAGCTCGAAGTCGACGGGAACGTGCGCGGACACGGGTGTGGAGGTGGCGAGCGTGGCGACGTACTCGGGGCGGGCGTAGACGGTGGCCCGGAACTCCGCCACGTCCGCGAAGTTCCGCAGCGCCTGGATGCCGCCCGCCGTCGCGCACGCCCCGATGGTCACCAGGTGCCGGGAGGCGGCCCGGATCTCCCTGATCCGCCGGGCGTCGTCCGGCGTGGTGACGGATCCCTCGACGAGCGCGAGGTCGTAGGGGCCGGGGCGGACCGCGCCGGACGCCTCCAGGAAGTGCGCGATCTCCACCCGCCCGGCCAGGGCGAGCAGTTCGTCCTCGCAGTCGAGCAGGGTGAGCTGGCAGCCGTCGCAGGAGGCCAGTTTGAAGACGGCGAGGGTGGGTGGCCGGGTGGCCGAAGCATCCTCCGTACGAGCGCGCGTCCCGCGACCCGTCCGCACGTCCATCTCACAGCTCCTTCACCGTCAGCGGGGGCGCGGCCCGGTCCCAGCCGGTCACCGGCCCGTCCCGGCACAGCAGCAGCGGGCCGAGCTGGCAGTGACCGCAGTGGCCGGTGGCGCAGCGCATGTTGCGCTCCAGCGAGACCCGCACACGGTCCGGTGGAACGCCGGCCGCCAGCAGGTCGCGGGCGGTGGCGTGGATCATCGGCTCGGGCCCGCAGACGAAGGCGGTGGTGCGGCCGGGCGCCCAGGTGACGCGCCCCAGCAGGCGGGTGACGACGCCGACGTGCCCGGCCCAGCCGGGCGCCGCCCGGTCCACGGTGACGGCCACCTCGGCGGCACGGGACCACTGCCGGACCTCCGGCCCGTACAGCAGGTCGTCCGGCGTTCGCGCGCCGATCACCACCCGCAGCCCGGCGTAGCGGTCCGGCCGGGCCAGCACGTGCAGGATCAGCGGTCGCAGCGGGGCCAGTCCGATGCCGCCCGCCACCACCAGGACCTCCCGGCCGTGCGCCGCCTCCGGCTCCCAGCCGGTGCCGAACGGCCCCCGGGCGCCGAGCACGTCACCGGGCCGCAACCCGTACAGCGCACCGGAGACCGCGCCCACGGCCCGGATCGTGTGGGTGAGCCCGCCGTCCGCGCCGATCCCGGCGACGGAGACCGGAATGTCCCCCACCCCGAACGCGTACAGCATCGCGAACTGCCCCGGACGGAAGACCGGCAGACGCCGGGCGACCGGGTGGATCTCCAACGTCGCGGTGTCCGCCGTCTCCTGATGGCGCCGGACGACCCGGTAGGGCACCGGCACCGCGGGCACGACGGCGGCCGGCCGCGCGGCCGTCCCCGCGACCGGGGCCGCGGTCATCGCGGCAGCCCGCTGCCGTACGGCCCGTACAGGTCCAGCAACCGCGTGCGGGCGCACTCCAGCCGGTGCCCGATCACCTCGGCCACCGCCAGGGTGACGGCGTACCCGAACGCCGGGTCCTCCTGGCACAGCCGCCGCACGGCCTCGGCGTCGAACTCCCAGGCCCGCACCGGGCTCGTCGCCTCCGCGCCCATGTGCCAGGCGCGCGGCGGGAACATCCACGACCAGCCCACCAGGTCCTCCGGCCCCAGCGTCTCGATCACCGCGGCGCGGCGACCGGGCACGTGCAGGTCCAGAGCGACGCTGCCGGTACGGACGATCCAGAACCGGTCCGCCGCCCGGCGTTCCTCGAACAGCCGGTCACCGGCCTCGAACCGCACCTCGCGGGCGAGTCCCATCAGCCGGTCGTAGGCGCCGGAGCTCAGCACGCCCAACCGCCCGCCGAGAGTCCTCAGCCCCGTCCTCTCTTTCACGGGATCATCTCCTCACCGTTGTGTGAGCCACCCTCCGCGCCCTCGTCGGGCCGCGTCTGCGCGTCCAAGGCCGCCGCCTCCTCGGTGATGTCGATGCCGACCGGGCACCACACGACGCACCGCCCGCATCCCACACACCCCGACTCCCCGAACTGGTCGTGCCAGGTGCCGAGCTTGTGCGTGAGCCACTGCCGGTACCGGCTGCGCGCGCTCGCCCGCACCGGTCCGCCGTGCAGATGGCTGAAGTCCAGGTCGAAGCACGAGTCCCAGCGCTGCCACCGTTCGGCGTGGTCCCCTGTCAGATCGGTGACCTCTTCCGTGGTCGTACAGAAGCAGGTCGGGCAGACCATCGTGCAGTTTCCGCAGGTCAGACAGCGCGCGGCGACATCGTTCCAACGGTCGGCGTCCAGTGAGCGGGCCATCAGGTCCCGCAGGTCCACCTCCGGCATCGCCCGGCCCATCCGCCGCGCCGCGCCGGCGACCCCCTCGCGCGCGGCGTCCCGGGTCCCCGGATCGGCGGGCCGCACCGGCAGCCGGGCCAGCACCCGTGCGCCCGCAGCGCTGCCCGCCCGCACGAGGAAGCGGTGCCCCCGCTCATCCAGCACCTCGGTCAGGGCGAGGTCGTAACCCGCGTCCTTGACGCCGGGGCCGGTGCCCATCGACACACAGAAGCAGGTGGCACCCGGCTCCGTGCACTCCACCGCCACGACGAACGTCCCCTCCCGGCGGCGCCGGTAGGCCGTGGCGCCGTGCGGGCCGCCGCCCAGCACCCGGTCCTGCACCGCGATGGCCCGCAGGTCACACGGCCGCACCCCCAGGAACGCGTACGACGGCGGCTCGGCCCGCTCCTCCTCGAACCGCAGCGCGCCCTCGCCGTCCCGCCGCACCGTCCACAGGCGCTCGCGCTGCGGATGCAGGTACGCCTTCCACGACTGCGGCCCCGCGCTGTGCGCGAACACCATCGCGTCCGCCCGCCGCACCAGCCGATACCGCCCGGCCGCCAACTCCACGCCCCACCCGTGCGGCAACTCGTCCGCCGACCCGACCTCGCCGAGCACGATCGCACCGTCCCGAACGGTCGGCCCGATCACGGTACGGCCGTCGGCCACCAACGCGCCGACCAGGGCGGTGAGCCCTTCGGAGGCGGACATCACCACATCGGACTCGGCCGGGCCGGGCGGCACAGGGTCCGCCGGGCTCGCCGGGTCCGCCGGGTCCGCCCCGGGGGGCATCCGCCCGTCCGGCACCGTCCCACCGGTCCTCGCGCCGCCTGTCACCGCGGCCTTCGCGTCCTTCGCGCCGTGGGACATGACCGCCTCCCCGGAGACGTTGACCGGTGCCCGTACCGCCATCGTCCGCCACCCGTCCCCCCAACGGAGGGGGCCGAAGGACCCTGGCGCGCGACGGCCGGCCCCGTCAGGTCCGGCCCCTGGGCGCGAGACCGGCCGGAGAGCGAGGCGCACGGAACGGCCGCGCGGACGGTTTGCCGTCGTGGCAATCCGCCCAGGGTCGGCCGCACGGACCGCTTTCTCTCACCGCGCGTCGAGACCGGGACCCACAGGAGGCAAGCACTCGAACCAGACCACCTTGCCCGTGTTCACCCGCGTCGCCCCCCACCTCCACGCGAGGCGATTGACGAGGTAGAGGCCGCGTCCTCCCTCGTCGGAGGGCCGCGCCTGCCGCAGCCGGGGAAGCTGCGGAACGTCGTCGCCGACTTCGCACCGCAGCACATCCGTCCGCAACAACCGCAGCGTGATCGGCCGCTCGGCATACCGGACGGCGTTCGTGACGACCTCGCTGACGAGCAGTTCGAGCTGATCGGTGAGGTCCTCCAGGCCCCAGCGGGCCAGCGCACGGCGGGCCAGCCGCCGGGCCTGACCGGCCGCCTGAGCGCCGGGGTCGAGGCACCAGTACGCGACATCGCTCGACGTGATGCCGTCGAACCGGGCGGCCAGCAGCGCGATGTCGTCCTCGTGGTCTCCGGTGCCGAGCACGTCCAGCACGTCGTCGCACAGCGGCTCCAGCGGCGGGGGATTCCCACCGGCCTCCCGCGCCGTCCGGGTCAGCCGCTCGCGGAGCTGCTCGATGCCGGTCCACACGTCCCGCACGCGGGACTCCACCAGGCCGTCCGTGTAGAGCACGAGCGTGGCGCCCGCGGGCGCGTCCAGTTCGACGGCCTCGAAGTCCACGCCGCCCACGCCGATCGGCGCGCCCGGCGGCACCCGCAGCACCTCCGCGCGCCCGCCGCGGTGCAGCATCACCGGCGGCGGATGCCCGGCGTTGGCGACGACGATGCGGTGCGCGACCGGGTCGTAGACCGCGTACAGGCACGTCGCGATCCGGTCCGCACCCAGCCGCTGAGCCTGCAAGTCCAGCTGGTGCAGCACCTCCTGCGGCGGCAGGTCCAGCCCCGCGAGCATCTGAGCCGTGGTGCGCAACTGCCCCATGATGGCGGCGGACGTCATGAAATGACCCATGACGTCCCCGACGACCAGCGCGACCCGGCTGCCGGGCAGCGGGACCGCGTCGTACCAGTCACCCCCCATCCGGGCCCTGTCCGTGGCCGGCAGGTAGCGGCTGGCCAGCCGCACCCCGGCAGGCTGCGGCAGGGAAGCGGGCAGCATCGTGCGCTGGAGCGCGTCGGCGATGACTCCCTCGCGGCCGTAGAGCACCGCTTTGTCGACGCCCAGCGCGGTGTGCGTGGCCAGCTGCGCCGCCACCAGCAGGTCGTCCACGGCGAAGGCGGGCCGAATCCGGGAACGCAGGAAAGCCACGACGCCGAGCACCTGGTGGCGACCACGCAAGGGGGCCAGGATCACCCGGTGGCCGCCGGGCATGGGGATGTCGGGCCCCAGCAGTTCACACAGCGCCGCCTCCACCGCGGGCGCCTGATTCAGAAGCGGGCATCCTCCGCGCAGCACCTTGGCCAGCGGCCCGACCCGGCGTACTTCCACCAGCGGGGTCGACGCGTGCCCAAGCTCGGGAAAGAGGACCGCACCGGTTGGTCGGCCGCCGGGCTTCTCCGCGTCGACGCCTTCGGTGCGCCACAGCCGCAAGCGGACCGGCCCCCTGGGCCGTTCGTCACCGGCCGGCAACGGGTGCCGCAGGTAGACGAGGATCGCGTCGGCGAACGTGGGAACGGTGGCCCGGCACAGGCCGAGCACGATCTCGTCCAGGTCGACGCCGCGGGCGATCCGACGGGTGGCCGCGCCGATGTACCGCGTGCGCTGGGCATCGGCCACGTCGGCGAGGCGCGCGGGGACACCAGCACCGCTGTGACCTGCGGACGAGGGGTTGTTCCCGGTTGTTCCCGACAATCCCGGCACTTCCTCGGGGAGCCCTCCGGGCGCTGTGGCCACGACCTGCCCAGGTACCACGGCCGGTCCATGGCGCGGGCCGGAATCCACGGGACGCCAGCCGACTTCCTCCGCAGCCGCCTGGACGGCCTCGTGCTCGCGGTTCAGGACGGACCGCACCTCGTCCAGGGTGCGGTCCACGTCGTCCAAGGTCGCGTCCTCGGTGGTTTCGGTCGTCTGCCGCACTTGCGGCAAGTCCGCCGCACGACTGGTCAGCGGCTGGGGCTGATCCCCCGGGGCCTCGGTCCTCAGCCGGGCGATTTCGGCCTCCAGCGCCTGGATGCGGCGGGCCGCGTGATCGGCCACCTGCTGTGCCGTGCCCCGGTCCCGTTCGGCGCGGGCCAGTTCGCGACGCAGCTCCTGCTCCTGCGCCACGGCGCGCCGCAGCCGCTGATCGACGGCCGCCGCCTGGGCCGGGGCCAGCGCCGGGGACTCCCGCAGGGCATCCACCTGCCGCTGCAACGAGGCCACTTGCGCCTCGGCCTGCCCCAGCATGGCGAAGACCAGGGTGGCCGCCTGCAGCGCCTGCAGCCGGCCGTGCTCGCTGGCCTGCAACGCCTGCCGCAGGCGGTCGATCTCCTGGTAGGCGGCGATGGTCTGTTCCTTGGCCCGCAGCAGTTCGCGGGCCGCGCTCGGCAGCGCGTCGGCGGTCCCGGACGGTGCCGTGCGCGCGACCTGCCACACACCACGCACCGGTGCCAGTCGCTCCCGCGCCTGGAGCGCCGACTCGTGCGGAAAGCACACGTCGGCGACCGCCTCGACCAGCTCCCAGGCCAGCGCCTCGCCGCTGAGCTGGTCCCGCAACTTGCGGAGGGTCGGCACGGCGCCGTCGCGGAAGTGCTCCGCGGTCAGCCGCCGGTGCAGTTCGGCGACGGTCACCAACGACTCGTCGAGCCATGACCGCACCACCTCCACCACATGGTTGATCTCCGCACAGCCGCCCCGTGCCGGAGACCACGGCCGCCCGGCCCGCTTCGCACCCATGTCCCCCACCGTTTTCCCGAACAACCCCGCATTGTCGCCCGGACAACATCCAACCGCTTGGTGCACCGGAGTTTCCGTTGGATCGTCGAATACGCCGCACGCTGCCGGTACGTACGACTTGTCACACGATTCGAAGGAGCGCCCGCATGCCCGCCGATCCAGGGCCTCAGTACTCGCACGCCCCCTCCCCCTTTGTCCGCGCCGCGCGCTGGATCGCGGCGGTTTCCGGCCTGCTCACTTCCGCAGCCCTGCTCCTGCTGGTTCTGACCGGCCATCTCGTCGCGGTCGCGCCCGTCGCCCTGTTCGGGGCGGCCCTCACCGGCGGCACGGCCGTCACCGTCACCGTCCACCTCCGCGCCTGACGGGCCGGGCGGGCGCCCGCCCGGCACCACGTCACCGCAGATCAGAGTGCGGACAACGGGTTGCCTGTCGGCGAAAGTGGTGGATCAATGTCCGGGATGGTCCCCCGGATGCGACCCACTGCTGTTGAGACGAGAGAGACGGACGCGCGCCGCCGGGCTCGCCACTCCACGGTCCGGGCCCATCGCGACCGACCGGCCATAGAGGAGACACCGACGCATGAAGACGCCGCCGACGCCACCTGTTAGGAACGAGACCGACGGGTCGCCCGTCCGGATCGGCGCTCTCGTTCCGCTGACGCGGCCCGGCTGGGCCGAGGCGGGCCGGCACCTGCTCGCCGGTCTCGAACTGGCCGTTCGCGACGTCAATGACACCGGCGGGATCGGCGGCAGGCCGCTTGAACTGCTGGCCCGCGACACCGCGGCCGACCCGGACAGGGCCGCGGCGGCCGTGGACGAACTGGCCCGCCTGGGCGTGGCGGCCCTGGCCGGGGAGTACCACAGCGTCGTCGCCCGTGCCGCCGCCGCCCGGGCCGACGCCCTCGGCCTGCCGTTCCTGTGCTCGTCAGCGGTGCTCGACGCGCTCACCGAACAGCCGACGGAGTGGGTCGCGCGCCTGGCCCCGGCGCAGTCGCACGGCTGGCGGATCTACGCGGACTTCCTGCTCGGCGCGGGCCACCGCCGCATCGCCGTGGCCACCCAGCCGAGTGCCTACTGGGCGGCAGGCACCCGCATCCTGCGGGACCGCCTCGCCCCGCACGGCGGCTCCATCATCGAACTCGACATGCGCGCGCTCACCCCCACGGCCGTGTGCGACGAACTCGCCGGCAGCGGCGCGACGGCCCTCCTCCTTCTGGTCGGCCACCCGGAGCCGGCGGTGCCGCTCGTCAAGGCGGTCCGCCGCGACCGGCGCCTCGCCGAGCTCGTGGTCGGGGCTCCGGCCGGGCAACCGGAGTTCGCCGAATGGGCGTCGTCGCTGGGCGAGGACGGCGCGGCGATCCCGTTCTTGCGCTATCTGCCCGAGCGCCTCACCCCACTCGGCGCACGAGTCGGGACGGCCCTCCGCGAGCGGCTGACCGAAGCGCCCTCCTTCGTGGCCTTCGAGGGCTACGACACGGTCACCGTCCTCGCCGACGTGCTGCGTGCGCAGGGCGTGGACCGGGCCCGGATCGCCGAATCCTGGTCGCGTGTCGCGGTCGAAGGCACCCGTGGGGAAATCCGGTTCTCCCGCGCGCCGGGCATCAACGTGTGGCAATGGGTGTGGGCGCCCGTCCAGGTCGTTGATCGGGACCCGGCGGAAGGTGATCGCTTCCGGGTGCTTCACGTCGGCTGAGTACGCGGACGAAGGCGTCGTCGCCTGACGCGCTCGCCCCCGTCCCGCGCCTGGGTAGGACCCGGCCGACTTCTCACACGGTGACCGTTCGGCTGCGGCGGGCGCGGCCTGTCGCCGGGAGCAGCGAGCCGGGTAGTCGTGGCGCGGCGTCAGATGGTCATCGACTCCTGGAGCCAGCGGCTGATCCGGTACGGCAGCCACCAGGCGAGCGGACCGACGTCGAGGACGAGTTGCTCGCCGCGGAAGTCGTCCAGGACGGCGGCGGGCACGGAGTCCGCCGGTGCCCCGTACGCCAGGCGTTCGATGGTGTGCTCGTAGTGTGGTTCGTCGGCCGTGAAGCGGCGCAGCTCCCCCCAGCGGCGGTCCCGGATCTGGACGAAGCCGGGACCCTTGCGCCACAGGCACTTGCACAGGTAGTGGCCCCGCCGCCAGGTGTGCAGGGCCTCGTCCGAGCCGGCCGGGCCCTCGATCCGCCGGGGTGGCTGGAGGTGGGTGAGGGTCTGCCAGACGTCGGCCGCCGCCGGGTCGAGGCGCAGGTCCCACTCGACGAGGACGGCACGCGCGGTCAGGTCCCGCACCAGGCTCAGCGCGGCCACCGCCTCGGCGGCCCGCGCGGGGTGCGCGGCGTCCGCGAGGTCGATGGTCCGGGGCAGCCGGACGCGCCGGGCGCCGAGCTGCCAGAGCCGTTCGCTCTCGTCCTCCAGCGGGCCGGGCAGGGCGAGTTCGCCCAGGAACATGCCGGGCAGCTCGCAGGCGGCGGGGTCGTAGTCGCGCCAGGCGAGGACGGGGGCCAGAGCCACGGCAGTGGACGAGCCCAGAACGGCCGACGGGCCCGGCGTGGCGGAAGGGCCCGGCGCGGCGGACGAGCCCGAAGCGCCGGGCGAGACCGAGGTGCCGGACGGGTTCGGGACTGTGCCCGAAGCGGTGCTCATGGGGCGTACTCCTCCTCAGGGCGCGGTCACGCGTGGACGGGCTCGGTGGGGGCGGGCTCGGCAGGCGCAGGCTCGGCGTGGACGGGCTCGGCAGGCGCGTGCCCGGCCGGGATGGGCTCGGCAGGAGCGGCCTCCGCCGCGTACCGGTGGCGCATGAAGTCCAGCCGCAGCAGGTCCTCGTTGACGGCGGCCGGGGCGATGTGGACGTAGCTCCCGCCGTCGGTGAAGACGAGTCCGAGGGCGGTCCAGGAGTCGAGGAGCCGTTGCGTGCCGGCCTCGTCGGGGGCGGCGCCGGGCGTCTTGGTTGTGGCCTTGCGTGTGAGGGCGGAGACGGTGTGCGGCTGGTCGAGGAGGCGGAAGACGGCCAGTTCGAAGGGGTCGGTGAGTTGCCTCGTCCGCCAGTCGAAGGCGCGGCGCCGGGAGACGAGGACGATCCGGTCGCCGAGGTCGGTGTGGGTGAGCCGGGCGTCGGCGTGATGTTTCTTCCAGGCGGCCAGGGCGTCGTTCAGGGCGGTGACGGTCTGCTCGCCGATGCCCCGTGCCGGTGCCTCGAAGACGTACGCGAGGTCGTACAGCTCCTCTTCCGGCAGGTCGTAGGTGAAGCGGTAGTGCTCCTCGGGCCGCAGTCCGGTGAAGCCGAGTTCGGGGCGTTCGAAGTAGGGGCTGAAGCGTTCGATGGCAATCCGGGCGGAGAGGTCGACCGGCGGGTCGAGGTGTTCCAGGGCCGGTATCTGGGCGATCACCGGTTCGTAGTCCCGTTCGGTCTCGCCGGGGAAGCCGTGGAGGTAGTTCCAGGCGACGGACAGGCCGGTCTCCGCTCCGTCGCGGAGCATCCGGACGTTCTGGCAGCCGCTGACGCCCTTGTCCATCAGGTCCAGGACCCGGTGGTTGAGCGATTCGATGCCGGGCTGGACGTAGATCATTCCGGCTTCGGCGAGGGTGCGGAGCTGGGGGCGGCGCATGTTGGCCTTGATCTCGATGTGCAGCCGCAGGTCGTACTCACTGTCGATGATCCGGGGCAGGACGGTCGTCAGATAGCCCATGTCGAGGATGTTGTCGACGACGTACATGTCCAGGACCCGGTGGCGGCGGGCCAGTTCGACGATCTCGTTGTAGAAGGTGTCCGGGCTTTTCGAGCGGAACTCCATGAACGAGCCGTTGAGCCCGCAGAAGGTGCAGTGGTGCTTCTCGCCCCACCAGCAGCCGCGGGCGCCCTCGACGACGAGCTTGGGCTCGACCCAGTTGCGGGCGACGGAGGCGGCCAGGCGCTCGAAGTAGCCGCTGTAGTCGGGCGGCAGGATCGCGGCGGGCGGCAGCGGGCGGGTGGCCATGGGGTTGGCGACGCTCTCCCCGTCGGAGCCTCGGTGGCACAGGCCGGGCACCTCGGCCAGGTCGGAGCCCTCGGTGAGCGCGGTGAGGAGCTGGGGGAAGGCCGCCTCGCCCTCCCCTCGTACGACGTGGTCGACGAAGGGAAAGTTGCGGTGCACGGCGGCGCCCTGGGCCCCGTCGCAGTTGGCTCCGCCCATGACGGTGACGAGGTGCGGGGCGAGCTGCTTGACCCGGCGGGCGGCGGCGAGCGCGGCGGTGTTCTGCTGGAAGGTGGAGGTGAACCCGACGACGTCGGGCGCGGACGCGACGATCCGCCGCGCGATCTCGTCGACGTACTCCGGGACCACCCGGTGCAGCGCCCGCGTCATGGCCATGCGTGACTTCTTGAGCTTGCCGCGCATCACCGCGGTGAACTCCTCCTCGCGCCAGTGCGGATCGTCGTAGAGGGCGGAGGAGAACACCCAGTCGCCGCAGCCCATGAAGTAGGACGACAGGGCGTAGTACTCGTAGTCGTCGCCGGTGAACTCGGTGCGCGCGGTGATCCAGTCGGTGAATTCGAGGTTGGCGTGCAGGACTTCGGCCGTGGCGCCGGGCACGCGTTCGTCCACGCTCCGTTTGAGGATTCCCAGCGCGAGGGACGGGAGGTCGATGGGCGACCAGGGCATGTTGACCAGCAGGACACGCATGTCGGCTCCTCGGGGATGGGGACCGGCCGGCCCGGTGGCGCACCACCGGGCCGGCCGGCGGTGATCAGTCCTCGTCCGTGTCCTCGGCGTTGCGGAACGGGACGGTGACGGTGATGCCGACGCTCGGCTTGCGATTCTCCTCGTCACCCGCGAGCGGGTCGTTGTGAATGACGTCCTTCTGCATGTGACCTTCTCCTCTCCATGTGCTCGGTGGTGCGGTGCTCCCCGCTCCGGGCGGGGCGGGGCGTCTGGGGGCGGCGGGCCGGGCCGCGCAGTTCCCGGTCGAGGAAGACCACGGCCCGGCGCAGCACGGTGACGTGGTCGCCGCCGTCGTAGCCGTCGTGGCCGGAGTCCAGCCACAGCGACTCGTGCCGCACTCCGGCGGCGCGCAGCGCGGCGAGGTAATCGCGGACCTGACCCGGAGGGCACTTGGCGTCGTGGGTGGCGGCGGCCACCAGCAGCGGGGCGCGGACGGCGGCGGCGTAGTGAATCGGGGAGCTGCGCGCGTACCGCTCGGGGACCTCGTCGGGCGTGCCGCCGAACAGCCGCTCGTCCAGGGCGCGCAGCGCGGGGGTGGTGGTGCGGTGGGCGGCCACGCAGTCGGCGACCGGCTTGACCGCGACCCCCGCCTGCCACAGGCCGGGGCGGGTGCCGAGGGCGAGCAGGGTGAGGTAGCCGCCCCAGGAGGTGCCCCACAGCCCCACGGCGTCCGCGCGGATCAGCCCGCGGGCGACGAGGTCGGCCCGGACGGACGCCAGGTCCTCGACCTGGGTGAGGCCCACACCCCGGCCGAAGGCACGCCGCCAGCGCGGGCCGTATCCGGTGGAGCCGCGGTAGTTGACGCGGACGACGGCGAAGCCGGAGGCGACGAGGGAGTGGACGACGCCGTCGTAGGCGTCGCGGTCGTGGTCGGCGGGACCACCGTGTACCAGGAACACGGCCGGGGCCGGGGCGCGCGGTGCGTGGGGCGGGCCTTCGGGAAGCGCGTCACCCGGTGCGTCGAGCAGTGCGTCGGGGAGCGCGTCGCGTGGTGCGTCGGGGAGGCTGAGCAGGGTGTGGACGGGGCCGTCGGGGCCGGGTGTCCATATGTCCCGGTGGGTGCCCGGGATCCGGTCGGCGACGGTGGGCAGGACGGGCAGCGGGGTGCCGTGGGTGGAACGCAGCCGGGGCGGGTGGCCTGTCGCCGTCCAGAGGTAGTGGAGGTCGCCTCCGGGCCGGGTGGCGGCGTCCAGGAGGGTGCCCGGTGGGGTGGGGACGGGGATGAGAGTGCGCGCGGTGAGGTCGGCGCGGTGCAGGGTGGAGCGGCCGTGGCGGTCCTGGCGGACGAGGACGGAGCGGCCGTCCGCGTCCCAGCGGGCGGTGATCTCGGTGTCGAAGGCGCACCAGTCGTGGGAGGTCAGGCCGGTGGTGGGGCGCCAGGTCGCCAGGAGGTAGTGGTCGTCGCGTTCGCGGACGAGGAGGAGTTCCGGGCCGTCGGCGGGGTGGGGCTTGGTGGGGTGGGCCTCGGTGGGGCGAACCTCGGCGGGGCGGACATCGGCGGGGCGGGCCTCGGTGGGGTGGGCCTCGGTCGCGTGGGCCTCGGTGAGGCGGACCTCGGTCGGGCGTCCGTCCGTCGCGTCTCCGGTGGGGGCGAAGCCCAGGGACCACAGTCGGCCGGTGTCGCCGCCGGGGAGCACGGCTCGTACGGCGCCCTCGTCGGTGAGGACGGTGACGGCGCCGGGGACGGCGAGGGCGAGCAGTCGGCCGCCGGGCGTGATGCCGGTGAGCGTGGCGTGGCCGTCGATGCGGGCCACCGTGCGGGCCGCGCCGCCGCGCGGGCCCACGTGGACGGTGGTGGCGCGGCCGTCCCCGAGGGCGACGGCGACGGTGGCGCGGTCGCTCACCGCGAGGCCCCGGGGGAAACCGGGCGGGACGTTCGTCAGTCCGGGCCGGTCGGGGCCACCGGTGAAGGGCTGGAACCGCCAGTGCCCCGACCCGTTCTCGTCCTCGTCGAACCACCAGACGTACGCGTCCTGGTCGATCGCGCCGTGCAGCGTGCCCCGGGGGCGCCGGGTGACCTGACGGGCGCGGCGGGTGGTGGCGTCCCAGGTGAACACCTCGCACCGGCCCTCGGCGTCGGCGGTGAAGACCGTCTTCGCCGGATCGGCGGCACACACCTCCGGCAGGGCGGCCCGGTACACCTGGTAGCCGCCGGTCATGCCGTTGCCCCCGCCGTCAGGGCGCCGCGCACCGGGCGGCGGGAGGTGTGGAGCGCGAGGACGGTCAGCGCCGCGCCGCAGGCGAGCGCGGGCGCGGCGGTGGAGACCCGGTCGGCGAGGGCGCCGGCGAGGACGGGGGCCAGGGCGGCGGCCCCCGTGACCGCGGTGGCCAGGACCGCGCCGGTACGGGCCTGCAGCGCGGGGGCGGTGGCCTGGAGGGCCCGGGCCTGGAGCACCACGGAGGCGAGCGGCATCAGCAGGCACACCAGGCTGAACAGCAGCCCGTACGCCCACGCCCCCGTGGCGGTGGCGAGCGCGGCGGCGAGCGGGACGAGCAGCCAGGTCACACCGGTCACGACGCGGGAGGCGCCGAATCGCCTCGTCACCCGCGGCGCGGCGAGCGCCCCCGCCAGCCCCGCGGCGCCCGAGGCGGCTAGCACCACACCGAGCACGGCGCCGCCATGGCCGCCGCGCTGGAGGGTGAAGACGGCCCCGTAGTAGAGCGCCACCACGACGACGTTGACGGTGGCGCTCCACACCAGGACCAGACGCAGCAGCGGCGAGGAACGCACCAGCCGCAACCCGGCCGCGCCCTCCCGCCACAGCCCCTCGCCGCGCTCCCGGGGCGCCGTCGCGGTGAGGTCGGCGCGCATGGCCCGTACGCACAGCGCGGTGACGACGTAGGAGAGCGCGTCGGCGAGGAACGGCAGCACCCGCGCGACCTGGTAGAGCAGGCCGCCGAGGGCCGGGCCGACGATCAGCGCGCCCTGGTCGGCGGCGGTGAGCCGGGCGATCGCCCGGGGCTGCTCGGGGCCCGGGCAGACCAGCGCGATCGTCCCGCGCGCCGCCGCCTCGAAGCAGGCGGTCGCGAACCGCTCGGCCAGGACGGCGGCGAGGATCAGCCCCAGAGGGGGCCTGCCGGTGGCCAGGGCGAGGGTCACGCCGCCCATGGCGAGCGCGGAGACGGCCGCGGACCAGAGCATCACGCGCTTGCGCGCACCCCGGTCGGCGGGAACGGCGACGAGTGGGCCGAGGACGAGGCCGAGGGCGGTGGAGACACCGGCGATCAGGCCGACGACCTGCGGCGAGTGGCCCAGCCCGAGGAGAAGCAGCGGAAGCACGGCGCCCGAGGCCTGGCTGCCGACCCCGTCGGCGGCGTTGGCCCACCACAGGAGCCGGAAGTCACGTGATGCCGCCCGGTGGTGGGACGGTCGTGCGGTTGACACTGGCCGTTCCACAGAGCACCTCACCAATGTGGCGAAAACGTGCGCGAAGTGTGGCGGAAACGAAACGATCGGGATCGTATTCCGGCGTGAACAAGCGCCACAAGGGTCTGCCACGGGTGGCCGGATCCGTGCGGTGAAGTGGCAGGAGAGGCCCGGGTGGCCATCCGGGCAAACAGGAGAAGGTCATTCCGTCGAGAAAAAGGGGGTATTCCGTCAAGGAGGAGGGGAATGGTCCCTTTTTCGTGGTGGTGCGTGTGGCAGCATCTGCACGCCAGTCAGGCAACCGGACGAAAAGATGCCGGTGAGAAAAGTGTGACGCCGGTGGTATGTCGCGCACCGGCGCGGGGCGCTTTCGGCCGAGAACGTTCGCCGCGGTGACCGGGCGTCGCCGGTGGGTTGTGTGGAGGGCGGCGGGTGACGGGCGGGGACGGTGGGGGCCTGGACCGGTGGGGGCCCGAGTTTCCGGTGGTCGAGCCGTTCGCCGTGGGCGAGCTTTTCGCCGCGGCTGCACTTTTCGCCGCGGTCGAACCATTCGGTGTTGTCAAACCTTTATTCAGCGGTCGAAACACTCGCCGCGATCCGACTGACCGCTGTGGTTCGACCGACTACCACTGTCGTTCCACCGACCACTGTGGACGGGCTGTTCGCCGACGCCGGTGGGCAGCGGCCCGTGGCCGGTCACCGGGGCGACGGCGGGCCGCGAGTGGGCCCACCCCGCAGGGCAGCAGGCAGCTCACGCAAGCCACCCGGCCCTACGCCGTCCCAGGGAACGCTACGGATGGCCGACCCGGCCGCCGCTCTGCCCGCGTACCTGGAGCCCGGCGAGCAGGTCCTGCGTCGCAGCCGCCACCGCGTCCACGGCCTGCTCGAACACCTCCCGGTTGTGCGCGGCCGGCGCGCGGAACCCGGAAATCTTGCGGACGTACTGGAGAGCCGCCGCCCGGATGTCGTCCTCGGTCACCTCGGGGGTGGCCGGCGGTCGGAGAGTCTTGATGCTGCGGCACATACGTCCAGTGTGCATGGCGGGCTCGGGGCGCGAGCGCGCAGCCGGACGGACGACCGGTGGTCAGGCGGCCGGACGGAGGACCGACGGCAGATGGCCGGGGACGGGCCGAGGACCGACGGCAGATGGCCGGGGACGGACGACCGGAAACAAGCCGTCCGGAAACAGGCCGCCCGGATACCCGGTCACCCCGCCACCCGGTCCCTTTGGTGGAATGGCCCGATGGATGATCTTCACCGCCAAGAGCACCAGGGCCACCGCCCGCCGACGAATCTCAGCGCCGCCGTCCGGCAACGTCTGGCCACCGAGCGGAACGTCTGGCTGTGCACATTGCGGCCGGACGGCTCCCCGCACGTCACACCCGTCTGGTTCGTCTTCGTACGCGGCACCTGGTGGATCGGCACGGACGGCGGATCCGTGAAGGCCCGCAACGTCGGGAACGACCCGCGGGTCTCGCTGGCCCTGGAAGGGGGCGAGGCCCCGGTCGTGGCCGAGGGACGCGCCCGGGTGTGGCACGCGCCCACGGATGACGGAGCCTCGTCCTCGTCCGCCTCCGCCTCCAACTCCAGGACGGGCGCCGGCACCGGCACCGGCACCGACTCCCGGCGCCCCTTCCCGTCCGACGTGGTGGCCGCCTTCATGGCGAAGTACGACTGGGACGTGCGGGTTCCGCTCCGGCCGGCGTCGGGGCGGGTGCTCTTCGAGGTCCCGGTCGACCGGTGGCTGCTGGCCGGCACGGCCCAGTAAGGAGCGCGGAGGCACTCCTCATACCGGCGGGCACGGCACAGAAGGAGCGCGGACGCATTCCCGCGAGGTTGCCCGCTCCCCCGCCACCTCCGCTCACGCCCCCGCGAGGCTGCCCACGCCCCCGCCGGCTCCGCTCACGACCCGGCAGGCGAGTCCACGAGCGCGGCGAGTTCGCCCAGGAGCCGGGCCGCCGGCGCCGGGTCGACCAGCCACTTCAGGTGGCTGCTCGCAAGAGTACGGACGTCGTACGGGTTGTCCGGCGTCAACGCGTTGCCCTCACGGATCAGCCGGTCCTGAAGGGCCAGGGGCATGCTCGCGTCGTCGGCCAGGCGGACGTAGGTCTTCGGGACGCGGCCCCAGGTCGCGGCCTGCGCCCGGTCGGCGGACGTGCCGGCGTCCAGGTTTTCGTCGGGCTGGAAGGTGTTGAGGAAGGTCAGGAACTCCTCGTCGGTGCCGTCGGCGAGGAAGGCCGCCTTGAGCGCCGCGAGGACGTCCGGGTTCGCGGTGCGGAAGTTGGTGCGGAGCAGTCCGAGTTCGGCCGGGTCCCCGGCCACTGCCTGAGCGAACGCGGCGGCGTCGACCGTGGCCATCTCCGGCTCGGCGTAGTAGTCGTTGACGTCGAGATCGACCGGGCACCAGGACGCGACGTAGACGATGCGGTCGATCAGGTCCGGCCGCGCGTTGGCCGCGGCGGTGGCCGTGGCGCCGCCGCGACTGTGCGAGACGAGGATCACGGGGCCGTTCCGCTTGGCCCGTTCCAGGACGCCTATCAGGTGGGCGGCGTTGTCGGCGAGCGTCACGCCCTTGATGGAGCCGGGCGCGGTGGCGAGCCCTTCGAGGTCCTGCGGCGCTTGATAGGCGCGCGGGTAGGTCGCCCCGAATCCGTGACCGGGCAGGTCGACGGCAACCGAACGGTGCCCGAGGAGGCCGAGTTCGGCCTGAAGGGGTGCGAAGGAGAAGGAGTTCGCGAAAGCTCCGTGGACCAGTACGAACGTCGGTTGCATCTGTCTGCTCACTTTCTGGCCTCCGCGGCGTCGGTGGCGCGCGCGTCACCGGTCCCGGCGCCGCGAATCGTCCCGCGGCCTGCCAAGGAACGAGTCGGCGTCCTACGGCGCGCACCGTCCCCGCCACGGAGATGTCTTCGTGCCCGGCAAGCGCCGGCGGTCAAGCGCGGAGTCCCGATCGAGGGCAGCGTGCGAACAGGTGCCCGGTATCCGGTGGCTCACCTTACTCAGCCCGAGATCATCCGCACTACCCATATACGGGATACGGGCCCTTCCGTTCAGGAGGGCTCAGACGCCGAACGCGGCCGGGTACCGGATGGTGCCGGCGGGGACAGGGCGGCCGGGGTCCAAGGACATGGCCATCATGGCCTCGTCAGGCACCTCGAAGGGCGCCCGGATGCCGAAGCGGGAGGCCGGGGTGAAGCCGAACCGCGGGTAGTAGTCGGCGTGTCCGAGGACGAGGACGAGGTTCTCGTCCCTGGCCCGGGCGGCGTCCAGGGCGGCGCGGATGGCGGCGGAGCCGGCGCCGGTGCGCTGGGCCGAGGGCAGTACCGCGCACGGCGCCAGGGCGAGCGCGGGCTCGTCGTCGACGTGGCAGCGGGTGAGCAGGGCGTACCCGACCGCGGTGCCGTCCGGGGCCGCGCTGACCATGGACAGGCCGTCGATCCACGCTTGGGGGTCGGCGCGCAGGGCGTCGACGATGCGGGCTTCCTCGGCGGTGGGGAAGGCGGCGAGGGTGATGCCGCGGATGGCGGCGATGTCCTCGGGGCATTCGGGGCGGGTGGTCCAGGTGGGCATGCGATTCCGTTCTCAGGGGTGCGAGGGGCGTCCTCGTGGGGGCGGGGGCGGTGAAGCGAGAGGCGTCATCGTGGGGCAGTCGGAGACGGTGAAGCAAGAGGCGTCATCGTGGGGGGGCAGGAAAGCAGTGGGCCTGCGGCGTGCTGGCGTGCTGGCGTGCTGGCGTGCGAAGGCATGTTCGCACGTCTCGCCCCGACCGTGGTCCGTCGGGGAGCCCGGCCGGGACGGTGGAAGAAGGAAAGCGGCGGTAGTCGAAGAGAACGTTTTGCATAAGGAAACCCGATGCGCGGCGGGACGGGAACGGACCGGCGGCATCGGGCGTCTGCGGCTCGGCGGCTCCGGAGGGCGTTCGTGCTCGCCGTCCTCCGAAGCCGCCGAGCCCGTCCCGTCGGGAACGTCACCGAGGGACGGGCTCTACGCGTCGGCGCCGGTCAGGCGCCGGAGCCTGCGGGCGGGTCGATGATCTTCCAGACCTGCGAGAGGGAGGGCGGCGCGTCGTACATGCGGGTCGGCACGATGTACACGTTGTTCAGGGCGGAGTGCCCCAGCAGCCCCAGCGCGTAGTCCTCGTACGCCTTGGAGACGATCGCGTAGCTGTCCTCGTGGCCGGGGAAGTCCAGCACCTTGCGGAACTCCCACTTCTGCCGGATGCCCTTGTCGGGGGTCTCCAGAACGGGGAGGGCCCCGGCCCGGGCGGCCGACGCCGCCAGACACCGGCTGTTCTCGAAGCTCTTGATCAGGTGGGCGCCGTCCCCGACGGGCTCGATGTACCAAAGGTGCCCGAGCTGGCCCTTGTTGGTCAGCAGCGGGTCGAGGTTCCAGGTCTGGATGCCCTGGCCGAGGCCGTCGTGGTAGTTGTCCGTCTCCAGGTACGTGCCGGTGACTTCGTGGATCAGCATGTACGGACCGTTGATCCCTGATGCCGAGAGGTCGGGCATGGCTCTCGCTTTCTTCACTCAGACGGTGGGAAAGACCATGAATGGCGAGGTCGTGCGCGAGCGTTCGACGTTCTCGATGTCTCTGTGCCCGGACCCTAGTGGGGCGGGGCGGCCGAACTGAGGCCCATTTCCGCCAATTCGCCCAGGAACGCGGGGCTGGACGCGTTGGGGCCATGCCCCGCAGTCACGGCCCGAGTGGCGCGTGTTCGGGCTCGTCGTCAGTTCACCAGGGCGCGACGGCGCGCTTCCCGGACGAGGCGATCGGCGGTCTCCTCGGGCGTGAGGGACGCGGTGTCGAACCACCAGCCGACATCACCGAGCTCACGCTTCATGGCGGCGTCGAGGGCTTCGTAACCGTCGAAGTCGAACCGCTCCCGTGGATCACGGAGGGTGTTGCGGTACCGGCACGCCTCGATGCCCGGCGCGAGGACGACGAACAGCACCTGACGCGGCGTCAGGAGCGAAAGGAAGAAGTCCAGCTGCGCGCGATCGGGTACCACCCAGTCGATCACCGGCGTGAAACCGGCGTCGGAGAAGTTGTTCGCCAATGTGCACAGGTTGCGATTGCACAGCCGAACCTGCCGTGCCGCCTCGTCGGCCGGCTCGCCGAGGGCCCCGACGCGACCGCTGACGACCAGCCTGCTGACGAAGTCGCCGTCGAGCCGGGCCGAGCGCGGCAGGCGCTCCGCGACGAGCCGGGTCACCGTCGACTTCCCGGCCCCCGGCATCCCCGTCACGATCAGGCAGTCCGGCGCATCGGCAGCAAGCATGCCGGCAATCGTGCCAACGCGCCTGGTGGGGCGGCAATCGCTTTTCCCAGCGGGTTTGCGAGGGACCGGCAGGGTTTGCGGGGGCCCGGCAGGGTTTCCGACGGCCCGGTTGGGATGTCGGCCGCGCCGCGCCGCTCGCCGCGCGGTTCCGTACACCCCGGCACGGAACCGCGCGGCGATGTCGGCGACGCTCACGCCCTGGCCATCGTCCCGCCGCCGGTCACGCCGGAGCCACGGCCCGCCGCGGCCCGCCGCACCCGGGTGACGGTGAAGGCGAGCGCCACCGTGGCGACCAGGACCAGCAGGACGAGCCCCAGCGCGTACGTCCCGTAGGCGCCGTGGATGGCACCCATGGCCAGCGGCGGGACGAAGCCGCCCAGCCCGCCCGCGGCGCCCACGACGCCGGTGACCGAGCCCACCTTGTTCGCCGGGGCCAGGAGGGCCACCAGTGCGAAGGTGGCGCCGCTTCCGGCGCCGAGGGCGGCGGCCATGGCGAGGAAGGCGATGGTGCCGGCCGGCGCCAGGGGCGGGGTGGTCGCCTGGACGGCCGCGCCCGCGACCACGATCGCCAGCGTGCCCGCCATGACGCGGACCGCGCCGATCCGGTCCGACAGCCAGCCGCCGACCGGGCGCATGGCCACGGCCAAGAGAACGAATCCTGCCATGCGGTTGGCTGCATCGGCCTGCGTCAGCCCGTACCCGGTCTTCAGATAGGTCGGCAGGTAGACGGAGAACGCAACATAACCGCCAAACGCCACGGCATACAGGGCCGACGCCTGCCAGGTGATCGGCAGGCGCGCGGTGTCGGCCAGACGGCGGGCGAGCGATTCGGCAGGAATGGTGCGGCCGGGGGCGTCGCGCAGCAGGAGGGCCGCCAGGACGGCGTAGGCGGCCAGCGCTCCAGCGGTGATCAGGAAGGGGTTGGCCATGCCGTGCGCGTCGACCAGCTTGACCGTGGTGAGCGCGCTGATCGCGGTGCCGCCCATGCCCGCGCCGAAGACACCGATCGCCAGCCCCCGGCGCTCCGGCGGGAACCAGGCACTGACGAACGGCACGCCGACGGCGAACGCGGTGCCGCCGACGCCGAGGAAGAACCCGCCGATCAGAAGGGCGGTCAGGGACGAGTGCCCCGCCAGCCCCAGATACAGGACGGGGACGATGGTGACGGCCGACACCAGCGGGAACATCACCCGGCCGCCGAAGCGGTCGGTCAGCGCCCCCACCGGGATCCGGCCCAGGGAACCGACCACCACCGGCACCGCCACCAGCAGGGACTGTTCGAACGGGCTGAGCGCCAGGCTCTCCTTGAAGCGCGGGCCGAGCGGACTGAGCAGCGCCCACGCCCAGAAGTTGACGGCGAACCCCAAAGTGGCCAGCACCAGCATCAGCAAGGGCCGGCCGGGGGGCGGAGAGGGGACACGGTCCCCGGCTTCTACTGGTGCGTTCCCGGCGGTGTCCTCAAGCGTGCGCATCATGTGCCTCTCGGTCTTTCTCACGGGCCGCGTCGGGGCGACGTGCCGGACGCGCTGTACCCGAACCGCCTACGGCGGTTGCCGCACCCCACCCTTCCGAAGCCCATACCAGGAGGGATGGGGCCTTTCGGTCCTTGGATCCGGCCGACCGACCGCGCCCCTGCGCCGGTCGTCCCGGCCTCGCCTGCCGGTCGTCCCGTCCTCGGCCTTCCGGTCGTCCCCGCCGCACCGCGCCGGTCGTCCCTGTCCCCCGCAACGCCTGAACCAGCAGGGCCGAACCGCCCGCGCCCGGGCCGGAAGAGACCGGACCGGGCGCGGGCGGGGGGGCAGGACGGCGCGGCTGATCACCACACAGTGCCGCGATCAGCGGGTGCGACGGACAGAGCCGGGACACGCACCACGGGTCGGCAGTGCGGGCACGCGCACCGCGGGTCGGCGGAGCAGCCGGAGGGACGAGGACGCGGCAGCCGAATCATCCCCGGCACCAGCTCCGGTACCGGCTCCGACACCGACACCGGCACCAGCTCCGATACCGGCTCCGGCGCCCGGTCAGGCATCGGCGTCGGCCAACCACAGATCCGGCCCGAACACCTCGTACCGGATGTCGCGCGCGGCGACCCCGGCCCGCAGCAACTGCGCCCTGGCGTCCCGCATGAAGGGCAGCGAGCCGCACAGGTACACGCGCGCGTCGGCGGGCAGTTCCAGCCCGTCGAGGTTCATCAGCCCTTCCCGGGCGCCGGGGGCCTGCTCCGCGGACCGCTCGTACCAGAACGTGGCGCGAGCCTGGGGCAGCGCGTCGATCAGCCGCTCGGTGTCCGCCCGGAGCGCGTGGTCGGCGGGTGAGCGGTCGGCGTGCAGGACCGTGACCGGGCGGGTGGACGCGGTGACCGCGAGGTGCTCCAGCATGCCCACCATCGGAGTGCAGCCGATGCCCGCGGAGACGAGCACCAGTGGCGCGTCGGTCTCGTCCAGCACCACGTCGCCGAAGGGGGCCGAGACGGTGAGTTCGTCGCCCGCCCGCAGGGTGCGGTGCAGCAGGTTCGACACCTCGCCGTCGGGCGTGCCGTCGCCGTGGACGCGCTTGACGGTGATCCGGCGGGTCCGGTCGCCGGGGGCCGAGGACAGGCTGTACTGGCGCAGTTGGTGGACTCCGTCGGGCATCTTCACCCGCACGCTGACGTACTGCCCGGCGCGGGCGGGCGGCGCCGGCGCGTCGTCGGCCGGGCGCAGCAGGAACGAGACGGTGTCGGCGGTCTCCTCCCGCCGTTCCACCACGGTCCACTGCCGCCAGGGGTGCCCCGGACGCACCTGCGCCTCCAGGTAGAGGCGGGCTTCCTGGGCGATGAGGGCCCCGGCCATGAGCCAGTACACCTCGTCCCAGGCGGCTGCCACGTCGGGCGTGACCGCCTCGCCGAGCACCTCCGCGATGGCGGCGAACAGGTACTTGTGGACGATCGTGTACTGGTCGTCGGTGACGCCGACGGCCACGTGCTTGTGCGCGATGCGGGAGAGCAGCACGTCCGGGCGGGTGGCGGGATCGGCGAGCAGGGCGCCCGCGAAGGCGGCGATGGACCCAGCCAGGGCGCGGCGTTGAGCGCCGCTGGCCTGGTTGCCGCGGTTGAACATGCCGTCCAGCAGTTCGGGGTGCTCGTCGAACATCGTGGCGTAGAAACGGGTGGTGATCTCGTCGAGGGCTCCGCCGACCGCGGGCAGGGTGGCCCGGATCACCGAGGCCGATTCGGCAGACAGCATGACGCTCCTAAGTACGGGGGACGGGGAAATGGGGGGCGGAACGGGGACGGGGCGGCCTCACCCCGCGGGGACGGCTTCCTCTTCTCGCTCCGTCACGGCTTCACCGGACGGCTCTGGACGCGCCCGGTCGCGACCTCTCGGCGGCGATAGACCAGGTACGGCCGTCGCAGGTATCCGATGGGCGCGCTCCACACGTGGACGAGGCGGGTGAACGGCCAGGCCGCGAAGAGCAGGCAGGCGGTCAGGGCGTGCAACTGGAACAACAGGGGCGCGCCGGCGATGGCCTCGGGCCGCGGTTGCAGGGAGAACAGTCCGCGGAACCAGACGGAGACGGTGGACCGGTAGTCGTAGCCGCCGGCGATGTTGTGGACGACGGTGGCGGCGATGCCGAGCAGGACGGTGGCGGCCAGCAGCGGAAAGAGGAGTTTGTCGCTGTGGCTGGTGGTGGGTCGGATGCGCGGGGCGAGCAGGCGCCGGGCGCTGAGCATGGCCAGTCCCACGACCATCGCGGCCCCGGCAACCGAGCCCAGGGACACCGCCGCCAGGTGGTAGACGTGCTCACTGACGCCGACGGCCCGGGTCCAGGACGCGGGGATCGCCAGGCCCACGACGTGACCGCCGATCACGGCGAAGGCCCCCAGGTGGAACAGCGGTCCGCCCCAGCGCAGCCAGCGGTGTTCCAGCAACTGGCTGGTGCGGCTGGTCCAGCCGAACTGGTCCCGGCGGTAGCGCCAGACGTGCCCGACGGCGAACACGGCCAGGCAGATGTAGGGCACGGCGACCCAGAGCAGCAGGTCGGTTCCGTCTGCAGCGGTGAAGGGACCGGTGGACGGGTTCATCGCGGGCTCTCCGGTTCGTCGGGGGCGGGCGCTGACGGCGAGGGGGTGGACGGCGCGGGCGGCGAAAAGGCGGACGGCGCAGGCGCGGACGCGACGGGCGGCGAAAAGCCGGGCACCGACCGCAAAAGCGTCGGCGGCTCTGCCACCGGCGGCACGAAGGTTCCCGGCGGCACGAAGGTGCCCGGCGGCGAAAAAGCCTCGCCCCCATACGGGTCCAGCCCCACCTCCTCGGAAGGCGGCCCCTCCGCCGCCAGCCGCGTCATCGCCTCCCGCTCGGCCTCGCTCGCGGGCGGCAGCAGCGTCAGGAGCGCCGCCGTCAGGTGGCGGTAGGGAGAGCCCGCCTCCGTCAGGGCGTGGTGGATGAGCTCCAGTCCGCGCCGGTGCCGGCGCAGTGGGGCCTCCCCCTTGCCGGGCCCGGCCAGCGCGGCGAATTCGAGGACGACGGGGAGGTGGTCGGGGAGTTCCCCGATGTCGGCGTGCCAGCCCACGGCCTGGTAGGTGCGGGCGAGGGTGAGCAGGGCCATGCCGCGGCGGCGGGTGTCGCCGTGCAGGTAGTAGGTGAGGTAGAGGCTGCTCCTGCGCCGCAGGTCGAAGACCTCCACGTAGTGGCTTTGCAGGGCGTCGGCCGGTTCGCGGGTGAACCAGTCGGCGAACGCGGCCAGTTCTTCCGCCGCGCTGCCCGGCGGCAGCGCCTCGACGGCCGCGGCGACGGCGGGGCGGGCGCCGGTCAGTTCGTCGTCCGGGTACTGGAACAGCAGGGACAGCAGCCACAGCAGCCGCGTCCGCTCGGCGCGTTCCTCATCGGTGAGGCGGGCAGGCCTTCCGGGGGCGGGCCGTCCGGCGGCGGACCGTCCGGAGACAGGCCGTCCGGGGGCGGACCGTCCGGATGTGGGCCGTCCGGCGGCGGGCCGCAGATGGGTGCGCTGGGGGCTCACGGGGTCGCTCCGGTGGAGTCGTCGGCGGCACCCGCGGTGGCGCGGCGCCGGGTGGGCAGGCCGAGCAGCACCGTGCGGCCCGGTTCGGCCGGGGTGCCGCCACCGGCGGTCCCGACGGGGCAGCGGTCCTCCAGGGCGCCGAGCGCGCTGGCGTCCTCCTTGTGGGCGGCGGGCACCACGTAGCGGTCGGCGTACTTGGCGACGGCCAGCAGCCGGTGCAGGTCCTCGGCTTGGGCGGCGGTGAGCCCAACAGCCCGCAGAGCGGCCTCGTCGGTTTCCTCGCCCAGGAGCCGTCGGCGCATGTGGCTGCGCAGCGCGGTCAGTTTCATCAGCACCCCGGCCACCACGCCGGCGTCCCCGGCGGCGAACAGGTTGGCCAGGTAGTCCAGCGGGATCCGCAGCCGGGTGACGGCGGCGAAGACGTGGTCGGGGTCGTCGGCGTCGCCGCCCGCCGTTCCGACGGCGTCCAGCACGGGCGAGAGCGGCGGCACGTACCAGACCATGGGCAGCGTGCGGTACTCCGGGTGCAGCGGCAGGGCCACCTTGTATTCGCTGATCAGGGCGCGTACGGGAGAGCGGCGGGCGGCGTCGATCCAGTCCTCGGGGACGCCCGAGCGCCGGGCGGCGGCGCGGACTTCGGGGTCGGCGGGGTCGAGGAAGACGTTCCGCTGCGCGTCCAGCAGGTCCTTCTCGTCCGGTACGGCTGCGGCCTCGCCGACGCGGTCGGCGTCGTAGAGGACCACGCCGAGGTAGCGCAGCCGTCCGACGCAGGTCTCGGAGCAGACGGTGGGCTGCCCGGCCTCGATGCGCGGGAAGCAGAAGGTGCACTTCTCGGCCTTGCCGGTGGCGTGGTTGACGTAGACCTTCTTGTACGGGCAGGCGGTGACGCACATCCGCCAGCCCCGGCAGCGGTCCTGGTCCACCAGGACGATGCCGTCCTCGGCGCGCTTGTACATCGCGCCGGAGGGGCAGGCGGAGACGCAGGCGGGGTTGAGGCAGTGCTCGCACAGCCGGGGCAGGTGGAACATGAAGGTCTGCTCGAAGGCGAACTTCACCTTCTCCGCCAGCTCTCCCCCGAGGTTGGGGTCGCCGGCGGCGGTCTCCGCGGCGCCGCCGAGGCCGTCCTCCCAGTTGGCGCCCCAGGTGATCTCGGTGGGCCGTCCGGTGAGGACGGAGCGGGGGCGCGCCACGGGCACGTCCGGACCGGCCGGGGCGCTGGTGAGGTGGTCGTAGTCGAAGGTGACCGGCTCGTAGTAGTCCTCGATGGAGGGCAGGTCGGGGTTGGAGAACAGGGAGGTCAGGCGCCTCAGCCGGCCGCCGGAGCGCAGTACCAGGCGGCCGTGCCGGTCCAGCGTCCAGCCGCCCTTCCACTGGTCCTGGTCCTCGTAGCGGCGGGGGTAGCCGACGCCGGGTTTGGTCTCCACGTTGTTGAACCAGGCGTATTCGACGCCGGTGCGGTTGGTCCAGGTCTGCTTGCAGGTGACGGAGCAGGTGTGACAGCCGATGCACTTGTCGAGGTTCATCACCATCGCCACTTGGGCCATCACCCGGCCGATGGGCGTTGCGCCACGGGGCATGTCAGTACTCCACTTCCTGGCCGCGGCGGCGGATGACGGTGACCTCGTCGCGCTGGTTCCCGGTGGGGCCGTAGTAGTTGAAGGCGTAGGTGAACTGGGCGTAGCCGCCCAGCAGGTGCGTGGGCTTGAGCAGGATCCGGGTCAGGGAGTTGTGGACGCCGCCCCGCCTGCCGCCCACCTCGGCCTTCGGCACGTTCACCGTGCGGTCTTTCGCGTGGTACATGTACACGGTGCCCTCGGGCATCCGGTGGCTGACCACGGCGCGGGCGACGACGACGCCGTTGCGGTTGTAGGCCTCGATCCACTCGTTGTCCTTGACGCCGATCCGCTCGGCGTCGGCGGTGCTCATCCAGATGACCGGGCCGCCCCGGGACAGGGCCAGCATGTAGGCGTTGTCCTGGTAGGCGGAGTGGATGGACCACTTCGAGTGCGGGGTGAGGTAGCGGACCGTCACCTCGGCGCGGCCGTCCTCGCCCAGGTGCTCGTCGCCGTAGTGGCGGACGGTGTGCAGGGGCGGACGGAAGACGGGGAGCTGCTCCCCGAGTTCGGCCATCCAGTCGTGGTCGACGAAGAAGTGCTGGCGGCCGGTGAGGGTGTGCCAGGGCTTGCGGTGCTCGACGTTGATGACGAACGGGGAGTACCGGCGCCCGCCGGTCTCGCTGCCGGACCACTCGTAGGACGTGATCACCGGGCGGGGCTGGACGCGGGTGTCGGCGAAGGTGATCCGCTCGGCCTCGCGCTCGGCGGACAGGTGGGCCAGCTCCGTTCCGGTGCGCCGCTCCAGGGCCTGGAAACCCTCGGTGGCCAGGCGGCCGTTGGTGGTGCCGGACAGGGCGAGGATCGCCTCGCACATGTCGGAGGCCGTGGCCAGCGAGGGCCGCCCGCGCGCCGCGCCGCTCCGCACGGTGCCGTTGGTGTGCCGCAGTTGCTCCAGTTCGCGGTCGGGGTGGACGGTGACGCCCTTGGTGGTGGTGCCGAGCGTGTCGAGCAGGGGGCCGACGGCCCGCATCTTGTCGGCCACGGCCGGGTAGTCGCGCTCGACGGTGACGAGTCTGGGCATGGTGCGGCCGGGGACCGGCGCGCACTCGCCCGCCTTCCAGTCCAGGACGACGCCGCCGGGCTGGGCCAGTTCGTCGGGCGTGTCGTGCTGGAGCGGCACGGCCAGCACGTCGGTCCGGGTGCCGAGGTGGTCGCGGGCGAGTTCGCTGAAGCGGTCGGCGAGGGTCAGGAAGGTGTCGTAGTCGGTCCGGGCCTGCCAGGGCGGCGCGATGGCCGGGGTGAAGGCGTGGACGAAGGGGTGCATGTCCGTGCTGGACAGGTCGTCCTTCTCGTACCAGGTGGCGGCCGGCAGCACCACGTCCGCGAACAGGCCGGTGGAGGTCATGCGGAAGTCCATGGCGACCAGGAGGTCGAGCTTGCCCTCGGGGGCCTCCTCCCGCCAGACGACCTCCTCGGGCCGTCCCTCGGGCGGGGTCTCCTCGCCCCGGACCGCCGCGTCGGCGCCCAGCAGGTGGCGCAGGAAGTACTCGTTGCCCTTGCCGGACGAGCCCAGCAGGTTGGCGCGCCAGACGGTCAGGACGCGGGGGAAGTTGGCCGGGTCGTCGGGGTCCTCGGCCGCGAACCGCAGGTCGCCGGAGGTCAGGCCGTCCACGATGTGCTCGGCGACGTCCCGTCCTCGGGCGGCGGCCTCGTCCGCCAGGTCCAGGGGGTTGCGGTTGAAGCCGGGGTGGCCGGGGGTCCAGCCCATCCGGATCGCCTGGGCCAGGCAGTCGGCGGTGGAGCGGCCCTTGAACCGTCCCTCGCCCAGGGGGGAGGCCAGTTCCTCCGGGCCGATGGCGTCGTAGCGCCACTGGTCGGTGGCGAGGTACCAGAAGGAGGTGCCGGCCATGTGGCGGGTGGGCCGCTGCCAGTCGAACGCGAACGCCAGGTGCTGGAGGCCGGTGACGGGCCGGACCTTCTCCTGCCCGACGTAGTGGGCCCAGCCGCCGCCGTTGACGCCCTGGCAGCCCGTCATGGTGGTGAGGGCCAGGAAGGCCCGGTAGATGGTGTCGGAGTGGAACCAGTGGTTGGTGCCCGCCCCCATGGCGATCATGGAGCGGCCCCGGGTGCGCTCCGCGTTGCGCGCGAACTCCCGGGCGATGCGCGCCGCCTGTGCGGCCGGGACGGAGGTGATCGTCTCCTGCCAGGCGGGCGTGCAGGGCTGGGACGCGTCCTCGTACGATTCCGGCCACGTGCCGGGCAGTCCGGGGCGGCGCACCCCGTACTGGGCCAGCATCAGGTCGAAGACGGTGGTGACCCACCGCCCGCCGACGCGGCGGACCGGGACGCCGCGCACCATGACGGACCCGCCCTCGCCGGCGCCCTCGTCGAAGCGCGGCAGGGAGACGGTGACGGTTTTCTCGGCACCTTCCAGCAGGCTCAACTCGGGCTCGACATCCCCCAGTTCGAGGTTCCACCTGCCCTCGCCCTCCTCGCCCCAGCGGAAGCCGAGGGAGCCGTTGGGGACGACCGGTTCGCCGTCGGCGCGGTTCAGCAGGACGGTCTTGAAGCGGGCGTTCTCACTCGTGTCACCGAGGTCGGCGGCGGTCAGGAAGCGGTCCGGCACCGCGCCGTCGCCCCGCTCGCGCAGGGTGACCAGGAACGGGGCGTCGGTGAACCGGCGCAGGTAGTCCTCGAAGTAGGGCGTCGTGCGGTCCACCAGGAACTCGCGCAGGATGACGTGCCCCATGGCCATGGCCAGCGCGCCGTCCGTGCCGGGGTGCGGGGCCAGCCACTCGTCGGCGTGCTTGACGTTGTCGGCGTAGTCGGGGCTGACGGCGACGACCTTGGTGCCGTTGTAGCGGGTCTCGGTCAGGAAGTGGGCGTCCGGCGTCCGCGTGACGGGGATGTTGGAGCCCCACATGATCAGGTAGCCGGCGTTCCACCAGTCGGCGGCCTCCGGCACGTCCGTCTGGTCGCCGAAGACCTGCGGCGAGGCCACCGGCAGGTCCGCGTACCAGTCGTAGAAGGACAGCAGCGTGCCGCCGATCAGCGACAGGAACCGCGCGCCCGCCGCGAAGGACGCCATCGACATCGCCGGGATCGGCGAGAACCCGGCCACCCGGTCCGGGCCGTAGGTCTTGACGGTGTGCACGTGGGCGGCGGCGACCAGTTCGGCCACCTCGTCCCAGTCGGCGCGCACCAGCCCGCCCTTGCCCCGGGCCTTCTTGTAGGCGCGGGCCTTGGCCGGGTCGCCGGTGATCTCCGCCCACGCCGCTACCGGGTCGCCGAGCCTGCGGCGGGCCTCCCGCCACATCGTCAGCAGCTTCCCCCGCACGTACGGGTAGCGGACCCGGCTGGGCGAGTAGGTGTACCAGGAGAACGACGCGCCGCGCGGGCAGCCGCGGGGCTCGTACTCGGGGCAGTCCGCACCGATCGACGGGTAGTCGGTGGCCTGGTGCTCCCAGGTGATGATGCCGTCCTTGACGTAGACCATCCACGAGCACGAACCGGTGCAGTTGACCCCGTGGGTGGACCGCACGACCTTGTCGTGGGACCACCGGTCGCGGTAGAAGCCCTCCCACCGCTCGTCCCCCGTGCCGAACACCGCCCGTCCGTCCGCCGACACCTCGCGGCGGGTGAGCAGCCGCCTCCCGGGCAGCGGGCGGCCTTCTTCTCCACGGCCGCCCGGGGCGCCCGCGGCTTCGTCTTTCTCCATGGCTGAAAACGTAGGACGCCACGCGGTGCGGCACCCGGGTCCAAGCGTCCCGTGGTGGCCCGCCATCCGGCCCGCGTCCGAGCCACGAGGAGGGACCAACGGGCCTCCGGCCGAGGACCGGCCAGCCCAGGCGCCGCACCCCGCCGCCCCCGCATCCTGTCGGGGAACGAACCGGAGGTATGGCTCTCATGTACGACCACTCCCACCCGGTGGACGGCCTCCCCACCCCGTGCGCGCCACCGTCCCGGCGCCCGGCGGCCGACGGCGCGGTGCCCGCCCGGCACGCTGCCCGCCGCTTCCCCCTGGCGCGGTGAGCGGCAGCCGCCCGGGGCTCCCCCGCACCGCGGTGAGCGGCAGCCGCCCCGTGCGCCGGCAGCACCAGGACGTGACGGCCAAGCCCTTCCTCGTCATCTGGGAGTCCACCCGCGCCTGCCCGCTCGCCTGCCTCCACTGCCGGGCCGTCGCCGTCCCCGACCGCGACCCGCGCGAGCTGGACACCCGGGCCGCGAAGGACCTGATCGACCAGATCGCCGCCTTCGGCCACCCGGCGCCCCTCTTCGTGATCACCGGCGGGGACCCCTTCCAGCGCCCCGACCTGCTGGAACTGATCGCTTACGGCACCCGGACCGGCGTCCGCGTCGCCGTCTCGCCCTCCGGCGCCCCCACCCTGACCGCCGAGAACCTCCGCGCCGTGCACGGGGCGGGCGCCGTCGGGCTCCGCTCCCGCGCCCACGCCGTCACGGGCGACCCGTACGCCGAGGAGCCGTGGTGCGGCTACCGGCCCGGGTCCTTTCCCCATCAGCGGGAGCTGGCGGAGCTGCTGGGGCGGGCGGGGGGCGGGGGCTGAGGTATCGCGGCGGACGAGTTCCCGTTGTCGTGGTCCGGGGCGGGTGGGGCGCGGTGTGGGACCGTCTGCCCCACGCGGTGCGGGCCGGGGGCGGGCGCGACGCGGTGCGGGGCCGGGGCGAACAAACCCGGCACCGCGCCGCCCACCGGCACCGCGCCACCCACCGGACGGAAGGCCGGGCCCGCCGACGTCCGGCCGACCCCGGCATGGGACCATCCGGGCCGGGCGAAGCACCGGCGACGCGACCACCCGGCCCGCCGCCGCGCGCCCCGACGTCCCCGACGCCGTCCCTCCGGCTCTCGCCACCAGGCGACAACCGATCCGATCCCCACCACCAGAGCGACAACCACCCCCACCACCAGAGCAAGAACCACCCCCCACCCCCAGGGCGACAACCACGTCCCAAGGAGCACCAGTGGTCCCACTCCTCCCACCCACCGCACCCGATGCCCACCGCACGAGGAAGGCCACCCGATGAACACCATCGACGGCTGGACCCTCATACGGTTCACGCACATCATCGGCGCGGCTCTCTGGGTCGGCGGGCAACTGGCCCTGTCCCTGGTCGTCCTCCCCCTGGCGCGGCGCGTGCTCGCCGCCGACGCCCGCACCGCCTTCGTCGAGCGCGCCGGCCGCCGTTTCGGGCTGCTCACGGCGGCGGTCTTCCTGCCCCTCCAGCTCGCCACCGGCGTGGGCCTGGCCTGGCACCACGGTGTGACCTGGGCCTCCCTCCTGGAACCCGGCTACGGCCGCACCCTCGCCGTCAAGCTCCTCCTGTTCTGCGCGGTGATGGCCGCAGCCGCGCTGCACGGCGTGGCGCACGCCCGGGGCCGGGCCGTACTCGCCCGCTCCCTCGCGATGGCCTCGCTCGTCGGCTCCCTCGGGGTGGTCCTGCTGGCCTCGGCACTGGGCTGAGGCCGGTACGGTCACCCGCCACCGCGCCTCGGGGGATGCCCCTTCCTCGGCCCTGGTGCTGTCCCCCGTCCGCATCGGGGCCTCACCCCATGGAGCCAAGATCACGATCTTCATAGCGTGGCGGGTATGAGACGCACCGCGGCCCTCGCCGCCCTCACCCTGCCCCTGACCACGGCCGTTCTGGCACCGGGCACGGCAGCCCACGCATCGCCGGCCCCCGCACAGTCGGCCAACGCCTCGGCACCCGCCGCCGACGGCCTGGACCGGTTCCGTCACCAGCGGCTGACGTGGACGGCCTGCGAAGGCCAGGCCCCGGCCCTCAAGAACGCCGAGTGCACGACCGTCAAGGTCCCGCTGGACTACAGCAGGCCCCGGGGCCGCACCCTGGACATCGCCATCTCCCGCATCAAGGCCACCGACCCGGCGAAACGGCGCGGCATCCTCCAGACCAACCCCGGTGGCCCCGGAGGTCGCGGCCTGGGCATGCCCGCCGAACTCCGGGCGGCGATGGCGCCCGAGGTCGCGGCGGCGTACGACATCATCGGCATGGACACCCGCGGCGTCGGCGCGAGCGCCCCGCTGGACTGCGGGCTGACGCGGATGAGCTGGATGCGGTCGGCGGGCTCGGACCGGGCCGGCTTCGACAAGAGCTGGCGGCTGGCGAAGAACGACGCCGACGCCTGCTGGAAGAAGTACCCCGACGTCCTCCCGCACCTGACGACCCGCAACATCGCCCGGGACGTCGACGTGGTGCGCGGCGCGCTCGGAGAGCGGAAGACCTCCTGGTTCGGGCAGTCGTACGGGACCTTCCTGGGCGCCACCTACGCGCAGATGTTCCCCGAGCGCGTCGACCGGCTGGTCCTGGACAGCGCGGTCGACCCCGGCGGGTACGGCATACGCATGCTGCGGGACATGGGCCCGGCCAACGAGCGGGCGCTCGACGACCTCGCCGCCTGGGCCGCCCCGCGCGACCGCGAGTACGGCCTGGGCACCACCCCCGCGGCCGTCCGGGCCACCGTCGAAGGGCTGATCCGCCGCGCGGAGGCCGAGCCGATCCCGATCGCGGGCTTCCGGCTGGACGGCCATCTGCTGCCGCTCGTGCTCTACGCCTTCGGAACGGACGAGGCGGACAACGCGGAGTACGCCCGCGCGCTGCGGCAGCTCCTGGACGCGGCGGACGGCAGGCCGGTGGAGGCGTCGGAGCACCTGCGCGGGCTGCTGACCGTCGTGTTCCGGCCGCAGACCACCGGCGCGGACGCGGACCTGGCCGGCACGCTCGGCATCCTCTGCGGGGACGTCACGATGCCCCGCGACCCGGCCTGGTACCGGAAGGCCATCGAGCGGGCCCGGCCCACCCAGCCGGTCTTCGGCCCGGTGCACAGCGGCCCGGTCCCCTGCGCCTTCTGGAAGGAGAAGCCCCGCGAACCGCTCACGCGGATCTCCAACGCTCTCCCCGCCCTCCAGCTCCAGGCCACCGGCGACACCCGCACCACCTACGAGCAGGGCCTGGGCATGCACCGCGCGCTGCGCGGCTCCCGCCTGGTGACCGTCCCCGTCCGCACCCACGGCGTGTATCTCTCCCCGCACAGCACCTGCGCGAAGCGGGCGGTCGACGCCTACCTCCTGGACGGCACCCTGCCGCGGAAGGACACGGCCTGCCCGCGCTGAGCGGCGCGTCAGATGACCGTCTCGGGGACCGGCTCCGGGCCGTCCGGGTGCCATTCGACGGCGACGATCGTGGCGTCGTCGCGGAGCCGGGACTCCACGTCCCCCAGGATGTTCTTCATCAGCCGGCGCAGCGCCTCGTAGACCGGTTCGCGGGCCGCCGTGGCCCGGAGGATGAAGTCGACGAAGTTGTCGAGGCCGAACTGGTCGCCGTTCCCGGTGCGGGCCTCGACGACGCCGTCCGTGTAGAGCAGGACCCGGTCGCCGGGTTCCAGCTGGCAGCGGTGGACGGTCCGGGGCACCAGCGGATTCGCCGCGCCCAGGCCGAGCGGCAGTTCGGGCTCGCGGTCCAGGGAGCCGTCCAGGAGCCGCTTGCCGCGCAGCAGCAGGGGCGCGGGGTGCCCGCAGTTCACCCAGGAGAGCAGCCCGCCGATGGTGTCGAGGTGGCAGAAGACGGCGGTGCAGAAGCGGCCCGGGAACGTCTCCGCGAGGTGGGTGTCCACCGTGTCGACGAGGTCGGCGAGCCCGTGGCCGGAACGGCGCGCGTTGCGGCAGCCGGCCAGCGCCACCGAGGCGACCAGCCCTGAGGCGAGGTCGTGCCCCATCGCGTCGAGGATGCTCGCGTGCAGGGTTCCCTGGATCATCGAGTGGTCGAAGGCGTCGCCCCCCACGTCGTACGCGGGTTCGAGCACAGCCGTGACGGTGGCGCGGTCGGTGCGCATGCTGCGCGGGGGCAGGAAGGCCCACAGCATCTCCGCCGACAGTTCCATCGGCCGCCGCCGCTGGAGGCTCGTGATGGTGTCGCTGTGCATGTACTTCGACAGCACGATCATGGTGACGAGCGAGGTCATCGAGCGGGCGAAGGCCAGCGCGGGGGCGCTGAGCGCCTCGGTGTGCAGTTCGATGACGCCGATCCGCTCGATGCCGTCGAGCAGCGGCAGCCACAGCACGAGCCCGCCGGTGTCCGCCTCGGCGGTGCGCAGGGAGGTGGTGCGGTAGCAGAGCCCGGCCTGGCTGTTCTCGATCGGACGGGTGATCGCGGCCCCGCCCGCGCCGCGCGGCAGGGAGACCAGTTCGCTCTGCTCCAGGTCGGCCACGTAGATGGTGACGTCCCGGAAGCCGATCTCCGCGGCGAGCCGCTTGACGAGGTCCGGGATGTCGGTCGGTGCGACGTTGTGTGAGTTCTCCAGCAGATCGTGCAGTACGCGGTACCCGGTCGTGGTCATCAGCTCACCCATGCCGCATGCATTACCCCGACCGCGCCCCGGCCCCCGGGCCACGGTCGGATAGCCCTCCGGCAGGTGATCCGCTACGCCGGACGGAGGAACCCCGGCGGCCGGGTGGCGGGCCGCCGGGGTTCCTCCGTCCGGGAGGCGCCCGTTCCCCTCGACGGGTGAGGCGCCCGGTGCCGGGCTCCGGCGCTCAGTCCGCGCCCACCGCCGTCGGGGCGGGCGGCACCCAGCGCTGGTTGCGCGCCTGCTGCGACCGCACCCCATAGTCGGACTTGAGCTCCTCAGGGATGGCGTACTGCATCACCCGGCCGCGGGTGAGCGAGGCGAGCTCGAAGGTGGTCATCAGGTCGCCCGCCTTGTCCAGCGCCCACTCCCCCAGCGGGCTGCTGTCCTCGATGGTCTCCAGCACGCCGAGGATCAGGGGCACGGCCTTGGCCGCCGTGTCCCACGGGCTGCGGGGGATCTGCAGCCAGTCGGCGATGGTGTCGCCCACGAGGAAACGGATCGTGGCGGGCACGATCGGGTCGAAGATCGTGCCGGGGACGACGTCTTCGTACATCCGCACCAGTTGGTTGTTCAGCCGTACGCCCTCCTCCGACGGCCCCAGGTTGCGCAGGAGGTAGAGGTCGGCGTACGCGCGGGCCTCGGTGAGGTTCTTCGGCGCGGCCTCCATGTCGCAGCCCAGGATGCAGCCGACGACGCGCCAGGCGTAGTAGTACGCCTCCGCGCCCTCGTCGCTCATGTGGATGCCGAGGCGGTGCATCGCGTCCAGGACGAGGATCGAGAAGCAGATCTGCCCGCCGATCATGTCCTCCTGGCACAGCGGCGTGCCGTCGCGCTCGACGTCCCAGCGCCCGGACCGGGTCAGGTGGTGGCGCACCGCGGCGTGCAGCAGGCGGACCTTCTGGGCGGCCGGGATGAACTTGCTGCCCTCCTCGAAGGCATTCGTCTGCATCAGGTACGTGACGAACTGGCCGGTGTTCGCCATCCGGCGCGACGGATAGTCCATGGAGTGCGTCGACGCCAGCAGCTTGGACACGCGCGGGATGGCGTACGTGGCCGGCATGGCGGCGAAGGAGAGCCCGGTGTTGATGTGCGCGGCGTTGTCCATGAAGAACAGCCGGGCCCGCTCCATGATGTCCCAGTCCACCCATGCCGGGGGCATTCCGGTGGCTTTCAGGAAGTCCGTCGCCGCCGGGGGCATTCCCTGCGGCAGCGCGTGTCCGGCGGTGGTGAAGAAGCGCATGAGGGTGTTGAAGTCCCTCACCTCTCCGCGTTCGAACATGGTGGCCACGGTCTTGTCGGCGAGCGGGTCGCCTTGGGTGCGCAGTGCGTCGAGTGTCGCTTCGGTGTACCGCGTGGTGGTGGTCTCGTCGGTCACGGGTTCCTCGTCTTTCGTCGCTCTCACAGGGTCCGGTCGGCTGCCGAGGTCGCCAGTGCGCCGAGCGCCGCGCGCGCGTCCGCCGGCAGTGCCACGGAGTCCAGCGCCGCGCGGGCCCGCGCGATCCGCTCCTCGATCATGTCCTCGACGCGCCGGCGCGCGCCGCTGTGCTCCATCAGCTCCCGCACGAGCGCCGCGCCGGACTCGTCCAGGCGCGGCCCGGCCAGGGTCTTCGTCAGCAGCCGCCCGTCCTCCGGGGTGAGGAGGGAGACGGTCAGGGCGAGGAGCGCGGTGGGTTTCCTGTCCCGCAGGTCGTCCAGGTTGGATTTGCCGGTGCGCGCCGGGTCGCCGAAGGTGCCCAGCAGGTCGTCGCGGAGCTGGAAGGCCTCCCCCAGCGGCAGCCCGTAGGCGGTGAAGGCGGCGAGTACGTCGCGGGAGGCGCCGCCGAGCGTGGCGCCCAGGTGCAGGGGCCGCTCCACGGTGTACTTGGCCGTCTTGTACCGGGCGACCTCCAGGGATTCGGCGACACCGGGCACGGCGTTCCCCGTGCGCAGGACTTCCAGGAACTCCCCCGCGATGGTCTCGCGCAGCAGCGCGGACCACAGGGGCACCGTCCGCGCCACATACGCACCGGGCAGGCCGCAGGTGGCGAAGACCTTCCCCGCGTACCCCATCAGCAGATCGCCCAGCATCATGGCGAGCCCGGCGCACCGGTCCTGACGGATCCCGCCGGGCTGCTCGACGGCGGTGCCCCCCATGCGGACACCGCCGTCGGCGAAGGCGACATGGGCGGTCGGCAGGCCGTGCCGCAACCGGCTGTCGTCGATGATGTCGTCGTGCGTGCACGCCGCCGCGTGCACCAGCTCCATGGCCGCCGCGGCCTTGATCACCCCGTCGCAGTCCGGCTGCCCGGAGGCCCGCCAGCCCCAGTACAGGAAGGCGGCGCGCAGCCGCTTCCCGCTCGTCAGCGACCTGCGCAACTGCACGCACAGCGGGACGAGTTCGCCGGACAGGCGCAGCAGCTCGGCTTCCTCCTCGTCGGCCAGCCGGCGCAGGTAGGTGTCGACGCGTTGCTTGAATCCCGTCGCGTCATGCATGGGCCGGCCCGGAGTCGTCGGCCGGCCCGGCCCGCTTCACCGCGCGGCGGGCCATCACCTCCAGGTAGTTCTCGGTGCTCGGCGTGACGCGCCGGGAGGCGAGCTCCCCTCGGGCGCGCAGCTCGCTCATGCCGTCCGCGAGCAGGTCACGCAGGTCGGAACGGCGCAGCAGCAGCTGGCCCCGGTCCGCGGCGTGACGCAGTCGTTCGAATACGAGATCGGCGATCCCCACGGCGAGGAGGGCGGCGTCCTCCCATCCGACCGTATGGCGCTGACCGGGCGGTCCGGTGACGGTGGGGTCGAATCCTTCGTCCTGCGCAGGCATGTTCACTACTCCCATGCTCCCGTGCCGATACGTACGATCGTCTGATCGTTCGGGAGCAACCAGTGAATCGATCCGCGCGGGCGAGGACTCCTGTTCCGTCGACCCATCCCTCGCCAGTGGCCCGTATTTCATACGAAGGAGTGATGATGCCCGCTGATCCACAGACAGCGACGACCTGATGCACTATGAGGGCAGCCCAGTTGGGTCGGCCGGGACATCAACTCGTCGCTTGCGATGGCATGTTGGCGCGGGCATGGACGGGGCAGTGCTTCATCGGGCGGGGCGCCGGAGGCGATGCGGGGCGCCAATCCCCCGGCGCCCCGCATCGAAAGAACGGCCCCCCGCCGCCCGGCGTCAGAGCACGCGGCGCAGCCAGCCGTGCCGGTCCTCCGTGCGGCCGTACTGGATGTCCAGTACGTGGTCGCGCAGGGCCAGGGTGTGCTTGCCGGGTGCGCCGCCCGCGATGGTGAAGGCGTAGCCGTCGCCCTTGAAGCCGACGATGGGGGTGACCACCGCGGCGGTGCCCGCGGCGAACACCTCGGTGATGGTGCCGTCGGCGGCTCCGGAGCGCAGCTCGTCCAGGGTGATCCGCCGTTCCACCGGGGTCAGGCCGCATTCCGGGGCCAGCGCGAGGACGGTGTCGCGGGTGACGCCCTCCAGGATGGTGCCGAGTTCGGGCGTCACGAGCTCGCCGTCCGAGGTGATCAGGCACAAGTTCATCGTGCCGGACTCCTCCAGCGTGCCCCGGCCCGCGCTGTCCAGGTACATCACCTGGTCGCAGCCGTGCTCCTGGGCCTCAAGGTGCGCGGCCAGGCTCGCCGCGTAGTTGCCCCCGCACTTGGCGGCGCCGGTGCCGCCCTCGGACGCGCGGGTGTACCGGTCGCTCACCCACAGGGTGACGCCCGTGACGCCGGAGGCGAAGTACGGGCCGGCCGGGCTGGCGATCACCGAGTAGACGACCCGGTGGGCGGGCCGTACGCCGAGGAAGGCCTCGGAGGCGAACATGAACGGGCGTATGTAGAGCGACTTCTCACCGTCGGACGCCGGGACCCACGCCTCGTCGGCCCGGATCAGGTCCTCCACGCTGGCGAGGAAGTCCTCCTCCGGCAGCTCGGGCAGGGCGAGCCGCTTCGCGGAACGGGCGAAGCGGGCGGCGTTTGCCTCTGGTCGGAACAGCCAGACGCTGCCGTCGGCGTGGCGGTAGGCCTTCAGTCCCTCGAAGATCTCCTGCGCGTAGTGCAGGACGGCGGCGCTCGGGTGGAGGGTGAAGGGTTCCATCGGGCCGACCTTCCGGTCGTGCCAGCCGTCCTCCGGGGTCCAGGTGGCCGACGCCATGTGGTCGGTGAAGTGCCGGCCGAAACCCGGGTCGGAAAGTACCGCCGTGCGCTCGGCTTCCGGCAGGGGGCGCGTCGTTCGGGACAGGGGAAAACCAACGCTCATCGCCAATTCCTCGCGTCATCACGGCGTCATCACGGAAAGACGGCCCGACGGGTGGTCAGGCCGGATCGTCATGTTAGCGGTCGTTAGCGGGACGCGACGCGGGATGTCGTCCGGAAAAGCCCTGCTGACCTGGGCTTTCGTCGGCCGTGAAGGGAATTGGCGAGGGGGTCCTCATTGACGGGGGACCGTCATCGCGGGGGCGTCATCGGCGGGGGATCGTCATTGGCGAGAGGCGTCATTGGCGGGTGGATCGTCAGGAGTCGCGCGGGAGTCGGCGGGGTGGTTCGCCGATTCCTCCGGTGACGGCGTGCAGTCCGCCGTCGGCGTGCAGGACCTGGCCCGTGGTGTGCGCGGCCAGGTCGGAGAGGAGGAACAGCACCGCGCCGACGACCTGCCCGGGGTCGGTGCGGTCCCAGCCGAGCGGCGCCCAGGTCTCGTAGTGGTCGGCGAGCGCGTCGAAGGTGTTCACCCCGCGCGCGGACAGGGTTTCCAGCGGTCCGGCGGCCACCAGGTTGACCCGTACGCCCCGCGGCCCGAGGTGCATCGCGAGGTAACGGGCGACCGCCTCCAGGGACGCCTTGAAGACGCCCATCCAGTCGTACCCGGGCAGGGCACGCGCGCTGTCGACCGTGATCCCCACGATGCCGCCGGTCCGCTCCCCCGCGGTGAGCAGCGGCGCGAACGAGGCCGCGAGCCGTTGCAGCGAGTACGCCGAGACCTCGAAGCCGTGGAGCGCTTGGTCGGCGGGCGTGCTGAGGAACGCGCCGCTCACGGCGTCCGGTGGCGCGTACGCGATGCTGTGCAGGACCCCGTCGAGCGCTCCCCACCGCTCGCGCAGGTCGGTGACCGCCGCGGCGAGGTCCGCGGCGTCGGTGACGTCGAGGTCGAGGACGTCCGGGGTGGCGGGAAGCCTGGCCGCGGCCTTCCGGGTGATCCGCGCCGCCCGGCCGAACGAGCCGAGCACGATCTCGGCGCCGTGCCGCTGGAGCGCGGCGGCGACGTGCCAGGCGATCGACTCCTGGTTCGTCACGCCGGTCACCAGGTAGCGGCGTCCCGCGAAGTCGAAACCGGTCACGGCGCCCCCAGGACGAGAACGGCGTTGTGCCCGCCGAAACCCAGGGAGACGGACAGCCCGATCCGGCCGCTCGGGCTCGGACCGTTCGGGGCCGGGTCGTCCGAGGCCGGGTCGTTCGGAGTCGGACCGCTCGGAGTCGGACCGTTCGGAGTCGGGCCGTTCGGATTCGGGCCGTTCGGATTCGGGCCGTTCGGATTCGGGCCGGGTGGGAGGGCGCGCGCGGATCGTACGTGGTCGAGTGCGCCGAGCCGTTCGTCCGGTTTCGTCAGGCCGTACGTGGGAGGGGCGACCCCGTCGCGCAGCGCGGCCAGGGTGACGACGGCCTCCACGGCGCCGCCCGCGCCGAAGAGGTGCCCGGTCGCAGCCTTGGTCGAGGACAGCGGGATCGAGGCCAGCGCGTCGCCCAGCGCCAGGCGCAGCGCGCGGATCTCGGTCGCGTCGTTCAGTGGTGTGCCGGTGCCGTGCGCGTTGATGTAGCGGAGGTCTTCGGGCGCGCGGCCCGCGTCGGCCAGGGCCCGGCGGATCGCGTGCGCGGCGGCGGTGCCGTCGGGCGCGGGCGCGGTGAGGTGGTGGGCGTCGGAGCTCGCGCCGTACCCGTGGATCAGGCCGAGGATCTCGGCGCCGCGCGCACGGGCGCCCTCGACGCTCTCCAGGACGAGGATGCCCGCGCCCTCGCCCATCACGAGGCCGTCGCGGTCCGCGCCGAACGGCACGCAGCGGCCGGTCGGGGACAGCGCTCCGGCCTGCGCGAAGGACGAGCGGACCAGCGGCACCGACGCGGCCTCGGCGCCGCCGGCGACCGCCGCCGCGGCCTCCCCCCGCCGGATCGCGCCCAGGGCGAACCCGATGGCCTGCGCCCCGGCGGCGCACGCCCCCGACGTGGCGAAGGACTCCCCGCGCAGTCCGTAGCGCAGGCACAGGCCGGCCGCGGCGCTGTTGGGCATCATCAGCGGCACGGTCAGCGGCGTCGCGCCGGTTCCGTGCCGTGCGTCGGGGGCGCCGCCCAGCCCCGTGCCGACGACGCACACGATGTCCTCGGCCGGGTAGGGGAGCCCGTTCCGCCACCCGGCCTGCCGGACGGCCTCGTCGGCGGCGACGAGGGCGAGCTGCGCGAACCGGGCGCCGCGCTTGGCCTCCCGCCGGGTGAGGAACTCCCCCGCGTCGAACTCCGCGCAGCGCCCCTCACCGTCCGATAGGCCGCTCTCCCCGGCGAAGAGGCGGGAGACCAGGACGGCGGCGCCGACGCCGAGCGGGGTGACGGCGCCGACGCCGGTGACCGCCACCGGAACCGTCAAGGACGGGCCTGCTCGACGACCGTCGCGGCGAGCGCGCCCACCGTGACGTCGGCCAGTTCGGCGCGCGGGATGGTGACGCCGTACTCGCGCTTGATCGTGGCCATGAGCTCCGCCGCGTCGAGCGAGTCCATGTCGAGGTCGTCGAACTTGGCGTCCGGGGTGATCGTCTCCTCCTCCACCCCGGAGTCGACGAGTTCGGTGCGGATGAGGTCCAGCACGGCCTCTGCGGTCACGGTCGCGGACATGTTCGCTCCTTACGGTGCTCTGTACGAGGGGGCGCTGTTCTTGCGTGGAGGCACTGTTCTTGCGCGGAGGCACGGTGCTTGTGCGAAGGCACGGTGCTTGCCCGGGGGCGTTGTGCTTGTCCGAAGGCACTGTCCTTGCGCGGAGGCGTTGTGCTTGCCCAGGGGCACGGCGCTTGCCCGAAGGCACGGTGCTTGCCCGGTGGCGCGGTGCTGGTGGGTCAGCGGCTGAAGTGCGGGGAGTGGTGCTGGGCCCAGTACCACTGGCGCCAGTAGCTCTCGGCCAGGTCCATCCAGGTCTCCAGCCGCCGCTCGTCGTCCAGGAACCGGGGGAAGCTGACCATCAGCCAGCTGTAGACGGCCTGGCTGTCGCGGCAGCCTCCGCAGTCGCCGGAGGTGCAGCAGAACTGCAGCGTCTCGTAGTCCGCGCCGTAGACGGCGAAACCGTCCAGCACCGGATTGCCGTTGCGCACCCGCTGCTCGTGCTCGGGCAGGTCGACGCTGATGCTCGGGCACACGTCGTAGCCGAACCGCCCGCCCCAGTGGCCGCGTCCGGTGATCAGCGCCTCGATGAAGTACGGGTGGCTGACCACCGTGTCCGGGTACCGCTCTTTGACGCGCAGCGCCTCGGCGAGGGTGCGCTTCTCGTTCTCGATCCGCAGCGGGTGGTCCGAGCCGTGTTCGCTGTAGAAGTTGAACGTGACCTGGTTGCCGTTGTTCTGGATGGCGCGCACCGTCGGCTCGACGTAACGCAGCCCGTCTTCGGAGAGGGCGAAGACGAAGGTGACGCGGGGGTCCTCGCGGTAGTGCCGCAGCGCCTTCTCGAACAGCCCCGTGAACGACGAGCCGTTGGGCCGGTGGGCGCGCAGCGAGTCGTCGAGGGGGCCGCCGCCGAAGAGGCTGATGCCGACGGCGACGTTCTCGAAGCCCTCGCGGGGCAGCGGGCGCAGGCCGTTGGTGGAGAGGGTGATGTACGGCAGGGTCTCCACGAACGGGCGGACCCGGTCCAATACGAGGGTCGGTTCGCCGCCGATCAGCGTGGCCTGGGTGTAGCCGTCCGCGGCCAGTTTCTCGGCGAAGGCACGGATCAGCCCCGGGTCCGAGGTCTCCTTGACGGCGCTGTCGAAGCCGCCTTCGAAGTACCAGCAGCCCTTGCAGCGGATGTTGCAGGCGGTGGTGAGGTGCACCTCGCAGGCGCGCACCCGGCGGCCCATGGCGCGGACGGTCTTCAAGCGCGCGGCGAGGTCCGGCCGGTCGGCCAGCAGCGCGCGCAGCCGTGCCTTGGACTCGGCTCGGGACGGTGGACGGGGCGTGATGAGCACCGGTACGGCCATGATGCCTCCGCGGCTATTCGGGGACGCGCAGTCCCAGGTTGGCGACGCGGGGGGCGACCTTCTCCCGCCACAGCGCGATGGCCTCGCCGTTGGTCGTCTTGCGCAGGCCGTAGCGCACGGCGAGCCGGGAGCGCTTGGTGTTGGCGCTGCCGAAGATGCCGACGAACATCGGCCACAGCCGGTCGAGGGCGGCCTGGAGCTGCTCGCGGCCCTCGTCGGTGACGGCGAGGTTGCGGCAGACGCGGGCGCCGTGCGCGATGTGGATCTTCTCGTCCTGGATGATGGTGCGAACCGCCTCGGCCCACGGCTTGTAGCTGCTGTCGGCGAACTCGCGCAGCATCACCATCGCGGTCTCCTCGCCGATGTAGGAGTAGATGCCGCGTTCGGCCCAGGTGGTGCAGGTGTGCATGCGCTCGTCGGCGAAGAGCATGCGCTCGGACAGCGGCTGGGTCTCCATGTACGTGGTGTCGACACCGAGGTCGGCGAGAATCCGTTTGCCGATCTTGTAGTGGTCGTACTCCTCGGCGGCGCGCTCGGCACACACCTGGCGCTCTTCCGAACTCGGCGCCAGCGGCAGGAACATCAACGCGTAGTCGTCCCCGCCGGACAGTTCGCCCTCGGTGTTGATGGTGATCTGGCTGATCAGCATCTTCTGGTAGTCGCGGGGCATCCGGTGGAATTCCTCCGGAGTGCGCACGACGACTTCTTCGTCTTCCAATACCGCGATCGTCAAAGCGACGTCTCCTCCTCGCACACGACGGGAAGCGCGGGAGCACGGCACAGCACACGGCACCGGACGATCGCGGTACCCGGGCATGGCTCGAACCCCCGTGGGCACGAGTGGAACCCGGTATGCGGCGGGCCGTCAACGCACCTTTCCGTTCAATGGAAAAGGGCCACGTCACCGCCTTTCCCGGCGGGTGGGAATGCCGCGCTTTCCGGCGTGTTCCATTGTTTTGCAGCACCTTCGCGTGTTTCGGCGCGGCCTTTCTCATATCTCGGAACGACCGCGTTCGCGAAACTCCGCGAGCTGCTACCGTCCCGTTCGATGTCACCGTTATCGAGTGGGGAAACGGACACGGCGGCCGGACCGCTGCGCCGTGCCATGGAGACGATCCGGTCGCTGCGCGCGCAGGTGGACGGCCTGCGGGCCGGGCGGCGGATCGCCGTCGTCGGTACGGGGCTGCGCGCGCCCGGCGGCATCGCCGACCGCGAGGCGTACTGGCGGGCGCTGGAGGCGGGCCGCGACCTCACCGGTGATGTGCCCGAACAGCGCCGCCGCGCGTTCCCCGGCGGCTGGGACGAGTTGCCGGCCCGCGGCGGCTATCTGGAGGACGTCCTCGGGTTCGACGCGAAGTTCTTCGGGATCTCCCCGCGGGAGGCGCGGAGCATGGACCCGCAGCACCGTCTGCTGCTCGAAGTGGTGTGGGAGGCGTTCGAGGACGCGGCCATCCCGCCCGCGTCCGTCGCCGCGTCGACCGGGGTGTTCGTCGGCATCACCGGGCAGGACCACCGGCTGTGGGCGCCGGGCGAGCCGTCCTCGTTCTGGCTGACCGGCAACGGCCACTGCTTCGCCGCGGGCCGTATCGCCTACGCCCTGGGGCTGGAGGGGCCGGCCGTCGCGATCGACACGGCGTGCTCGTCCTCGCTGGTCGCCGTGCACACGGCCGGCCGCGCGCTGATCGCCGGGGACTGCGACATCGCCGTCGCGGGCGGGGTGAACCTCGTCCTCGCCCCACGGTCGACGGCGGAGATCGAACGCACCCAGGCGCTGTCCCCGGACGGCCGGTGCCGACCGTTCGACGCGCGGGCCAACGGCTTCGTGCGCGGCGAGGGGTGCGGTGTGGTGGTGCTGAAGCGGCTGGCCGACGCGGAGCGCGACGGGGACCGGATCCTCGGAGTGATCGAGGCCACCGGCGTCAACCAGGACGGCCGGTCCTCCGGCTTCACCGCGCCCAACGTGCTCGCGCAGACGCGGCTGATCGCATCCGTGCTGGCCGCCGCCGAACTGACCGCCGCCGACATCGGCTACCTGGAGGCCCACGGCACGGGCACCCCGCTGGGCGACCCCATCGAGTTGGAGGCGGCGCGTGCGGCGTTGGGGAGCCCGGGCCGGACGTGGCACGTCGGCTCCGTCAAGGCCAACCTCGGGCACGCCGAGTCCGCCGCGGGCGTGCTCGGGCTGATCAAGGCCCTGCTGTGCCTGCGGAAGCGGCGGATCCCGCGGCAGGCGGGATTCGAGACGCTGAACCCGCGGATCGACCTCGGCGACAGCGGCCTGACCGTGCCGACCGAGACGGTGCCCTGGGAGGCGTCGGCGGGCCGGTACGCGGCCGTCAGCTCGTTCGGCATGAGCGGCACCAACGCCCACGCCGTGCTCTCCTCTCCGGACGCTCCTCCCCCACGGCCGATGCCCGGGGCCGCCGTGAGCGGCTTCCTGGTGTCGGCGCACACGGAACCGGCGCTGCGCGCCCTGGCCGCCCGGTACGCGGCGTGGCTCTCCGGCAGGACCGACGTCGACCACGCCGACGACGCCGACTACGCCGCCTTCGCGTACACCGCGACCCACGGCCGGACCCGCCTGGACCACGCCGTCTGGATCAAGGCGGACGACCCCCAGGAGGCCCGGCGGGCCCTGACGGCGCTGGCGGACGGTGCCGAGGACCCGCGCCTGCGGTTCCTCGATCCGGCGGAGGACGCGCCGGAGGGGGTGGCGGGGCGGGCGGTGGTCTCGTTGCCGGGGTATCCGTGGGAGCGGGTGGCGCACTCGGTCCGGGCGCTGGGGGATTGAGCGGGTGGTGCACTCAGCTCGGGCGCTGGGGGACTGAGCGGGGCCATCGGGGGCCTCGGGGGCACCGGGAAGTGAGCCGGGGACGCGGTTGCCGCTGTGCCGTACGTGGAGTGGTGGGGCCCGAGGGCGGTGGTCGACGGCCCGTCGGGAACGGCAAGCCGACACATCGACGTCACGCGCCCCCGCCCCGCCTCCGACTCCCGGGAAAGGCGAAGTGCAGGGTCGCCAGGGCGACGGCGCACCCTTGGGCGTCCTCGACGTGCGCGGTGAACACGCCCGTCCGGCGGCCGATCCGCACGGCCGTGATCCGGGCGCGCAACTCCCGGGGCTCCACGGCCTCCAGGAAGCTGATGCTGCTGGAGGTCAGCGTGGCCGCCGGCGTCGTGCCCAGATAGGCGCTGACGGACAGGTACGCCGACACGTCCGCGAAGGCGAAGATCGCCGGTCCGGAGACCGTGCCGCCGGGGCGCGTCGACAGGCCCGCCGGGTCGGCCGTGAACACCACGCCCTCGGGCGTGACCTCGGCGACGTCGATGCCGCGTACGTGCGGCAGGTACTCCGTCAGCAGCAGGCGGAGGTCCGCGCGGCCGAGGATCGGGCGGTCACCCACGGTCGCCCGCCGCCTCGCCGTCGAGCAGGCCGGACAGCGCGTCGCCGAGGCGGGTCAGGCTGCCGTACTTCCACAGCAGCGTCGGGCTCAGCCGCAGGCCCAGCGAGGATTCCAGCCGGTTGCGCAGTTCCAGGGACATCAGCGAGTCCAGGCCGAGCGCCTTGAGCGGGACGTCGGGTGCCAGCCGTTCCGGGTCGATGCGCAGCACCAGCGCGGCGTCCCGCCGGACCACGTCCGCCACCAGTTCGCGGCGCCGCCGCGCGGGCACGTCCCGCAGGTCCGCCCCGGCCGTGGGCCGCTCCGCGGTCGTCGCCAGCGTCCGCCAGCTGGGCAGGGCGGCGGTCGCGGGATAGGTCTCCAGCCACCGCTGGGGGTCGAGCGCGACGTAGGCGACCACGTCCTCGTCCGTCCGGAGGAAGGTGCGCAGTGCCTGCCAGCACTCGTCGGTGGTCAGGCCGCCCATGCCCCGGTCGGCCAGCCGGTCGCCGCGTCCCCGCTCCCGCGCCGCGAGGCCGACCTCGGCGACCGGTCCCCACTGCACGCTCAGCCCGGGGAGCCCGGCGCGGCGGCGTTGCCGCGCCAGGGCGTCGAGGGAGCTGTTGGCGGCGGCGTACGCGGCCTGACCGGCCGTGCCGACGAACGCCGCCGCCGAGGAGAACAGCACGAACAGGTCCAGTCCGTCCCCGGCGGTGAGTTCGTGCAGGACCCGGGCGCCGTCCGCCTTCGGCCGCAGCACCCGCCCGATCCGGTCGGCGTCGAGGGTGCGCAGGGTCGCGTCGTCCAGGACGCCGGCGGCGTGGAAGACGCCGCGCAGCGGGGGCAGCTCGGCCCTGATCTCGTCCAGCACGGTCCGCATGCGCCGCCGGTCGGCCACGTCCGCGGACCACACGCCGACCCGGATCCCGCGGGCGCGCAGCGCGTCGACGCGGTCCGGGTCGCCCGGCGCGGACCGGCCGAGCAGGGCGAGCGCCCCGGCGCCGGAGGACGCCAGATGCTCCGCCAGGGAGAGGCCCAGCGCGCCGAGGCCACCGGTGATCAGATAGGTGCCGTGCCCACGGAAGCGGCCGTCGGGCAGCGGCTGCGGCGTGACGGTGGCACGGTCGGCCGGACCGGTGAGGACGATCTTGCCGATGTGCGCGCCGCGCGCCATGGTGCGCAGCGCCTCCTCGGCCTCGGCGAACGCCCGCTCCTGGACGGGCAGCGGGGTCAACTCGCCGCTCTCCACCAGCTCCCACACGGCCCTGAGGGCCGACGCGAACCGCTCCGGGCGGCGGCGCAGCAGCCCGGCGACGTCCACCGCGGCGAACGTGAGGGACTTGCGGAACGCGTCGAGGTCCACGGAGGTCCCGGCGTGGATGTCGCGCTTGCCGACCTCCACGAACCGGCCGCCCTCGGCGAGCACGTCCATGCCCAGCGGAATGGCCGCGCCCGTCAGCGAATTGAGGACGACGTCCACGCCGCGCCCGCCCGTCGCGGCGCGCACGCCCGCCGCCCAGTCCAGGCCGCGCGAGTCGAAGACGTCCGCCACGCCCAGCCGACGCAGGTACGCGCGCTTGTCCTCGGTGCCCGCCGTGGCGACGACCCGCGCGCCGGCCATCCGCGCCACCTGGAGAGCGGCGAGGCCCAGGCCGCCGCCGGCCGAGTGGATCAGCACCGTCTCCCCCGGCTCGGTCCTGGCCACGTGGACGAGCGCGTACCAGGCCGTGACCATGGCCATCGGCAGCGCCGCCGCTTGGGCCGCGGTCAGCCCGGCGGGGACCGGTACGACGTGCCGGGCGTCCACGAGGACGTGCGAGGCGAGCGCGCCGAAACCGCAGGCGACCACCCGGTCCCCGGCACGGACGCCGCTCACGCCCGGCCCGACGGCGGTCACCGTGCCCGCGCACTCCAGCCCCAGCACCTCGCGGTCGGGCGAGGCGTCCGGGTAGACGCCCATCGCCTTCATCACGTCGATGAAGTTGAGCGACGCGGCCTCGACGGCGACCTCCACCCGTCCGTCGGCGGGCACCGGCCGGTCCAGCGGCCACCGGCACAGCGAGCCGAGGTCGCCGGGGCGGGCGATGCCCTGGCGCCAGGGCTGGGCGCGGGTGGCGGTGTCGCCGTTGCCGTTCCTGCCGTCGTTCCTGCCGTCGTTCCCGTCGCCGTTGCCGTTCCTGTTGCCGTTGCTGTTCCTGTTGCTGTTCCTGTTGCCGTTGTTGTCGCCGTTGCCGTTCCTGTCGCCGTCGTTGTTGCTGTTGCTGTTGCTGTTGCTGTTGCTGTTGCTGTTGCGCCATGGTGCGGGGGTCTGCGGGCCGCCGCCGCGCACCCGCCGTCCGACCAGCCGTTCGCCACCGCGCAGGACGACCCGGTCCTCGGGCTCCGCGAGTTCGGCCACCAGCTCGGCCGCGAACGTGTCGGTCTCGATCAGCCGTGCGTTCAGCTGGGGGTACTCGGCCTGGACGACGGCCACGAAGCCCGGGTACAGCCCGGCTTCCGGGGCGCCGTCGCGCACCACCACGACCAGCCGGGCGGACGGGTTCTCCGCCAGGCAGCGCCGGATCAGCGCGGTCAGCTCCGTCAGCTCCGCCCGGTCCTGCCCGGCGGCGAGGAAGACGACGGTGTCGGCGGCGGCGAGGTCTTCGGGGCCTCGGGCGTCGGGTAGCAGGGCCCGTTCGTCGCGGACGATCACGGTGTCGGCCGCAGTGAGATCCTCCGCCCCTCGCGCATGCGGCAGCGGACCCCGCTCTCCGGAGACGCTCCCGGCCTCCGCACCGGCCAGATCCTCCGGCCTCCACGCGTCCGGCACCGGTTCCCGCCCACCCCGGACGGCAACGGCGTCCACCCCCGCGCGATCACGCGGCCCCCATCCCCCACAGACGGCCACCGTGCCGGCATCGCCGCCCTGCCGCTCGCGCGCCTCAAAGACCATCCGATAGACGTTGCCCGCGCTCTCCTGCGGAGCCGCCCGCCCCGGCACATCCGCCAGCACCAGCCCTTCGACCCGCCCGACCGGCGTGTGATCCGCCCCGTACACCGCGAGGTCGAACCCCGTGTCCGTACGCCGCGCGTGCGCCCACAGCCGTCCGCCGCCGGTCGCCGTCACCCAGGCGGCACCGATCGCGACCGGCACGGAGGGCCCGTCGCCCGCCGCGAGGGCGGCCTGCAGGATGCCGTCCCACAGCACCGGGTGCAGCGCGCCCGGCACGTTCCCGGAGGGGCTGCCCGGGGGAAGGTCGAGCGCGACCAGGGCTTCGTCCTCTGTGACGTGGCCGCCGGTGACGGACCGGAAGGCCGGGCCGTACGGCAGGTTCCGCCGCGCGCAGCGCCGGTAGAAGTCCTCGGCGTCGAGGGCGGGTTGGGCGAGCAGGCGGTGCGGGAAGCCCGGCACCGCGGGCGCTGCCGCGTTCCAGGAGGCCAGGGCCCGGCAGTGCCGCGTCCACCCGGTCTCGGTGGCCGACGCGAAGGTGAGGACGCCCGCGGAGCCGGCGCCGGGGCGCCAGGTGGCGGCGAGTCTCACCGGTGCGTCGCCCAGGGGCAGCGCCGCGGGCAGTTCCACGTCCCGCAGCACCAGTGGCGCATCGGCGCGGTCGCTCAGCGCGTGGTGCGCCAGCGCGAGGTAGCCGCCCGCCGGGAAGACGGGGGTGTCGTGCACCTGGTGGTCGGCCAGCCAGGGGTGGCCCGGCAGCGTCAGCTCGACCGTGCCCTCCCACAGGCCGTTCGCCGTCGACGGGGCGAGCGGCAGTGCCAGTCGGCCGCCCTTCGGCGCGGTGCGGGTGCCGGGCGCGATCCAGTACCGCTCGTGCTGGAACGGGTAGGGCGGCACGGTCACCGAGGGCCGGCGCGCCGGTCGCGGCCCCCAGGTGTCGAGCCCCGAGACGTACGCCTCGCCGAGGGCTTTGAGCAGGTCGGCGTGGGTGCCCGCGCCGCGCCGCAGGGTGCCCAGGACGACCGGCGGAACGGTGCGGGCCTCGCCGATCTGGCGGAGCGCGGTGCCGAGCCCCGGGTGCGGGCCGACCTCGACGAGGTGTGTCACCCCGTCGTCGAGCAGCCGGTCCACCGCCTCGGCGAACCGCACCTGACCGCGCAGGTTGGCCGCCCAGTACCCGGCGTCCATCTCCGTGCCGTCGAGCCGGTCCAGGTGCACGGTGGACAGCAGCGGCGTGTGCGCCTGTTGGGGGCGCACCGGTGCCAGCGCCTCGCGGATGGCCGGCACGAGGGGGTCGATCTGGGGGCTGTGCGACCCGTAGTCGACGTCCACCAGGCGGCAGAACACGTCGTCGGCTTCGAGGATCTCCTTGAGGAGCAGCACCGCGTCGGCGTCGCCGGACAGCACGCAGGACCGTGGGCCGTTGTGCACGGCCAGTTCGACCAGCCCCTCGAAGCCTTCGAGCGCCTGCCGCGCGCGGTGGGGTTCCAGGTCCACCGCGAGCATCCGGCCGTGTCCGGCGGCCTGCCTCAGGATGGCGCCGCGTCGGCTCACCACGAGTGCGCCGTCCTCGATCGAGAGCGCGCCGGCGACCGTCGCCGCGGCGATCTCGCCCTGACTGTGCCCCACCACGACGTCCGGCCGGACGCCCGCCTCCGTCCAGGCCGCGGCCAGGGAGACGGACATGGCCCACAGGGCGGGCTGCACCCGGTCCACCGCCGACGGGAGGTCGGCGGCGGTGACCAGGTCGCGCACGTCCCAGGGCACCAGGGCCGACAGCGCCCGCGCGCAGTCGTCCATGGCCCGGGTGAACGCGGCGTTGCCCCCATACAGGCCGGCGGCCATGCCCGCCCACTGCGCGCCCTGCCCCGGGAAGACGAAGGCGACCCGGCCCCGCTCCCGCGCCCGGCCCGCGGCCACCTCGACCAGCTCGGGCCCGAGCAGCGCGCGCCGCTCGGGGAAGTGGTCGCCGTACGACCCGAGCGCCCGCGCCATCTCCCGTGCGGGCACTCCGGCGTCCAGCCGCTCCCGTACCTGTTCCGCGCGCCGCGCCAGTGCCCGCGGATCGTGCGCGCTGAGCGGGAGCAGGAACGGCTCGGCGGAGTCCGCTGCCTCTGGCTCAGGCCTCGCCGGGGGCGGGCCGGTCAGCACCACGTGCCCGTTCATCCCGCCCCGACCGGGCTCGGCGGAGCCCGCTGCCTCTGGCTCAGACCTCGCCGCGTCCTCCACCACAGGCTCCGGCGCCACCGACAGCGGCCCGCTCACCACCACGCGCCCGTCCGTCCCACCCCAACCAGGCCCGGCCGAGCCCTCCGGCGCCACCGAGGGCGGGCCGGTCACCACAGCGCCCCCGTCCATCCCACCCCAACCGGACCCAGCCGAGTCCTCCACCACAGACTCCGCCACCACCGACGGCGGCCCGCTCACCACAACATGCGCGTTGGTCCCGCCCCAGCCGAAGGAGTTCACCCCGATGTGGCTACCGGGCTCCAGCGCGAGCGGGGCGCGGGTCACGGCGAGGTTCAGCCCGTCGAAGTCGATCGCGGGGTTGAGCTGTTCGGCGTGCAGGCTCGGCGGGACGACGCCGTGTTCCAGTGCCAGCACGGACTTGATGAGCCCGGCCAGTCCCGCTGCCGGTTCCAGGTGGCCGATGTTGGTCTTCACCGAGCCGATGTGCAGGGGGCGCCCCGCACGGCCGGGGCCCAGCACCGCGCCGAGCGCGCCCGCCTCGGCGGTGTCGCCGCGCACGGTGCCGGTGCCGTGCGCCTCGACGTAGGCCAGTTTGTGCGGCGGCACCGCGCCGCCGTCGTACACGCGCCGCAGCAGGTCGCGCTGGGCCGCCGGATTGGGCGTGACCAGGCTCTCCCCGCCGCCGTCGTTGTTGACCGCGCTCGCGACGATGACGGCGCGCACCCGGTCGCCGTCGCGCACCGCCCGCTCCAGCGGCTTGAGGTACACCGCTGCCACGCCCTCCCCCCGGACGAAGCCGTCGGCGGACGCGCCGAAGGCGTGGCAGCGCCCGGTGGGCGAGAGGCCGCCGAAGTGCGTGAGGCCCACCGTGACCTCGGGGGTCAGCATCAGGTTGGCGCCGCCGACCAGCGCCGCCTCGATCTCGCCGTGCCGCAGCGCCTGGCAGGCCTGGTGCAGCGCCACCAGGGAGGACGAGCAGCTGCTCTCGACGGTCAGGCTGGGGCCGGTCAGCCCCAGGAAGTACGACACGCGGGACGAGACGATGTCGAGGGAGTTGCCGACGATGCTGTGCGGGGTCGCCGCCGCGCCCGCATCCTTGCGCAGCAGCTCGTAGTCGTGCCAGAGCCCGCCGACGTACACGCCCGTCCGCGTGCCGCGTACCTGGCGGGCGGGCGTGCCGGCGTCCTCCAGCGCGCGCCAGACGGTCTCCAGCATCAGCCGCTGCTGCGGGTCCAGCACCTCCGCCTCGCGGGGCGAGATGCCGAAGAACGCCGCGTCGAACCGGTCCACGCCGTCCAGGAACCCGCCGACCGCCTGGATCTCGCGGGTCGGGTCGACCACCTCGGCGGGGTCCCAGCGGTCCGGCGGCACGGGCCCGATGGCGTCGCCCCCGGTGATCAGCAGGTCCCAGAAGGCGTCCAGGTCCGGGGCCTTCGGGAACCGGCCCGCCATGCCGACGATCGCCACGCTGTCCGACCGGTCGCCGTTCAACGGCCCTCCCCGTGTGTACACATGTCCTGTGTGGTCCTGTCCTGTGTGGTCACCCCGGCCGGAGTGTCCGACGAGGTCCGCACCGCGACCGCGGCGGCGTGGCCGCTTCCCGTCCGGACGTCGCGGACCCACCAACCGGCGGGCGCGACCGGGACCCGGCCCGCCCCGAGGTGGTCCCGGGACGGGTCCCGCCCCAGGCCGGTGCCGAGCCCCTTGAGGTACGCCTCCTTGCGCGCCCACACCCGGGCGAAGGCCGCCGGCCGGGTGCGCGGGTCGCGGGCGGTCAGTTCCCGGCGCTCCCGGCCGGTGAGCAGATCGGCGACCCGGTCGGCCGTCCGCAGGCCGGGCACGGCCTGGAGGTCGGTGCCGACCGGCGCGGCGGCGAACGCCAGCAGCGCGGCCCCCGCGCTGTGGCTGAGCGAGAAGTGCACGGGGTCGCCCGGCACCGCCGGTCTGCCGTGCGGCTCGCCGCAGCAGGGGCAGCCGTGCCGCACCAGGCGCACGGCGGCGGGCGGACACCGCAGGTAGGCGCCCAGCAGCAGGCGCAACGCCGTGTGTGCGACGACGTACTCCCGTCTGCGGCCGGGCCCGGCGATGCGCGCGGCCCGCGCCCGCTCCCGTTCGTCCAGCAACGCCTCGTCACACGGGGCGTCCGCGGCAGAGGCGAACCACAGGTGCGGCGCGCCGCCCGCCGCCGGGAGCGCGAGACGTGTCAGCCCGGCGACCGTCCGCCGCGTGAACGGCCTCGCTGCCAGAGCCTGTCGGCCCACCGTGCCTCCTGGTCCCTTCCCGACGGATGTCCATACGCCGTGGCCCCCGGCCTTCGACGGACCACGCCCCGTCCGAGGAGCCGGCCGGCGCCCCTCCACCCCGCCCACCGGCCACCGCCGTCTCCCCGACGGTGGCCGGCTCGGAAGGCCCCCCTCACCCGACCGGCGTCAACCAGTGCTTGTACCGGGGTTCCTCGCCCGCGGTGACCGCGTTGAGGAGTTCCCGCAGCCGCTCGGTGACCGGGCCGGGCCCGCCGATGTCCCGGCGGTCCAGCGAGCGGACCGGCACGATCCCGGCGGCGGTCCCGGTGACGAACACCTCGTCGGCGGCGTAGAGATCGGACCGCAGCAGGTTGACGGCTTCCACCCGGTGGCCCAGGTCCGCGGCGAGCGTCCGCACGCTGTCCGCGGTGATGCCCTCCAGCGCCCCGGCGCTTGAGGGCGGGGTCAGGACGGCGCCGTCCCGGATGACGAAGACGTTCTCCGCGCTGCATTCGGCGACGTAGCCGTCGCGGTTGAGCAGCAGCGCCTCGTCGTAACCGGATTCCAGTGCCTCGCGCTTGGCCAGGACGGAGTTGAGGTAGGGGCCGGTGGCCTTGGCCGCGGTCGGTGCCGCGTTGGGGTCGCTACGCCGCCAGGAGCTGGTGCCGAGCGTGATGCCGTGCCGCTCCCCCTCGGCACCGAGGTAACTGCCCATCTCCCAGGCGGCGATCACCGTGCGCACCGGCGCCTCCCGGGTGTCCAGGCCGATCACCCCGTAGCCGAAGAAGGCGGCGTGGCGCAGGTAGCAGGAGGTCAGGTCGTTCTCCCGCACCAGATCGGAGGAGGCGGTGAGCAGGGCGGCCCGGTCGTAGGGCAGCGGCAGCCGGAGCATGCGGGCGCTGCGCTCCAGGCGGCGGACGTGCTCCTCCAGGCGGAAGGCCATGGGCCCGGCCGCCGTGGCGTAGACCCGGGTGCCCTCCAGCACGCCGGTTCCGTAGTGCAGCGCGTGGGAGAGCACGTGCACCTGTGCGTCCGCCCACGGGACCAGCTGCCCGTCCATCCAGATGACGCGTGCTTCGGGTATGTGCATGGTCGTTCTTCTCTCTCTAGCCGAACCAGCTCATGAGCTTGCGCAGCTCTTTGCCGGTGGTCTCCAGCAGGAGGCCGGCCTCGGCCTCCCGGTAGGTGTCGCGGCGCCGCAGGCCGCCGTGGTACTCGTCCATCCAGTTCCTGGCGAAGGTGCCGTCCTGGATCTCGGCGAGGACCTTCCTCATCTCGGCCTTGGTGGCGTCGGTGACGATGCGCGGGCCGGTGACGTAGTCGCCCCACTCGGCTGTCTCGGAGACCGACCAGCGGAGCCGTTCCAGGCCGCCCTCGTAGAGCAGGTCGGTGACGAGTTTCAGCTCGTGCAGGCACTCGAAGTAGGCGATCTCCGGCTGGTAACCGGCCTCCACCAGCGTCTCGAACCCGGCCTTGACCAGCGCCGTCGCGCCGCCGCAGAGCACCGCCTGCTCACCGAACAGGTCGGTCTCGGTCTCCTCGGTGAACGTCGTCCTGATGACGCCCGCCCGGGTGCCGCCGATGGCCTTGGCGTAGGAGAGCGCCAGCGCGAAGGCGCTGCCGGAGGCGTCCTGCTCCACGGCCGCGACGCACGGGACGCCGCGGCCCTCCTCGTACTGACGGCGCACCAGGTGGCCCGGGCCCTTGGGGGCGACCATGCAGACGTCCACACCGGCCGGGGGCTTGACGAAGCCGTAGCGGATGTTCAGGCCGTGGCCGAAGAACAGCGCGTCGCCGTCCTTGAGGTGCTCCTTGACGGACTCCTCGTAGACCTTGGCCTGGATCGGGTCCGGGACCAGGATCATGATCACGTCGGCCTCGGCGGCGGCCTCGGCGGGGGTGACCACGCGCAGGCCCTGCTCCTCGGCCCTCACCTTGGACTTCGAGCCCTCGTGCAGACCCACGCGCACATCGACGCCCGAGTCGCGCAGCGACAGCGCGTGGGCGTGGCCCTGGCTTCCGTAGCCGATGACCGCGACCTTGCGGCCCTGGATGACGGACAGGTCGGCATCGTCGTCGTAGAACAGCTCGGCCACTTGGGGCCCTTCCTTTTGGGGGTGGGAACGGGTCATGCGGCTTCGGTCCGGGGCGGGGCGTCCTGAGTGGCCGGCGCGCCAGACGTCGCCGGCGGGGTCTCCTCCACCTCCAAGACGTCGACGAGCTTCCCGAGTTGCCGGATGACCTGCTCCAGCGGGCGGCTCTCGATCGTCACCACGATGGTCATGCGGGAGAACCCCGGCCGCTCCGTCGGTGCGACGGTGAGCGCGGCGATGCGGTAGCGGCGCCGGGCGAACAGCGCGGCGACCCGCGCCAGCGCTCCCGCCGTGTCCTCCACCAGGACGGACAGCGTGTGCTGGGACATGTCCGGTTGCCCTTCCTCGCTCAGTCGTCGTGGTCGCCGAAGTCGGGGCGGACGTCCCGGGCGAAGAAGATCTCGTCGTTGGAGGTGCCGGCCGTGACCATCGGCCACACCATCGCGTCCCCGTGGACGATGAAGTCGACGACGACCGGGCGGTCGTTGATCGCGTTCGCCTTCTCGATCACCGTGTCCAGGTCGGCGGGGTCCTCGCAGCGCAGGCCCACGCACCCCATGGCCTCCGCGAGCGCGACGAAGTCGGGCACCCGCGTGCCGCGCCGCGCGGTCGATCCGTCGAGGGTCGAGTGGGAGTAGCGGTCGTGGTAGAAGAGGCTCTGCCACTGGCGGACCATCCCGAGGGCGCCGTTGTTGATGATGGCGACCTTGATCGGGATGTTGTTCAGGGCGCAGGTGACGAGTTCCTGGTTGGTCATCTGGAAGCAGCCGTCGCCGTCGATCGCCCAGACGGTGCGGTCGGGCGCGCCCGCCTTGGCGCCCATGGCGGCCGGGACCGCGTAGCCCATGGTCCCGGCGCCGCCGGAGTTGAGCCAGGTGCGCGGTTTGTCGTACGCGATGAAGTGGGCGGCCCACATCTGGTGCTGGCCGACCCCCGCCGTGAAGATCGTGTCCTCGGGCGCGAGCCGGCCGATGCGCTCGATGACCTGCTGCGGGGCCAGGGAACCGTCCTCGGGCCGGTCGTAACCCAGCGGGTAGGTCCGGCGCCACCGGTCGAGGTCCCGCCACCAGGCGGTGAGGTCGCCCCGGTGGCCCTCGCCGTGTTCCTTGCGCACGGCCCGGATCAGCTCGGCGATGACCTCGCGGGCATCCCCGACGATCGGCACGTCGGCGGCGCGGTTCTTGCCGATCTCGGCCGGGTCGATGTCCGCGTGGACGATCTTCGCGTGCGGGGCGAAGGAGTCCAGCTTTCCGGTGACGCGGTCGTCGAACCGGGTTCCGAGGGCGATGAGCAGGTCCGCCTTCTGCAGTGCGGTGACGGCGGCGACGGTGCCGTGCATCCCGGGCATGCCCAGGTGCTGCGGGTGCGTGTCGGGGAACGCGCCCAGCGCCATCAGGGTGGTGGTGACGGGCGCGCCGGTCAGCTCCGCCAGTTCCCGCAGCTCGGCCGCGGCCCCCGCCTTCAGGACGCCGCCGCCGACGTACAGGACGGGGCGCCGGGCGGAGGTGATCAGCCGGGCCGCGTCGCGGACCTGCTTGCCGTGCGGCTTGGTCACCGGCCGGTAGCCCAGCAGGTCCATGGCGGGCGGCCAGGAGAAGGCGGTCGGTGCCTGGAGGGCGTCCTTGGCGATGTCGACGAGGACGGGGCCGGGGCGGCCGGTGGAGGCGATGTGGAACGCCTGCGCGATCACGCGCGGGATCTCGTCGGGGTCGGTGACCAGGTAGCTGTGCTTGGTGATCGGCATGGTGATGCCGACGATGTCCGCCTCCTGGAACGCGTCCGTGCCGATCGCCGCGGAGGCGACCTGCCCGGTGATCGCGACCAGCGGCACGGAGTCCATGTGCGCGTCGGCGAGCGGCGTGACGAGGTTGGTGGCGCCCGGGCCGCTCGTCGCCATGCACACCCCGACCTTGCCGGTGGCCTGCGCGTATCCGGTGGCGGCGTGCCCCGCGCCCTGCTCGTGCCGGACGAGGACGTGCCGGACCTTCGTGGAGTCCAGCAGCGGGTCGTACGCCGGGAGGATGGCGCCGCCGGGGAGGCCGAACACCGTGTCGGCTCCGACCGCCTCCAGCGAGCGGATCAGGGACCGGGCGCCCGTGACGGGGCCGTGGCGCTCAGGCATCGGCCGCCTCCCCGACCGTTGCGCTCCGCTCCGCCGCGCGCTCGGCGAGGGTCACGTCCCCCGCCGACCAGTGGGTGGCCGGGACCTCGCGGACGATCACCCGGATCGACGCGTCCGGCACGCCCAGGGTGTCGCGCACCGCCGCGTGCACCTGGTGCATCAGTGCGCGCAGCCGCTCCGGCTCGCGTCCTTCGGCCAGCGTCACTTCGATCAGCGGCACGGCACTCACCACGCTTCCAGCAGTTCGGCGGCCTGTTCGGGGTTCAGGCGCGGGTCGCACAGGGTGGTGTGGTGGCGGGTCAGGTCCTCCTCGGTGGTCACCGTGCCGCCCAGGCACTCGGTGACGGAGTCGGCGGCCACCTCCAGGTGGAGGCCGCCCGCGTGCTGTCCCTGGCTCTCCAGGACCTTCCGGGCCCGCCCGGCCTCGGCGGCGATGTCCGCCAGGCGGCGGGTCTTGAGGCCGCCGCCGGTGCGCACGGTGTTGCCGTGCATCGGGTCGATGACCCACACCGGCCGGTGCCCCGCCGCGGCCACCGCCCGGACGACGGCCGGGAGGTGCTCGGTGACGGCGTCCCGTCCCATGCGGGTGATCAGGACGAGCCGGCCCGGGACGCGTTCGGGGTCGAGCAGGGCGCACAGCCGCACCACGGCCTCGGGGGACGCGGTGGGGCCGATCTTGCAGCCGACGGGGTTGACCACCCGGGCCAGCATCCGCACGTGCGCGCCGTCCTCCTGGCGGGTGCGCTCGCCGATCCACGGCAGGTGGGTGGAGCCCAGGAAGGCGTCCCCGGTCCGCGGGTCGGTGCGCAGCAGCGCCGCCTCGTAGTCGATGACGAGCGCCTCGTGGCTGGTCCAGGGCCCTGCGGCCAGGCCCGCGCGCCGTCGCTCCACCTGCTCGGTGACCGCGGCGGCGGCCCGGTGGGCGAGCAGCATCCGGCGCGGGTCGGGGCGCCGGGCCTCTTCGGTGGGCGCCTCGCCGTTGACGATGTGCCCGCGGAAGACCGGGAGCACCCGGCCGCCGTGGATCTCGGTGTCGGCGGATCGCGGTTTGCCGAACTGCCCGCCGATCCGGCCGATGCGCAGGACCTCGGTGCCGGTGCGGATGGTCAGCAGGTCGGCGAGGTGTTCGAGGGTGTCCAGCTTGGCGCGGACGTGCGGGGGCTCGCATTCGCGCAGGTCCTCGGCGCAGTCGCCGGCCTGCAGCAGGTGGGCCTCGCCCGCGGCGACGCGCGCCAGGCTCCGGGTGAGGGTGGCCAGTTGGTCCGTTCCCACCAGGGGGGCGGTCCGGCTCAGCCGGGCGCGGCAGGCGGGGAGGTCGGGGTGGTCCGCCCAGTCGGGCTGCTGGGCGGCGGCGTACTGCTCGACCTCGGCCAGGCCCGGGAAGAGGCCGTCGGGGCGAACGGTGGTGGCGTCCATCAGGTCCAGTCGCTTTCGTCGAGGACGCCCTGGGCCGCCGAACGGGCCAGGGCTGCGGCGGTGTCGGGCGGGATGCCGTCGAGGGAGTCGGACATGACCTCGACCGACACCCCGGCGACCCGCGTGCACCGGCCGAGCGTCCGGAGGGCGCCGACGATGTCGGCCACCCCCTCGCCGGGCAGGAGCCGCAGGTGGCGGGCCTCGTGGCGGAGGTCCGGGTGGGGGACGGGCCGGGCGTCGCAGATCTGGACGGAGATGATCCGCTCGGGCGGCAGCGCGGCCAGGTCCGCGGCGGTCACGCCGGTGCGGTGGCAGTGCCAGGTGTCGATCAGCAGTCCGCCGTTGGGCCGGTCGGCGCGTTCCACGATGTGGTGGGCCTGGGCGAGGGAGGTGATGGCGCCGTAGGGCATGAACTCCAGCGGCACCATCAGGCCGTGGATCTCGGCCCGCGCGCACAGCCGGACGTACTCGCGGACGAGGTCCGTTTCCGCCGTGCCGTCGGGGAGGCCGGCGTTGACGCGGCCGGCGCCGAAGAGGTCGGCGATGCGGAAGGCGTCGTCCTCCTCGCGTGCCGACTCGGGCGAGGGCGCCGTCCACCAGGAGCGGAGCAGTTCGACTTCGGCGACGTGCAGGCCGTACTCGGCGAGCAGGCCTCTCATGCCGTCGTCCGACCAGCCTTGGGCCCGGGCTTCCCGGTAGTCGCCGACGCGCAGGCCGATGCCGTCGAAACCGGCCCGGTACGCCGCTTTGACCCGGTACTCGAAGTCCGCGTTCCGCAGGGTCATGGCACTGAGGACGGTCTGGGTGCCGGCCCGCCGCGGCGGGCTGGTGGTGGCTGAGCACGCGGGCCCCGGCACCGTTCCGGATAAACGTTCCAAGGTGACGAACTCTTTCACTCGGTGTGCGGTACTCGGGAGGGGGCGCCGGTCACGTGGCCGGTGACGGGACGGGGGCGTGCAGGGCGCGTTCGGCGTTGCCGTGCAGGATCAGCCGGCTCTCCTCCTCGCCGAGGCCGAGGGCGCGCACGGTGGCCAGTGGCGTGGTGTCGGCGAGGTCGAAGGGGGTGTCGGTGCCGAGCAGGACGTGGTCCGCGCCGACCCGGTCGACCAGGTCGCGCAGGATCGGGGCCGAGAAGACGGCGGTGTCGTAGTAGAAGGCGTCGATCCGGGTGGCGGGCGCGACCGCCGTCCGGCGGGCCTGGGGCTTGCGCCCCCAGCCCAGGGTCAGCCGCCCGCTCAGGGCGGGCAGGCACCCGCCGCCGTGCGCGAGGCACAGCACGAGGTCGTGGCGGTCGAGCACCCCGCCGAGCACCAGCCGGGCGGCGGCCAGCGCCGTCTCCATCGGGTAACCGACCAGTTGCGGGAGCCACAGGTCCGTCATGCGGTCCAGGCCGGGCGCGGACGAGGGGTGGACGAAGGTGAGGACGCGGCGGGCGGCGAGCAGCGACCACAGGTCCTCGTTGACCGGGTCGTCGAGCTCGCGCCGCTGCCCCTGGGTGCCGCAGGCGATGCCCGGCGTGCCGAGTTCGTCGAGGCAGCGGCGCGCCTCGTCGGCGGCGAACGGGAAGCCGACGGGCGCGCCGCCGAGCGCGGTGAGGCGATCGGGCGCCTGCGCGGTGAACTCGGCCAGGGCGTCGTTGCCGGCCCGGACGACCTCGCGCACCAGGCGCGCGTCCTCGGCGGTGGCGCAGGTGAGGAACGGCGGCAGGGAGACCGCCTGGCGGCCGACCTCCTCGCGGTCCATCCTGGCCAGGCGGGCGGCGATGTCGTACTGCTCGGGCGGGCAGGGGATCGGGGCCCGGTCGTCGGCCAGGCCGGAGACGCGGGGGTCCAGCCGGAGCACGCCCTCGGGGAGCCCGGTCAGGTCGGCCAGCCCCCGGGCGGCCAGCCGCTCCAGCAGGGGCAGGGGCATGGCGTGGGCGTGGATGTCGTAGGCCGCGGGGGAAAGGCGGCTCACCGGCTCGTCCCCGGCTCGCTCATGTCGTACTCGGCCACGCCCATGCCGGTGACCCAGGGGCGGATGGGCTCGTACGCCAGGACGCGGGCCGGGCGGTCCACGGCGGCGGCCAGGGTGAGCCAGCTGCGGATCTCGTGGGCGCCGTTGCCCGCCTGCTCCAGCTCGTCGTCGTCCATGTCCAGGACGTCGTCGAAGGTGTTCTTCTCCAGGCGGTCCAGGAACCAGCGGTCGAAGTCCTCGTCGATGTCGCCGATCCGCTCGTTGCCGATCCAGTGCGAGAGGCCACCGGCGGCGACCAGGGCGACCCGGTCCACGGCGGTGCACGCCTCGATCGCCGCGCGCAGCCGCCGCCCGAACGCGAACCACTGGCGGAGCGTCAGCATGGGACGCACCGCGCAGTTCTGCAGGACGGGGACGAGCGGGAGGCGCCCGTCGGGATCGATGGCGTGGTAGATCGTCATGATCCCGTGGTCGAGCGTCAGGTGCTGCGAGAACGAGGGGGTGAGCCCCTGGTCGTTCAGGCCGGTCAGGAGGCCGTGGGCGAGGTCCGGCGCGCCGGGCACGGGGCGCCGGGGGATGGGCAGCCAGGGTTCGGACGGCCCGGTGTTCGCCTCGGCGACCCCCACGCAGCACTGCGGGAAGTTCTCCAGGAAGAAGTTGGTGAAGTGCTCGTTGGACAGGATGATCACGGCCTGGGCGCCGGAGGCGCGCACGCGGGCGGCGGCCTGCTCCAGCCCGGTCATGAAGGCGTCCCGCTGCCCGGCCGGCGCGCTGTCCGCGGCGGCCAGCATCATGGGCGCGTGGGAGGCGGCGAAGGCCGCCGTTACCGTCGCCACCGGACCTCCCGGTTCTGTTCCGCCAGGGTGCCGGCCAGGATCTCCCGGTACTCGTCGCGCGCCTTGCCGATGGACCGGGCGTAGGCGTTGATCAGTACGGGGTGGACTCCGGCGGTGAACAGGCCGCGCAGGTCCTGCCGTTCGAGCAGGGCGGCCTCGGCCTCGGTCAGTTGCCCCGACGTGCCGGGCGCGCCGGCACAGCCGCCGGTGCTCCCCGCGCGGATGGCGTCGAACACGGCTTTCTGCACTCCGTAAAGACTCACTGGATCGCTCCGTCGTCTCGTGCGGATGGGTGAGCGTGTGGTGCGGAGGGGTGGGCGTGTTTGCGGTTGGGTGGGCGTGTCGTGTGGAGGGGTGGGCGTGTCGTGCGGAGGGGTGGGCGTGTCGTGCGGAGGGGTGGGCGCGCGCTCGCGAAGACTTCGGGGGAGGCCGGATCACCGCCCTTCGGGCATGCCGACGTTCATCACCACGGCCTTGGGTTCGGTGAAGAACTCCCGGCTGTACGCGCCGCCCTCCCGGCCGATCCCGGACTGGCCCACGCCGCCGAACGGCGCCCGCAGGTCCCGCACGAAGAAGCAGTTGACCCACACGGTGCCGCCCTTGAGCGCGGCGGCGACGCGGTGGGCCCGGCGCAGGTTCTCCGTGAAGAGCATGGCGTTGAGGCCGTAGGGCGTGCCGTTGGCGCGGGCCACCACCTCGTCCTCCCTCTCGAAGGGGGTGACGACGACCACGGGGCCGAAGATCTCCTCGCGGCACACCGCCGCGTCCTCCGGCGCGTCCACGATCACGGTGGGCCGGACGGCCCAGGTGTCTCCCGCGTACCGGCCGCCGGTCACGATCTTCCCCTGGCCGCCGCGTTCGACGGCGTCGAGGTAGGAGGTCACCTTGGCGTGGTGTTCGGCCGAGGCGAGCGGGCCGATGTCGGTGCGGCGGTCCCGCGGGTCGCCGACGGCCAGGTGCTCGGCGGCCTCGGTGAACCGGGCCAGGAACTCCTCGTGGACGGGCCGTTCCACGAACAGCCGGCTGCCCGCCAGGCACACCTGTCCGGCGTTGCCGAACGCCGCCTGCACCGACCAGCGCACGGCGAGTTCCAGATCGGCGTCGGCGAAGACGACGTTGGCGCCCTTGCCGCCGAGTTCCATGCTCACCGGCGTCAGGTTCCCGGCCGCGCTGCGGGCGATGGCTTTGCCCGTCGCCGTCTCGCCGGTGAAGGTGATCCGGTCCACCCCGGGGTGCGAGACCAGGAACTCCCCCGCCGCCCGGGGGCCGAAGCCGTGGACGACGTTGAGCACCCCGGCGGGCAGCCCCGCCTCGATGGCGAGCTTGGCCAGCAGCGTCGCGGAGGCCGGGCTCTGCTCGGCCGGTTTGAGCACGACGGTGTTGCCGTGCGCGAGCGCCGGGGCGATCTTCCAGCTCTCCAGCATCAGCGGGAAGTTCCACGGCGACACGGCGGCGACCACACCGGCCGCCTCGTACCGCGTGTACACGTGGCACCCGAGGTCCGAGGGGTAGTGCTCGGCGCCCGTGATCCGCGCGTGGTCGGCGAAGAAGCGGAAGTTGGCGGCGGCCCGGGTCACGTCCTTGGCCAGCGCCTGCGCGACCGGCCGTCCCATGTCGCGGCTGTCCGCCGCCGCCAGCTCGTCGGCGTGCGCCTCGATCAGACCGGCCAGCCCGCGCAGCACCCGGCCGCGGTCCTCGTACCCCATGCGCGGCCACTCGCCCTCGGTGAAGGCGCGGCGCGCCGAGGACACGGCCCGCTCGACGTCGTCCGCGCCGCCCTCGGCCACCTGGGCCCACGCGGTGCGCGCCCACGGGTCGACGGTCTCGAACCGCCCGCCCCCGTGGGACTCCTCTTCCTTGCCGTCGATCACATGGCCGATGAACGGCTCGCTCATACCTGGCTCTCTCTCGTGGCACGGGGTCCGCGTGCGGGCATGCGCATGCCAATGCGGCACTCGGACGTCGAACGGGGCGGGTGGGACGGTCAGACACGCGGGCCGGGCCGGGCGCTCCGGCGGTCGCGCGGGCGTCGCGGGCGCGGGCGTCAGGCGTGGACGGTGACGGTGCCGAGGCTGCCGAAGTGGGCGGTGACGGTGTCCCCGGCGGCGACGGGAACCGCGTCCGTGATGCCGCCGGTGAGCACGATCCAGCCGGGCTCGATCCGGATGCCGCGCCGCCCCAGCAGGTCGGCCGCGAAGACCAGCGCGTTCAGCGGGTCGCCCAGCACGTCGGCGCCGACGCCCTCGCTCACCGGCCGGCCGTTCTTCTCCAGCCGGCAGGGCTCCGCCACGAGGTCGATGCCGTGGGGGGCCGATGCCGACTCGGCCAGCGCGTAGTAGCCGCTGGAGGCGTTGTCGGCGACGACGTCGGGCAGCGTGAAGCGGTAGTCGCGGTACCGGCTGTCGATGACCTCCAGACCGGCCCGGACGGCGCGGACGCCGCGCAGCGCCTGCTCGGCGGTGAGGCCGGGACCGGTCAGCGCGGCACCGATCTCCAGCACGATCTCCGGCTCGACCCTCGGGTGGATGAGCGTGTCCACCGGCACCTTCGCGCCGGGGGCGAGCGTCATCCGGTCGGTCAGCCAGGCCACCAGCGGCTCGTCGACGTTCATCCGCCGCTGCTTCGCGGGCGAGGTGAGCCCGAGTTTGACGCCGACGATCCGCTCGCCGCGCTCCTCGCGCAGCCGCAGGGCCGCGGCCTGGATGTCGTACGCCGTCTCCACCCCGAGGTCCGGCCAACGGTCCGTCAGGAGGCCGGCCTCGGTGGCCTCGTCCTCTGCCTGGAGCAACTCACGAGCGATCTTCTGGACGTCGAACGGCACAGTTCCCCCGTCTCCGCGCACCCTCACGTTCCGGACAACTCCCCCGCCGGGCGGTGGAGCGGTGCCGATTCTGCGCCCCGTCCGTCACGTCAGGGAACGATCCTTCCCACTGAGCGGAACGGGCCGACGCGTACCAGCGGGGATGCGACCGCGCCATCCCACCATGAGAGACGAGGAAACCTTCCGGCACGGCGCGAGTGGTAACTTCTCTCGCGCACAAGTGTCTTGCACACAAGAGTTCGTCGGAAGGCCGCCCATGATCGTGATCAACGACTGCATCACCTTCATCCTGGGGAAGGCCTACCAGCGCGTGCACGCCGAGCTCAAGAGCCGTCTGGCGCCCTTCGGCCTCACCGCGCCGCAGTACGCGGTGCTGGCGGGCCTGTGGGAGGAAGACGGCCGCAGCTCCGCCCAACTGCGCGAGCAGTTGGTGATGGACAGCGCGACGATCACCGGTGTTCTCGACCGGCTGGAACGCGACGGGCTGGTCAACCGGTTCCCCGACAGCACGGACCGCCGCGTCGTGCGGCTGCGCCTCACCGACGCCGGCCGGGCGCTGCGGGACGGCGTACAGCAGGAGATCGCCAAGCTCAACGCCGACATCGTCGGCTCCCTCACCCCCGCCCAGGCCGACGAGCTCATGGGCCGGCTGCGCTCCATAGCGAAAGGACACCGATGACGTCCCGGCCCGCCCCGCGCGTCCACCCCGCCTGGGGCATGCTCGTCCTGGTCCTGCTGGGCCTGCTCACCGCACAGGGCACCCGCATCGCCTTCGGCGCGTTCATCCCCGCCTGGGAGGACGACCTTGAGGTCGGGCGCGGCACCATCAGCCTGGTGGGGACGGCCAGTTTCCTGATCTACGGCCTGACCCAGCCGCTGGTCGGCCAGTTGTCGGCCCGGTACGGGGCGCGCGCGGTGCTCTCCTCGGGCGTCGTCATCGCGGGCCTGGGCCTGGCGGCCTCGTCGCAGGCCACGAACGTGGGCGCGCTCGCCGCTCTGTACGGGCTGCTCGCCTCCCTCGGTTTCAGCGCGGCCTCCGGCGTGACGGCGGGCCTGGTGGTGAGCCAGTGGTTCACCGCGCGCCGGGGCGTGGCCTTCTCCTTCGTCGAATCCGGCTTCGGCGCGGGGCAGTTCGTCTTCGTCCCGCTGTCCCTGATGCTGATCGACGCGTACGGGTGGAGCACCACGCTCGCGGTCGAGGGCGCGCTGCTGATGCTGGTCGTGGGACCGCTGATCGCGGTGCTGCTGCGGTCCAGGCCCGCCGACAAGGGACTGGAACCGTACGGCGGCCCGGCCCCCGAGAGCAGCGAGGAACAGAAGAAGGGCGGCACCGGCCGCGAGGTGCTGCGCTCCCGCGTGCTGTGGGCCCTGCTCACCCCCTACTTCGTGTGCGGCGTCACCACGACCGGGCTGATCGACACGCACCTGGTGCCGCTCGCCCACGACCACGGCAACTCCACCGCCCTGACGGGCACCACCGTGAGCCTGCTGGCCGCGGCCAACATCGCCGGAATCCTGGCCTCCGGGCCGCTGAGCGACCGCTACAACTGCGCCCGCATCCTGGCCGTGCTGTACGCGGCGCGGTCCCTCACCCTGGTCTTCCTGGCCGTCGCGCCTTACGACGGCTGGCTCGTGGCCTTCGGCCTGCTCTTCGGCCTGGTCGACTTCGCCACGGTGACCCCCACCCACATCATCGCCACCCGGCACTTCCCACCCGCCGCCCTCGGCCTGGTGTTCGGACTGCTGTCCATGGGCCATCAGGTCGGCTCCGCCGTCGGCTCGTACGTGCCGGGCCTGCTCCACGACCTGACCGGCAGCTACACCACCACCCTGATCGGCTGTGCCGCCGCCCTCCTCGGCGCCACCATCGTGTGCGTCGCCGGGCTGCCCGCCAAGAGCGGGGCCGCGCCCGCGGAGCCCGCCCTGGCATCCCGAGCGAATTGAACCGGGAAACCGCCCAAAAACAATCCGCACCTGTCCTGAATTCGCATACCGCGGGCTTCACGAATCTCACGGGATGAGAAGTTCACCGGATCCTCTGGTGACACATCACGGCGTCGGCGACGATCGGAAATCGAGAACCCATGAGCCATGAGCAGAAGGAACCGGTATGCCACTCGGCACCTCTTCGACGAAGTCCGTCACCGGCCGCGCTCTCACCATATTGAGCGTTTTCGACACGGCTCACACGCATCTCTCCCTCTCGGACATATCCCGGCGAGCGGGATTACCGACCTCCACCGTCTACCGCATCGTCTCCGAACTCGCCGCGTGGGGCGCGCTGGAACGAGGGAGCGACGGCCGATATTCCATCGGGCTGCGCCTGTGGGAAGTGGGCAGTCTGAACCTGACCCGGATGCAGCTGCGCGACGCGGCGATGCTCCACTTACGGCACCTGCACCACCTGACCAAGGAAGACGCCTATCTGGCGGTGCTGTACGACGACAGCGTCACCTACATAGAGATCGTCGGGGAACGGCGCGCCACGGCCGCCGGACGGGTGCCCCCGCTGCGGGACACCCGCGACTCGGCCGCCGGAGCGGCCCTGCTGGCCTGCGATCCGCGCTACTCCCGGGCCACCGGCCTGCTCGCCACCGTCCGCAGGACCGGCCTCGCCCTGCTGCCGGACACCTCGGTGCCCGCCATGCATTCCCTCGCCACCCCCTTGTTCGGACACAACGGGGCCACCATCGCCGCGGTCGGGCTCTTCGGCGACGACAGTGAAATCATCACCCGCTGGCAAGGACAATTGCTGGCGGCCACCTCCGGTATCCGCCGCCGGCTCCTGGAACTCGCCCCGGATTCACTGTGCCTGCCCCTTTTGCAAAGAAGCGGGTGAGGCAGCGGCGCACCTGAAGTCGAACACCGCATAACATTTATCGGAGTTCCCCGCGAGGTGCCATCGTGCCGCCCCCAAGGGACTTCACCGGACGACACCACACGGGAAATCTCAACAGGAGCGCCGATCGCGCTACTTGTCCGAGGGACGCCAGTCGAACGGGAAGTGCTTGCTCGATCCGCCCCGGTACTCCCGGGAGAAGTCGAATCCCCGGACCCGATCGTCGCTGACCACACCCCAGGTCGCCACCTGTCCCGGGCCGACCTCCGCGCCGGGTGCGTTGATCAGTTGCACGCGCCGGTTCGGGTCCGAGGTCGGACCGGTGAGCGCCGTCGCCCCCACACTGACCTTCCCCGGCACGCTCGCCCGCCAGTAGGCCAGGTCCTTTGCGGCGTCGAACCGGATCGGCGCGTACCGCACATCGCGCACCTCGCTGATCAGCGAGCCGAACTTCCCCGGCCAGCCGCCGACGTTCCCCCGGAAGATCTCCTCCAGCGCGTCGCGCTGCGCCTGGCTCCCCTTCTCGTCGATGTAGAACATCACCTTCATCGTGGCGTCCGGGTCACCCACCCACATGTTGCCGGCGAACTCCCCCAGGGCCACCACGCCGAGGTTGTCCAGCCGCAGGTCGCCGAAGTGCCCTTCGTGGATCTGCCAGACGAGGGTGAACAGGCAGGCCCCGTTCGTCGGCGACTGGGCGAAGGTGCAGGGGCAGGGCAGCGAGCAGCTGCACACGTCGAACCACTCGCCCTTGAGGTGCCAGTTCGTTTCGTTCGTCATCATCCACTCCTTACCCCTGGGGGGTATCCGTTGATGAAGAAGGTAGCCACCTCCTCGCGACCTGTCAAATACCCCCCAGGGGTATCGGATGCCGGGGGTGCCTGATGCCACCCACCCACAGCCTCGTCGGCGACTCGGCTCGCGGCGCGCCCGCCCCGCCCTCGCCACCGGAATTAATCCCGCGACAGCCTCGAACACGAGTGTTAGCCTGACGAAGACGTGATCTCGGATCGAGGAGACATAGCCGTGGTGGGTGACGACGACATCTCCGGGTGATACCCGGACCTGACGGCCGCCGGCCGGTGCACAGGAGCACCGCCGTGGTGGCTGCCTCGTCGTGCACTTTTCCCGTCTTCCGGGCACCGGTCTGTCTGCCGGGCCCGTGCCGTTCTCCGAGGTATTCCCATGTCCGACGCTTCCGTCGTCTGCTCGAACCTGTCCTTCTCCTGGCCCGACGACACCCCCGTCTTCCAGGACCTCTCCTTCACCGTGGGCACCGGCCGCACGGGGCTGGTGGCGCCCAACGGGTCCGGCAAGAGCACCCTGCTCAAGCTGATCGCCGGTGAACTGCGGCCCACCGCCGGCTTCGTGTCCGTCTCCGGCGTCCTCGGCTACCTCCCGCAGCACCTCCCCCTCGCCTCCGACCTCACCGTGGCCGAGGTGCTGGGCGTAGCCGAGGTGATCCGGGCGCTGGACGCCGTGGAATCCGGCGACGTGAGCGAGGAGCACTTCACGACCATCGGCGACGACTGGGACATCGAAGAGCGCACGCGCGCCCAGATCGACCGGCTCGGCCTCACGGACGTGACCCTCGACCGCGCCCTGAGCACCCTCAGCGGCGGTCAGATCGTCTCGCTGGGCCTCGCGGCGCAGTTGCTCAAGCGGCCCGACGTCCTGCTGCTGGACGAGCCGACGAACAATCTCGACCTCGACGCCCGCCACAAGCTCTACGACGTCCTGGAGGACTGGCCCGGCTGCCTGCTCCTGGTCAGCCACGACCGCGCGCTGCTGGACCGCATGGACCGCATCGCCGAACTCGACCGCGGCGCGCTGCGCCTGTACGGCGGCAACTTCACCGCGTACGAGGAGGCCGTGCAGGCGGAGCAGGAGGTGGCGGAGAAGAACGTCCGCAACGCCGAGCAGGAACTCAAGCGCGAGAAGCGGGAGTTGCAGCAGGCCCGCGAACGCGCCGAGCGCCGCATGAGCAACGCCTCCCGCAACCTCAAGAACGCGGGCCTGCCCCGCATCTTCGCCGGCAACATGAAGCGCGGCGCCCAGGAGGCGGCCGGCCGGTCGGGCCAGATGCACGCCTCCCGGGTCAGCGAGGCCAAGGCCCGTCTCGACGAGGCGGGGCGTGCCGTGCGCGACGAGCAGCGCCTCGTGCTGGACCTGCCCGCCACGCAGGTGGCCGCGGGGCGCAACCTGTTCGTCGGCGAGGGGCTCCGCGTCAGCCACGGCGAGCGGCCCCTGTTCGGGCCGGCCGGAGTCGACCTGACGATCCGGGGGCCCGAACGCATCGCCCTGACCGGCCCGAACGGCGCCGGCAAGACCACGCTGCTGCGCCTGCTGCACGGCGACCTCGCCCCCGACGAAGGCGAGATCAAGCGGGCCGACAGCCGGATCGCCTACCTCTCGCAGCGGCTCGACCTGCTCGCACCCGACCGGACGGTGGCCGAGAACTTCGCCGCCTTCGCCCCGCACCGCACGGAGGCGGAGCGGATGAACCTGCTCGCCCGCTTCCTCTTCCGGGGCGCCCGGGCGCACCTGCCGGTGCGGGTGCTGTCCGGCGGCGAGCGGCTGCGCGCCACGCTGGCGTGCGTGCTGTGCGCCGAACCGGCCCCGCAGCTCCTGCTCCTGGACGAGCCGACGAACAACCTCGACCTGGCGAGCGCCGGGCAGTTGGAGAGCGCGCTGGCCTCCTACCAGGGGGCGTTCGTCGTGGTCAGCCACGACGAACGCTTCCTCGCGCGGATCGGGATCGACCGCTGGCTGCGGCTGGCCGACGGCGAGTTGAAGGAGACGTCCGCCCCCGAGGTGTGAGGCGCCGGAACCCGGCCTGGCCCGCGTCCGAGGAATCTTTCCCGGCGGGCCGCGTACCCCTCGCACCCCACAGGTGGACCACCATGCCCCGACCCGCCCTGATCGCCCACGACCTCGTCCGCACGCTGGGGACCCGCCGGGTCCTCGACGGCGTCTCCCTCACCGTCTCCCCCGGCCACCGCGTCGGGCTGATCGGCGAGAACGGCGTCGGCAAGTCGACCCTGCTGCGCCTGCTCGCGGGGGTGGACGAACCCGACGCCGGCCAGGTCACCCGCCCGCACGACCTCGGCTTCCTCCGGCAGGAGATGCCGTTCGACGGCGACGCCACGATCGCCCGCGTCCTGGACGACGCCCTGCGGGAGGCCCGCGCCGACCTGGCCGAACTCGACCGGCTCGCCCGGCTGCTCGCCGGCACCCCGGAGGACCGTCCCGAACACGCCGAGCTGCTGGACGCGTACGGACGGCGGCTCGAACAGGCCCAGGAACGCGAGGCGTGGGACGCCGACCGGCGGGCCGCGATCGTCCTCGACGGGCTCGGCCTCGGCGGCGTCGCGCACGACCGGACGCTCGGCTCCCTCTCCGGCGGGCAGCGCGGCCGGCTGGCCCTGGCCGCGCTCCTCGTCCGGCGCCCCGCGGCGCTGCTGCTGGACGAGCCGACCAACCACCTCGACGACGACGCGGCGGCCTTCGTGGAAGGCCAGGTCCGCGAGTTGCCCGGAGTCGTCGTGGCGGCCAGCCACGACCGGGCGTTCCTCGACGCCGTCTGCACCGACCTGATCGACCTCGACCCTGCCGTGGACGGGCCCGTGCGCTTCGGCGGGAACTACAGCGCCTACCAGGCCGAGAAGCGGGCGGAACGGGAGCGCTGGGAACGCGACTACGCACACCAGCAGGAGGAACTGGAGGAATTGCGCCGCTCGGCCGGGGTGACGGCGCGCCGCGTCGCCCCGGACCGGGGGCCGCGGGACAGCGAGAAGATGGGCTACGGCCACCGTGCCGGGCGGGTCCAGCAGCAGGTCTCCCGCCGGGTGCGCAACGCCACCCGGCGGCTCGCCGAACGGGAGCGGACCGCGATCGCCGCACCGCCCCGCCCCCTGCGCCTGCACGTCACCGCACTCACGGCCGAGCCGGCAGAGGATCCTGTGCAAGAACCGGTAGAGGGCGATCTCGTCACCCTGCGCGACGTCCGCGTGCCCGGCCGACTGAGCCTCGCGCACCTGGACGTCCCGCCCGGGGACCGCCTCCTGGTGACGGGGGACAACGGGGCCGGGAAGTCCACACTGCTCTCCGTGCTGGCCGGCCGGCTCCACGCCGAGGGCGAGGTGCGGCGGCGGCCGGGCCTGTCCGTGGGACTGCTGGCGCAGGACACCGTGTTCCCCCGCCCGGACCGCACGGCGCGGGACACCTACACGCGGTTCCTGGGCGCCGAGCGGGCGGAGGCGGTCCCGCTGGACTCGCTGGGGCTGCTGCACGCCGCGGATCTCGGCAAGCCCGTGGGCCACCTGTCCGTCGGCCAGCGCCGCCGGCTCGCGCTGGCCCTCCTCGTGGCGCGCCCACCGCAACTTCTGCTGCTCGACGAGCCCACCAACCACCTGTCCCCGCGCCTGTGTGACGAACTGGAGGACGCCCTCGGCGCCGGGCCGGGCGCGATCGTCCTCGCCAGCCACGACCGGTGGCTGCGCGGGCGCTGGCCCGGCCGCCGCCTCCACCTGCGCCCCGGCCGGGAGCACGCGGACGGCGTTGTGGCGGAGGCCCGTTCCGGGGCCGCCGGTGCGCCGTAACGGGGCGGGGCGGCACCGACGGACGCTCCTCGGGCCGTCTGGGCGTAGAAGACGCCGTAGTGGGCCGTGGTCGAGCCGACGTTGCGGACGACGACGTCGATGACGCGTTCGCCCGTCGCGCCGACCCGTTCCGATACGTGGGTGATCTCCACCCGGCGCTCCACCCCGCTCAGCGCGAGCGGGTGGGCGATGAACCGGCGGACCTGGCCGTAGGTCTGGCCGGACTGGACCCAGGAGTGTTCCTGACCGGGGGCGCGTCCGGTGCCCGCCGCCCAGAAACCGGTGTCCGGTTCCGCGATCGCCATGACGCGGCCCTCCTCTCGCGCCGCCGTGACGTCTCACGGGGTGCCGCTGTCCTGCCCGGGCGGAGGGCCGTCAATACGCCGCCGACGGCCCGCGACGGTCAGTGGTCCGGCAGCGGGGAGCCGCACCGCCAGCAGAACCGGGCGTCGGAGCCGGGCGCCATACGGCCGCATTCGGGGCAGACCAGGGCGAGCATGCACGCGGGCTCCCCTCCCTCGTCACGCACGGCCGCGGCGCGCGGGGGCGCGGGGTCGCCCGGGCGGGCGCAGACGCGGACGCAGGCCAGCCCCCGTGCTCCGGCCCGCAGCCTGTAGCCGAGGCCGGGGGGCAGCCAGGCGGCCGATACGGAGCGCAGTTTCCGTGGGGCCGCGCCGTCGGTGGTGACGAGGTGGCCGTCGCCTTCCAGGACGATCAGCAGGGCGTCCGAGCCGGCGTCCGTCCGCTCGTCCAGGGCCTGGGCGGGCGGCAGCCGGTGCAGCGTCGCGTCCAGGCGGCGGGGGTCCCCGGGGAGCCGCCACAGCGAGCCGTCCGCCAGGTCCGGCGCTCCCTGCTCGATCATGTCGCTGAGGCGGAACAGTTCCGGGGTGGCGCTCCTGTCGTCCCGCACGTTTTCCCCTCTCCTTCTCCCGCTCGGCCGGGCGGACGCCCGCACCGGCCGCGTTCCCGGCCACCCGCCTCTCACGGGTGTACCGCCTGCCGAAACGGGCCCGGCGCAAGCCGATATGGGCCCGCCACGAGCCCGCCATGCGGGTTTCAGCCGTCGGCTCCCGCGCCCGCGTCCCCGTCCGACGGCTCCCAGCGCTGGATGCGCAGACCGGGCCGGCGCGGGTGGACGGTGAGGTAGTACAGGCCGTTCTCCCCTGCGGACAGGCTGCGGCGCGAGCCGTGCGGGAGCCACAGCAATGATCCCTCGGTGAGGGGCCGCGGCCCCTCGGCGGTCACGAGCGTGCCGTCGCCGCCGACCACGAGCAGCAGGACGTCCAGGTCCCGTTCGGCGTGGGTGTCGACGCGGCGCCGGGGCGGCAGGTGGACGACGTTGGCGTCGAGCTGGCGTCCGGTCTCGGCCAGCTTCCACACGGCGCCGGCGGGGGCCTCCGGGACCGCGGTGAGGGACCGCACGTCCGCCAGCACGCTCGGAACCACGTCTTCCGCCCGGCCCCCGGTACAGGGAGCGTCCGCGGCGGGGACGGGGTGCGCCTTACTCATGGGCGGCTCGGACACGGATCGGGAGTGGTGTCACGTGCTCCTCTTTTCCTCACACCCTGCTCATGGGTCGCGCTATTATTACAGGTGGTATTGGGAAAAAATCGAGAACTCGTAGACTTGATCGAGAACTCGCGAACTCGTACGTCATGGATTTCGGCAGGAGGGGGAGCCGTGATCCTGGCGACCACACCACCGCGTGGGCCCGGTGGGAGCGGAGCACACCGCACCGCGCGCCTGATGGGCCGCCATCCCCTCGCGTGCCCATCGTGCGCCCGTCGGGCCGCGGGATTCAGTCATACGGCCCAAGACGCCGGCCCTCTTGCGTGCCGATCCCTCCGCGCACCGCGTACAAGCGAGGTTCCTCGCCACGGAAAGGCTCTTGCGGGACTTCCGTCGCACTGGCGTGCGGGCGTACGTTTCTTCGGTCCAGGCGTACGGTTCCCCGGCGCGGACGGCGTGACCGGCGGCGGCCCGGGACCGAGCCGCCCGGCGCTCGGCGCCCGGGCACCGCGCCCCGAAGAGAGGTGACCGACATGGCGGCGCCCCGCGGCTCGCGACGAGCGGAAGTCATACACGTTCTGCGCGAGGCGGGCATCCCACTGGGCGTGACCGACATCGCCCGGCGGATAGGCACGCACCCGAACACCGCCCGCTTCCACCTCGACGCCCTGGTGACCGAGGGAACCGTCGAGCGCACGCTGGAACAGCGGCCGGGGCCGGGGCGCCCCCGCACCGTCTACGCGATGCGGCCGGGGATGAACCGCGGCGGCGCCCGTGACTACCGCCTGCTCGCCGAGGTCCTGCTCGGGCACCTGTCCTCGGCCGCGTCCGGCACGGACGAGCAATTGGAGGAAGCCGGGCGCGCCTGGGGCCGGTTCCTGGTGGACCGGCCACCGCCCTTCGAGCGACTGACCAGGGAACAGACCGTCGCGCGGCTGACCACGCTCCTGACCGGCCTCGGCTTCCAGCCCGAAGCCGAACCGGACGCCGCCGCTCCGGAGCGCGTCCGCCTGCGCCACTGCCCCTTCCTGGAACTCGCGGAGAAGCACGGCGCCTTGGTGTGCCGCGTCCACCTGGGCCTGATGCGCGGGGCGCTGGCGGAACTGCGCGGACCGGTGACGGTCGCGCGGCTGGAGCCGTTCACCGCTTCCGGCACCTGCCTGGCCCACTTGGGGTGCGTCGACGCCGGATAGCCGGCGCGCCAGAGGAGCCCGTCGGCGTGCGTCGTTTCGTCCACCGGCGCGGTGCACGCGTGCCCACCCCGTCCGCCGGCGCGGTGAAGCCCCCGGTGAAGCCCCCTTCCCGGGACGCCGGACCAGGGCCCACCGGCCCTCGTCCCGGGCCCTTCGGCCCACGCCCCGGCGACCGGTCCGATCAGAGGGTGGACACAGGTCACCGCACCGACCGAAGGCAGCCACCCCGAAGCCCTGGAGGCCCCCATGCCTGGCACCATCACCGTCGGACTGGACGGCTCCCCGCAGGCCCTCGCCGCCGCCGACTGGGCCGCCGCCGAGGCGGCCCGCACCGGCAAAGAACTGCGCCTGGTCCACGCCTGGCTGTGGCAGCCCCTGGACATACCGCTCGCCCTGGACACGGACGTGCGGGAGAAGTGGGCCCGGAACGTCCTCAACGAGGGCAGGGCGCGGCTGGCGAAGACCTTCCCCGACCTGCCGGTCGGCACCGAACTGGTGGTACGGGAGCCGGTGGACGCCCTGCTGGCCGAGGCGGCCGAGGCCGACCTGCTCGTCCTGGGCTCGCGCGGGCACGGCACGCTGACCGGCTACCTCCTGGGCTCCGTCGCCCTGCACGTGCTGCGGCAGGCGACCCGGCCGGTCGTCATGGTGCGCGACCCGCGCCCGGCCGACGCGGAACGGCGGCTGGACGAGGTGGTCGTCGGCGTCGAGGACACCGGGGAGACCGGCGCCCCGGTACTGGAGTTCGCCTTCGCGGCGGCTGCCGCGCGAGGCGCCACCCTGCGGGCGGTGCGGGCCTGGAGCATTCCGTCGGTCGTCACCTGGAGCCTGGGCTCCCTGTGGCTGGCCGACGAGGCCGGCGGCCTGGCACCGCTCAACCAGAAGCTGCTGGCCGACGCCCTCGCGCCGTGGCGGGAGAAGTACCCGGCGGTGAAGGTGATCGAGGACGTCGAGATGGGCTCCGCCACGGAGGTCCTGCTGTCGCACGGGGGCGCCGCCGCGCTGCTGGTGGTCGGGCGCCGGGAACGCGGCGTCAGCCCCCGGCGCATCGGCTCGGTCGCGCACGCGGCCCTCCATCACGCCCCCGGTGCCGTGGCCGTGGTTCCGCACCCGTAGCCACGCCGAACCCACGGCGCTCGCCCGCCGTTTCGCTTCCGCCGGGGTGAGTCGCCCGGGAGACGGCGCCTGCCGCCCGACCGGGGCCGTGGCACGGACGCGGTGGCTCGCGGTCCCGTCCAGGTGCCGGAGGCGAGCGGTTCACCCGAACTTCGTTTTCCGGCACGGGAATGTGTGTTCGCGACCGGGCACGACACCCTATGCTTCTACACGCGTGTAGAAGACGCGGGCGCCGGAACACTCCGGCGCCTTCGCGTGCCGTCATGGCGCCGGAAAGCCGGGAAGGAGGGCGCGGCACGATCGGTGCGGACGCGATCGCCACGTCGACCGACCAGGCAACGCGCCGTCACCACCCGTCGCCCTGCCAAGGGTTGGGAACCGGCTACGGGCCCGACTTGTACCTCCGCCCGGCGCGTTCGCCGACGCGACGGCCGGCCGACGGCACGCGGATCACCGATTCACGACCCATCGATTCATGACCCTGGGAGGGCGAACGTGGCTTCGATCGAGCTGGAGAAGGTGCTGGACAAGGCGTGGGCGGACAAGAGCCTGCCGGAGATCCTGGCCGCTCCGGTTGCCGCGCTCAAAGGCGTTTCCGACCGTGACGGCGAACTGCTGAAGGAGGCGTTCGGCGTCACCACGGTCGCGGACCTCGCCGACCTGAAGTACGTGCGCTGGGCCCAGGCGCTGGCCGCTCTGAACGAAGCCAAGTAAGCGCGTAGTGCGGACAGGGGGCGGTACCGGGTACCGCCCCCTGATGCTGTGGGCGCGCGCTCAGGAGGCCGGGGCCGGAGGTTCCGTGGCGGGCGCGGTGGCCGCCGCCGCGTCGGCGTAACGGCGGGCCAGGCGCGCGAAGGCGTCCCGGAGCTCGGCCGGGCCGACGACCTCGATGTCGGCGTCGAACCTGCCGATGGTGGCGGCCAGACCGGGCCACGACCACGCCCCCAGGACGAGCCGGCAGCGGTGCGGGCCGAGTTCCTCGACGACTCCGTCGTGGACGTAGGGGGACACGGCGGCGGCCGGCAGGTCGAGGATCACCTCGCCGCGGCAGGGCCAGTCGCGGGAAATGCCCTGGAACTTGTTGGTCACGAAGGTGGCCACATCGCCGCCGGGCAGTTCGCGCGGGGTGAAGCGGGGACCCGTAGGGGTACGCGGGGTGATCCGGTCGGCGCGGAAGGTGCGCCAGTCCTCGCGATCGAGGTCCCAGGCGATCAGGTACCAGCGCCCGCCCCAGGTGACGAGGTGGTGGGGTTCCACCCGGCGCGGTGGCGCCCCGGCGGACTCCTCGTCCCCGGCTCCGGGCGGGGCGGACGCGGGGGTGTAGTCGAAACGCAGTACCTCGCGGGCGTGGACGGCGGCGCCGAGCATCATGAGCAGGCCGCTGCCGACCTGCGGGACGGGCTGGTGCGTGGGCCGCTCGACGGCGGTGACCTGGAGGGTCTCGATCCGGCGGCGCAGCCGCGCGGGCATCGTCTGCCGCACGGTGGTCAAGGCCCGCGCCGCGGCCTCCTCGATGCCCGCGCCGGCGGTGGTGGCGATCTGGAGAGCGAGGGTGAGGGCGACCGCCTGCTCGTCGTCGAACAGCAGTGGGGGCAGCTCCGTGCCCGCGCCCAGCCGGTAGCCGCCCTCGGGGCCCTTCGTCGCCACGATGGGGTAGCCGAGTTCGCGCAGGCGGTCGACATCGCGGCGCACGGTGCGCGGGCTGACCTCCAGCCGCGCGGCCAGCAGCGCCCCCGGCCAGTCCCGGCGCGCCTGGAGCAGGGAGAGCAGCGCCAACAATCGCGCGGAAGTCTTCGGCATGCCCCCATACTGCACCGGGAAGCGGACACGTCCTGACCGCTTCTCCTGCGACTGTGGTCACCTGCGGACAACGAGAACGACCGGAAGGGCCCGACCACCGTGTCCACCACGACCACGCTCCCCTGCGCTCCGCCCCCTCCCGACGCCGAGGAAGCCGGGCCGCGCCCCATGGTGGCCCGATGACGGTCCTCGACACCCGGGCGCTCAACCGCGCGACACTCGCCCGGCAACTGCTCCTCACCCGCGCCGACATACCGGTCCTCGACGCCGTCGCGCACCTGTGTGGCCTGCAGGCGCAGGAACCCCAGGAACCGTTCGCCGGGCTCTGGTCGCGGCTGCGCGCGTTCGATCCGGCGGCGCTCTCGGACCTGCTGACCGGCCGGCGCGTGGTGCGCACCCACCTCATGCGCCGCACCGTCCACCTCGTCACCGCCGACGACGCCTTGGCCTGGCGGGCCCGCCACAACGCCATGCTGCGCCAACGGGTCCTGGGGACCTACCGCCGCGAGCTCGACGGAATAGACCTCGACGAACTCGCGGCGGCGGGGCTGGCGGTCATGGCCGACGACCGGCCCCGCTCGACTCCCGAGCTCGCGCGGACGCTCGCCGGGCGCTGGCCGCAGGCGGGAGTGCGGGCACTCGGGGAGCTGCTGATCCCCGCCCTCGTTCCGGCGGCGCAGTTGCCGCCACGCGGTCTGTGGCGCCGGAAAGCGGGGGTGCGCAACGTCCTGCTCTCCTCCTGGCTCGGACGGGAGATCGACCCGCCGGCCCCGGACGGCTCCGATCCGGTCGGCGAAGCGCTGGTGCGGCGCTATCTGGCCGCGTTCGGCCCCGCCGCCACGTCCGACCTGCGCGCCTGGTGCGGCCTCACCGGACTGCCGCACGCGGTCGCCGCGGTCCGCGAGGAGCTCGTCGCCTTCCGCGACGAGCGGGGCCGGGAACTGCTGGACCTCCCCGGCGCACCCCGCCCCGGCCCCGGCACCCCGGCCCCCGTGCGGTTCCTTCCGGCGTTCGACAACGCGGTCCTCGGCTACCACGACCGCGGCCGGATCATCGACGACGCCCACCGCGGCCTCTCCGTCACCGGCGCGCGATTCGTCCTGGTCGACGGCCGGGTCTCCGCGACCTGGGACGTCGAGGACGGCACCGTGCTGGTCACCCCGCTGCGCCGCTTCTCCCGTGCCGAGCGCTCCGAGGTCGCCGAGGAGGGGGAGGCGCTGGCGGCGTTCCTCTCCGAGGGCGAGAGTCGCGGGGTCCGCGTCGCCATGGCGCCGCCGTCCTGAATCGGCCCATGGGGACGCGTCACGGCGCCCTTTTGAGCGGCGGGCGGCGCGGGCGGCGTCCCGGCAGATGACGCGTCGGGGCCGGGGCGGCTCGGCCATCACCCGGCCCTGAGTCGCGCTCTGTGACGTCGGATTCGATGACGCCGCGCGTCGGGCGCCGAGAGGGTTGTCGGAAGTGCGGCGCCGTGGGACGTCGGCAGGACATCGCCGCCTCACGTGGTCAGGCCGTGAACGGTGGTGCGGTAATCGGATGATCGCCCGCGGCCCTCTCCGTCATGATGCGGGCATGCACATATTCGTTGTCCCTCCCACGCGTACCGGCGAGGAACGGCTGCCCGACGGCAGGCTCCTGGACTGGGCCGAGTGGGGCCCGTCCGACGGCGCACCGGTCCTGTTCTCCCCCGGGGCGGCCACCAGCCGCCATCTCGGTTTCGGGGCACGGGCGGTGCACGACCTCGGGGTCCGGCTCATCTCCGTTGACCGCCCCGGCCTGGGCGCCTCCACTCCGGCGCCCCGGCGCACCCTGGCGGATTTCGCGGCGGACATCCGCGTCTTCGCCGAGCTGACGGGCCTGGGACGGCCGGCCATGGTCGGCAACTCGCAAGGGGCCCCGTTCGCCCTCGCCTGCGCCGCCGCCGGCGTGGTGGGCGCGCTGGCCGTGGTCTCGGGGGCGGACGAGGTCGCCGACCCCCGCTTCGCCGACGCGCTGCCGCCCGAGCCGCGGCGTCTGGTGGACCTCGCCGTACGGGATCCCGAGGCGGCCGAGAAGGTCTTCGCCGGGTTCACTCCGCAGGCCATGTGGGACCTGGTCATGGGCAACAGTCCGGCGTGCGACCGGGCCGTGTACCAGCAGGAGGCGTTCGCCGCCGCCTACCGCGAGGCGCTGCGGCAAGCGTTCGCCCAAGGGGCCGCGGGCTACGCCCGGGACACCGTGCTCGCCATGGGTCGGTGGGGCATCGATCTCTCGTCGATCCGGGTGCCGGTGGACGTCTGGTACGGGGCGGAGGACGCCGGCCACTCCCCCGACCAGGGAGCGGGACTGACCTCCCGCATTCCCGGAGCCGTGCGGCACGTCGTGCCCGGAGTCGGCGGCGCCGTCCTGTGGACGGAAGCCCGTCAGATCCTCCGCACGGTCCTCGCGCGCGCAAGGTGATGGCCCGTCTCACGGCGGCGGTGCTCGACTGAGGCCGTGAGCCTGTCGGTGGATGTCCTCGTGGTGGGCCCGGACGGCGGGGCGGGACGCGCCGGGCGAACGCCGAGTGCCGTGTCCGTTGTTCCTGCCCTCTCCCCCGGCTGCTTCGGCTGACGGGCCGTTGAGCCGTTGGGCCGTTCCGTCGAACGGGCGGAGGCGTGCCGTACCCTCGGCCGTGCCCGGCTCAGGGACGGCGCGCGGACGCGGGCCGCCGTCCGCATCGTCCGAAGGGAGCACGTGTGAACGACCGCCATGACACCGACCTGTTGGTCGTGGGAGCCGGTCCGGCGGGCTGTGCGGCGGCGCTGATGGCGGCGAGTCTGGGGATGCGCACCCTCGTCGTCGAGCCCGGGCGCGTCGGCGGCAAGCTGCACGCCATCCCCGCGCTGGAGAACGTCCCCGGGGCCTGGCGGGACGGCCCCGCCCTCGCCCAGGCGCTCGCCGCCGACCTGGCCCGCGTCCAGCAGGACGGGCGCTGTGCCCTGGTCGCCGAACGGGCCGTGGGCGTCGCCGGTCACCCCGGGCACGCGGAGGTACGGCTCGCCGACGGGCGGGTGCTGGCGGCGGACGCCGTCGTCGTCGCCACCGGCGTGACCGAGGTCGGCCCGGGTCACACGGCGTGGACGCGGGCGTCCCCGGACCTGTCGCCGCCGCCGTTGTGGCGGGCGCGGCCGGACGAGCTGTCCGGCGACACGTACGTCCTCGGTGGCGACCGGCCGCTCGGCACCTGGTTGCGCGCCCATCCCGCGGCCCCGCACACCCTGCACGTCCTGTATCCGCCCGCCGACGCTTACAAGGTCCGCGAGGTCGCGCGGGACACACGGGTGCGCCTGGTCCCGGTCGAGCACGTCACCGTGCGGCGTGACGGCCGCGGGTACCTGCTGGAAACCCGCACGGCCGAAGGGGAACGGGTCCATCGGGCGGACACATTGCTGGGCAATCTCGGCGGCAGGCCGGCCGTCCTGGACGGGCTGTCGCGGAACGCCGACGGCTACTGCCCGCCCGGCGATCAGCACCCGAGGATCCTGACCGCCGGGGACCTGCGCTCCTCTCGGTTCCAGCGCGTCGCCACGGCCCAGGGTTCCGGCGCCGAGGCGGCGTTGACCTGGTATTACCGTACGGCGCTGCCCCGGGAGTGACGGCGGGGCGGCGGGCGGCGAGACGCCTGTCAGGATCGTCTCCATCCGCCCACCGCCCCGAAGCGGGCCGTCCGGCGCCCCCGGCCGGGCGCGGGGGCCGCGGCGGGGCGCCGGGGGGGGGGCGGGGGGGGAGAGCACCCCCGGGAC